>NZ_JBFALG010000001.1:0-42912 GCF_040656135.1 Micromonospora sp. NPDC050200
CCCCTATGTGTCAACTCCCGGGCCACCCCTCCCCCGGGCCCGGGGCGGCCCCGCCCACGCTGGGGGCCGGCGCCGGCCGCTGCCAGCCCCTACTTGGCGACGGTGGTCTGCAGATTCGACGGTGTCGAGGTCCGGTAGTCGTCAGGCGGGTCGATCGACGCGTGCGGCAGGATCCGGTCGAGCCAGCCGGGCAGCCACCAGTTGGACCGTCCCAGGAGATGCATCACCGCGGGCACCAGGAACGTGCGCAGGATGAACGCGTCAAGCGCGACCGCGACCGCGAGCCCGATGCCGAACTCGGAGAAGGTCCGCTCGTCGCCGAGACCGGTGGAGCCGAACACCAGGATCATGATGGTCGCGGCGGCGGTGATGATCCGGCCGGTTTCGGCCTGCCCCACCTGGACCGCCCGGCCGTTGTCCCGCGTGTTGACCCACTCCTCGTGAATCCGGCTCACGAGGAACACCTGGTAGTCCATCGAGAGTCCGAAGAGGACGGCCAGCATCAGCGCCGGCAGGTAGGACTCGATCGGCCCCTCTCTGCCGATGGTGATGAGGTTGATGTCCCAACCCCACTGGAAGACCGCGATCACCACACCGAACGAGGCTCCGGCGGCGAGCAGGTTCATCGCGGCGGCGGTGAGCGGGACGACGATGCTGCGGAACGCGATGAGCAGCAGCAGACAGCCGAGCCCCACAATGACCGTGATGAACAGCGGCAGCTTGTCGGCGAACACCTCCGCGAAGTCGTCGAAAATCGCGGTCAGGCCGCCGACGTGGACGGTTACCCCGGTGCCCTGGGTGACCGACGGGATCACGTCGCCCCGGAGCCTGGCGATCGTCTTGGTGGTCGCCTCGTCCTGCGGTGCGGTGGTCGGGATCGCCTGCAGGATGGCCGCCGTGCCGGCCTCGTTGGGAATCGGCACGCTGACCGCGGCGATGCCCGGGGTCGCCTTGACCCGATCGGCGAGCGTCTGGAGGGTGGCGTCACCGCCGCCACCGGGCGGCAGTTGGGCGACCAGCAGCAGCGGACCGTTGAAGCCGGGCCCGAAGCCCTGCGCGAGCAGGTCGTAGGAGCGGCGGGCCGTCGTCTCCTCGGGGAGGTTGCCTTGATCGGCGGCGCCGAGCCGGAGCGAGAAGAACGGGATGACGAGTACCGCCATGACGGCCAGCGAGAACAGAGCCAGGATGGCGGGGCGGCGACGCACGAAGCCGGAGAACCGCGTCCAGTAGCGGCCCACGTTGTCGACCCTCGGGCCCAACTCGGCGAGCCGCTTGCGCTCCCGCCGGCTGAGCACCCGGGTGCCGATGACGCCGAGCATCGCGGGCAGCAGGGTGAAGGACGCCGCCACGGTGAACGCGACGGTGACCGCCGCGCCGACCGCCATGCCACTGATAAACGCGATGTCAAGGACGAAGAGGCCGAGCAGGGCCACGACGACGGTCCCGCCGGCGAACAGGACCGCGCGGCCCGAGCTGTTCAGCGCGTTGCCGATCGACTCATCGGGGGTACGTCCGGCCTTGATGCCGTTGCGGTGCCGCGTCACGATGAACAACGCGTAGTCGACGCCGACACCGAGCCCGATGAGAGCGGCGAGGGTGGGCGCCGTGGTGCCGATCGTCATGGCGTGGCTGAGCAATCCGACGGTGAAGAGTGCGGCGCCGAGCGCGACGATCGCGGTGAGCAGCGGCAGGAACATCGAGGCGAGTGAGCCAAATGCGAGGAAGAGTACGACGGCTGCGGCAATGAGCCCGACATACAGCTCGGCCCCGAAGGACGGCCCCTGCTCGCTCGCCTGGATGGCGATGCCGCCCAGCTCCACCTGGAGGCCGTCGGTGCGGGCGTCCTCACCGATCTCGATGATGTCGGTGAAGACCTTGGTGGGCAGTTGGTTCGCCTGGTCATCGAAGTTGACCAGCGCGTATGCCGTCTTCTTGTCGCCGCTGATTTGCGTGCCGCCGAGCTCGCCGTACGGGCTCATCACGCCGGAGACGTGCGCCGAGTCGTCGATACGTTGGAGCGTCGACGTCATGCGGTCACGCACGGCCTGGTCCTCGACCGAGCCGTTGGTGGTGTGCCATACCACGGTGATCGTGTCACCGGATGTCGCCGGGAAGGAGTGCTGCAGCAGGTCCAGCGCCTTGGTCGACTCGGTTCCGGGCAGGGAGAAGGTGTCGTTGTACGCACTTCCGACGGCGCTGTTGGACACGCCGAGACCGCCGAGAACCGCGACCCAGATCAGGATCACGACGTACCTGTGCCGTAAGCACCAGCGCCCGAGCGTCGCCATGGTTGACTCCTCCTACACCCTAGAGACCTCTACGGGGTAGAGTAGTTCTACGGTGTAGGAAGTCAAGCGACGCCGGCCTGCTCGTGTCGACCACCGACCAGATCCGGGGTCTGCCGTGGGGACGAGCCCGTCCACGCGTCGCGCACTCTGATCGCGTCGGCGTCGCCGTAGGTCACGGCCAGTCGGGCGCAGAAGAGGTCCGGCTCCACCACGTACTCCTGGGCGCCGTCCGTCTCGAGGGTGTAGGCGGCGAGGAGGCAGCCGACCTGCGCGGCCTCCCGCAGTGACAGCCCCCAGGCCAGACCGGTGAAGAAACCGGCGCGGAAGGCGTCGCCGACCCCGGTCGGGTCGACCGGCTCGGACACCACAACGGCGGGGACGTGCCTCGGCGCGCAGCCCCGCTCGGTGATGTGCACTCCGCGCTCACCGAGCGTCGTCACCCTGACGTCGACCAGATCGGCCAGGGCCTCCTGCGACAGGCCGGTCTTCGACGCGAGAAGGTGCGCCTCGTATTCGTTGGTGAGCAGGTACTCGGCGCCGCGGATGCATTCCAGCACATCCTCACCGGGCATGACGGCCAACTGCTGGGACGGGTCGGCGGCGAACCGCCACCCCTCCCGACGGCAGGTCGCCGCGTGCCGCAGCATCGCCGCGGGATCGTCAGTGCCGATCACGACCAGATCCGGGCGGCCGGTACGGCGGGCGACGGCCGCGAGATCGATGGAGGCGGCCTCCCGCATCGCACCCGGGTAGAAGGAGGCGATCTGGCACATGACCTCGTCGGTGGTGCAGACGAACCGGGCGGTGTGTGCGGAGTTGCTCACCTGGACGTGGTCGCAGTCGACGCCGTGCCGCTCCAGCCACGCGCGGTATTCGGCGAAGTCGAGTCCCACCGCGCCGACGACGACGGGGCGCCGTCCGAGCTGCCCCATCCCGTAGGCGATGTTGGCGGCCACACCGCCCCGCCGTACGACGAGGTCGTCCACGAGGAACGACAGCGAGACGGTCGCCAACTTGTCGGCGACGATCTGGTCGGCGAACCTGCCGGGAAAGCGCATCAGATGGTCGGTGGCTATCGAGCCTGTGATCGCCACGATCTGCATTCCGGTCACCGCCTAATACCGGTAGTGGTCTGCCTTGTACGGGCCTTCGACGGGGATGCCGAGGTAGTCGGCCTGCTTCCTGGTCAGCTCGGTGAGCCTGACGCCGAGGGCGTCGAGGTGCAGGCGGGCGACCCTCTCGTCGAGGTGCTTGGGCAGGGTGTGGACGCCGGTCGGGTACTGCTCGCGCTTGGTGAACAGTTCGATCTGGGCGATGACCTGGTTGGCGAAGCTGTTGGACATGACGAACGACGGGTGTCCGGTGGCGTTGCCGAGGTTGAGCAGCCGCCCCTCGGACAGCACGATGATCGAGTGGCCGTCGTCGAACTTCCACTCGTCGACCTGCGGCTTGATGGTGATCCGGGTGACGTCGGAACGTTTGGCCAGGCCGGCCATGTCGATCTCGTTGTCGAAGTGGCCGATGTTGCCGACGATGGCCTGGTGTTTCATTCGCGCCATGTGCTCGGCGGTGATCACATCCAGGCAGCCGGTCGCGGTGACGAAGATGTCCGCGGTCGCGACGACGTCGTCGATGGTGGCGACCTGGTAGCCGTCCATTGCCGCCTGCAAGGCGCAGATCGGGTCGACCTCGGTCACGATGACCCGGGCGCCCTGGCCTCGCAACGACTCCGCGCAGCCCTTGCCCACGTCGCCGTAGCCGAACACGACCGCGACCTTCCCACCGATCAGTACGTCGGTGGCCCGGTTGAGGCCATCGACGAGGGAGTGCCGGCAGCCGTACCGGTTGTCGAACTTCGACTTCGTCACCGAGTCGTTGACATTGATCGCCGGGAACAGCAGTGTCCTGGCCCGCTGCATCTCGTACAGCCGGTGCACCCCCGTGGTGGTCTCCTCGGTCACGCCCCTGATTCCGGCCGCGACCCGGGTCCAGCGACCGTTGTCCTCCCGCAACGACCGTTTCAGCACGCCGAGGATGACCGCGGACTCCTCCGAGTCGGTGGTGTCCGGTGCGGGGACCGCGCCGGCGTGCTCGAACTCGGCGCCCTTGTGCACCAGCAGCGTGGCGTCACCGCCGTCGTCGAGGATCATGTTCGGGCCGCACCCGGCCGGCCACCGCAGCGCCTGCTCGGTGCACCACCAGTACTCCTCCAGCGTCTCGTCCTTCCAGGCGTACACCGGAATCCCGGACGGCCGCTCCGACGTGCCGTTCGGGCCGACGGCGACCGCGGCGGCCGCGTGGTCCTGGGTGGAGAAGATGTTGCAACTGGCCCAGCGCACTCGCGCACCCAGCGCGGTCAGGGTCTCGATCAGCACCGCGGTCTGGATCGTCATGTGCAGCGAACCCGTGATCCGCGCGCCACGCAGCGGCTGCGCGGCGGCGAACTCACGGCGGATCGCCATCAGGCCGGGCATCTCGTGCTCGGCGAGCTCGATTTCCTTACGCCCGAAGGCCGCCAGGGAAAGGTCGGCCACCTTGAAGTCGCGGTTCGTGTCAGGCGGGACCGTTTCGGGCGGTGCGATGGTCGTCATGAGTGCCTCTCAGAGTGCGATGGACTTGAGCTCGGCGACCCGGTCCGTCCGCTCCCAGGCGAAGCCGGGCAGCTCCCAACCGAAGTGACCGTAGGCGGCGGTCCGCCGGTACACCGGCTTGAGCAGGTCCAGATCCCGGATGATCGCCGCCGGACGCAGGTCGAAGACCTCGTCGATCGCCTGCTCGATCCGCTCCACCGGGACGACCTCCGTGCCAAAGGTCTCCACGGACAGGCTCACCGGGTGCGCCTTGCCGATCGCGTACGCCACCTGCGCCTCGCAGCGCTCGGCCAGCCCGGCGGCCACCACGTTCTTGGCCACCCAACGCATCGCGTACGCCGCGGAGCGGTCCACCTTCGACGGATCCTTGCCCGAGAAGGCCCCACCGCCGTGCCGGGCGTACCCGCCGTAGGTGTCGACGATGATCTTCCGCCCGGTCAGGCCGGCATCACCCATCGGACCACCGATCTCGAATCGCCCGGTCGGATTCACCAGCAGTCGGTATCCCCCGGTGTCCAACCCCAGACCCTCGAGCTCTGGCGTGATCACGTGCTTGCGCACGTCCGGGGTCAACAGCGACTCCAACGAGATGTCCGGCGCGTGCTGGCTCGACACCACCACGGTGTGCAGTCGAACCGGGCGCAGCCCGTCGTACTCGATCGTCACCTGCGTCTTTCCGTCCGGCCGCAGGTACGGGATCGTGTGGTCCTTGCGCACCGCGGCCAACCGACGGGCCAACCGGTGCGCCAGTGCGATCGGCAACGGCATCATCTCGGGCGTCTCGCTGCACGCGAACCCGAACATCATGCCCTGGTCGCCGGCGCCCTGGAGGTCCAGATCATCCGTGCCGGAACCCTCCCGCACCTCGATCGCCGCGTCCACACCCTGGGCGATGTCCGGCGACTGCGACCCGATGGAGACGCTGACCCCGCACGACGCACCGTCGAACCCCTTCTTCGACGAGTCGTAGCCGATCTCCAGGATCGTGTCCCGCGCGATCTGCGGGACGTCCGCGTACGCACGCGTCGAGACCTCACCGGCCACGTGCACCTGGCCGGTCGTGACAAGCGTCTCGACCGCCACGCGACTGCGTGGATCCCCGCCGATGAGCGCGTCGAGAATGGCGTCGGAGATCTGGTCCCCGATCTTGTCGGGATGTCCCTCGGTCACTGATTCCGAGGTGAAGAGTCGAAACGCCATGGGTGATCCTTCCGTGGATGCTGCGCCGAGACGCTAGCGCCGTGTTTTCGAGGGCGGTTTGAGCCGGCGACTCGACCGCACCACGACGTGTCCTTGAGACCTGCGAGCCAGGCTCGGTCGGACGTGTCACCAGGGAAAGAGGTTGCGATGGCGGTCGATGTCGTGGTCGTTGGTGGAGGACCTGTCGGCCTGCTGCTCGCGGCGGAGCTGCGCCTCGCCGGGGTGGGCGCGGTGGTGCTGGAGAAGCGACCGGACATCAACCCGCACTCGCGCGCCTTCCGGTTGCAGCCGCGCACCCTGGAGATCCTGGACGCACGCGGGCTGCTCGACCGGTTCCGCAAGGACAACTTGATGTGGCCGAGCGCCCACTTCGCCGGGATCAAGCCGTTGCTCAACCTGGCCGGCCTGGAAAGTGAGCACCCGTACTCGTTGCTGATCCCGCAGGCCCGCACCGAGCGGCTGATCGAGGCCCACGCCCGGGAACTGGGCGCCGAGATCCGTCGCGGCCACGAGGTCGTCGACCTGCGCCAGGACGACGACACAGTCACCGTCCAGGTACGGGAGGGCGACACCGAGTACGAGCTGCGGGCGGACTTCCTGGTCGGGTGTGACGGCGGTGGCAGCACCGTCCGGAAGCTCGCGGGCATCGAGTTCCCGGGCACCGGCGGATCCGTGGCCGCGCTCCTCGGCGACGTGACGATCGTGGAGCCGGAAAAGCTGCCCTCCGGCGTCCCCGGCACCATGCGTACGGCGAACGGCCTGCTGATGGCGGTCGCCCTCGAGGTGCCGACGACACGCGTGCTGACGACCGAGTTCGGCCGCGAGCACGCGGACCGGACGGCCCCGGTCACGCTCGACGAGCTGCGCGAGAGCATCCTGCGGGTCACCGGCCAGGAGGTGCGGCTGCGCGACCCGCAGTGGCTGTCCCGGTTCACCGACGCGACCCGTCTCGCGGAGAAGTACCGCAGCGGCCGGATCCTCCTCGCCGGTGATGCCGCGCACGTGCACTTCCCGATCGGCGCGCAGGGACTGAACCTCGGCCTCCAGGACGCCATGAACCTCGGCTGGAAGCTTGCCGCGGAGGTCAACGGCTGGGCACCGAAGGGCCTGCTCGACACCTACGCCCGGGAACGCCAGCCGGTCGCGCGGGCGGTGCTGCGCGAGACGCAGGCCCAGCTCGCGCTCATGAATCCCGACGAGCGCGTCAACCCCCTCCGTGAGCTGTTCGGGCAACTGCTCGCGCTCGACGCGGTCAACCTGTTCCTCTCCAGACTCGTGAGCGGCACGGACGTCCGGTACGCCTTCGACCCCGCCGACGAGGCGGATCCGTTGGTCGGCGGGTACGCCCCCGCCATCGCCATCCGAACGGCGGACGGGCGGGGCCGGGTCGCCGAGCTGCTCCGCTCCGGTCGGGGTGTGCTGCTGGTCCTGGGCGACCTGCTGGAGCCCTCCGCGCTCCAGGGGGGTTGGGCGCGGCGGGTCGACGTGGTCGCCGCCGATCCGGTGGACAAACCGGAGGTGAAGGCGTTGCTGCTGCGCCCCGACGGGCACGTGGTCTGGGCGGCGCCGCTGGACGCCGTGCAGGAGGAGACCCGTACCGGGCTGCGTCAGGCGCTGACGACCTGGTTCGGCGCGCCGGACGAGGACGGCCGTGGCTGACGTCGAGACCGACTTCTGCGTGGTCGGCGCCGGCCCGGCCGGCCTGGTGCTCGCGCTCCTGCTGGTACGCTCCGGCGCCCGGGTCACGCTCGTCGAGCGCTCGCGCAGCTTCGAGCGCGAGTACCGGGGCGAGATCCTGCAACCGGGTGCGCTGAGCCTGCTCGACCAGCTCGGTGTGCTCGAGGCCGCTCGGGCGCGAGGTGCCCACGAGCACCACCGGTTCCGGCTGGAGGACGGCGATCGGGTCCTGCTCGACAGCGACTATCGGGCACTACCCGCGCCGTACAACTACCTGCTGAGCATCCCGCAGCGGCACGTGCTGGAGGAACTGCTCGGTCAGTGCCGCCGCTTCGCCCAGTTCACCTACCTCGACGGCAACCGGGTCACCGCCCTGCTGCGCGACGGCGGCCGTACCACCGGCGTGGTCACCGACCGCGAACTCGTCGTCAACGCCCACTGTGTCATCGGTGCCGACGGCCGGTACTCGAAGGTGCGTCGCCTCGCGGGGATCGAAGACGGCCGGCTGGACGTCTTCGAGCGCGACGTGCTGTGGCTCAAGGTTCCCGTGCACGGCGAGGCACCGCGCGACGTGCGCATCTTCCGTGCCGGCGGGGAGCCGGTGCTCAGCTACGTCTCCGTCCCCGGCTCCATCCAACTCGGCTGGACGCTCCCGCACGGTCGCTACAACGAGGTGGTCGGGGAAGGGCTGGACAGCCTCAAGGAGCGCATCGGCGCCGCGGTCCCGCCATACGCCGAGCTGATCCGTGAGCACGTCACCAGCCTCAGGGATCTCAGCCTGCTCGACGTCTTCTCTGGGCGCGCCGAAACGTGGGTGCGCGACGGGCTCGTGCTCATCGGCGACGCCGCTCACACCCACAGCCCCATCGGTGCGCAGGGCATCATGCTGGCCATCCAGGACGCCGTGGTGCTGCACCCGATCCTCGTGGACTCGTGGCAGTCGGGTGACCCGAGCTCGGCGCGGCTCGGGGCGTTCCTGGCCCGGCAGCGGGACATCGACCGGGTCATGCGGTTCCAGGTCGCGCAGAGCAAGGTGATGCTGTCCACCACCGGCATGGCGGCGCGGGTCCGGCCGAAGATGGCCTCGCTCGTGTCGCGGACCCCGCTCTACGGCAGGATCCTGCGTCAGATCGCCTACAACAACGCCGGCATCCGCATTGCGACCGAGGCGTTCACCACGCCCGGCCGGCAGAATTCCCCACGTCGCTGAGTGACCTCCGGAAGCCCTTGTGATCCACGGCGCTCTCGGCGCCGGGAACGCTTCCGCCACGGCGTCTCCGCGCCGTGGCGGAACCTCCAGCTGGAGTGTGCGATGGTCAGCCGGGCTGGGTCATGCCCTCGACGAGTGCAGTGCTGTGCAGACCCTGCCGGAAGGCCGGCTCGTCGAGGACGCGCCGCAGGAAGGCGGACGTGGTGCTGACCCCGGCAACCCGGAACTCTTCGAGCGCGGCGCGCATCCGGTCGATCGCCTCGTCGCGGTCTGGCGCCCAGACGACGACCTTCGCCAGCAACGAGTCGTAGGACGACGAGATCGTCAGGCCGGGGAAGCCGTGGGTGTCGACGCGGACGAACGGGCCACCGGGCGGCCGGAACTCGGTCAGGAGCCCGGGCGTGGGCACGAAGCCCCTCTCCGGGTCCTCGGCGTTGACCCGGCACTCGATCGCCGCGCCGCGCGGCACGATGTCCTCCTGCTTGAGGCCGAGCGGGTGCCCGGCCGCGACCCGGATCTGCTCGCGGACCAGGTCGATGCCGGTGGCCATCTCGGTCACCGGGTGCTCGACCTGGATCCGGCAGTTGACCTCCAGGAAGTAGAAGCCCCCGCGGTCGTCGACGAGGAACTCGAACGTGCAGCACCCGACGTAGCCGACGCTCAGCGCACCGTGCAGGGCGAGTCGTTTCATCTCGTCCAGCAGGTGGGCGGGCAGGTGCGGAGCGGGCGTCTCCTCGATGAGTTTCTGGTGCCGGCGCTGCACGCTGCAGTCCCGCTCACCCAGGTGCACCCCGTTGCCCTCGCCGTCGCACAGGACCTGTACCTCCACATGGCGGGCGAAGGGCAGGTACCGCTCCAGGAACACCCGGCTGTTGCCGAAGAACGCCTGCGCGTCCGACCTGCCGCGCTGGTACGCGCCGGGAAGCTCATCGGCGGTCGTGGCCACGTGCATCCCGCGCCCACCGCCACCGCCGACGGCCTTGATGATCACCGGATATCCGATCTCCCGCGCGGTCTCCTGTGCCTCGGCGAGGCTTTCCACCGGGTCCACGGTGCCGGGCAGCAACGGCAGCCCCGCCTCCGCCATCGCGGCCCGCGCCAGGGCCTTGTCGCCGAGCCGGCGCAGGACCGGCGCGGGTGGACCGATGAACGTCAGGCCCGAGGTGGTGCAGACCTCGGCGAAGTCCGCGTCCTCGGAGAGGAATCCGTAGCCCGGGTGGATCGCGTCGGCCCCGGTCCGTCGGGCGGCGCCGATGATCGCCGGGATGCTGAGATAGCTGCGCTTCGCCGGCGGCGGCCCGATCCGGACGGCCTCGTCGGTGACGCCGAGCACAGCCGCGTCGGCGTCCTCGCTGGAATACACGGCGACGGTACGAATGCCGAGACCACGGCAGGTGCGGGCGATCCGCAGCGCGATCTCGCCCCGGTTGGCGATGAGGACCTTGGCAAACATTCCGACCCCGCGTCACGCCGCGTCGAGCGGGACGATGGTGAGGAGCGGCTCGCCGAACTCCACGATGGTTCCGTCCACCGCGATCACCTCCACGATGTGCGCCGCGCGGTCCGCCTCGACCGGGATCATGAGTTTCATCGCCTCCAGAATGCCGATCTGCTGGCCGACCTCGACAATGTCGCCCTCCTCGACGAACGGCTTGGCGTCCGGACCCGGCGCGCGATAGAACGTGCCCACCATCGGCGCGCGCAGGTATTCGACGCCGTCGGCGCCGCTCGTGCCCGCCGTCACCGCCGTGTCGGTCGACATCGATGTCGGCGGGTCGACCTGGATCGTTGTGAGGCTCGCGGTCGCGGCCGCCCACTCCAGCTCGACGGTCATCCCGTCGGCCCGGAGCAGCAGCCTGCTCGGCGGCACGGGCGTGGCCGTCGCCAGCCGTACCGCGTGCTGGCAGAGCTCCTGGAATGCCGGACGGTTGCCATCTTCGGTTCGCTCTTCCTGCCCCACCTGCTGTCCTCGCCTTCACACTTGTGACCGAGCGCCGATCGCGTGCGTGCCCACCCTTCACACGGGTGGCAGGGTGCCGAAGCTCCGGAAGCGGAGCCTCCGCTCTGCGATGAGCTGGCGGGCGTCGAGCCCGGAAAGCTCCTCCAACGTGCTCTTGACCGCGTGGCCCAGCCGCTCGGCGGCCAGCGCGGGGTCGGCCTGGGCGCCGCCCTCCGGCTCGGGGATGACCCCGTCGATGATCCCGAGCGCCAGCAGGTGCCGCGTCTCGAGGCGCAGCGCCTCGGCCGCGCGGGGTGCCTGCGCCGCGTCCTTCCACAGGATCGCGGCGCACCCCTCGGGGCTGATGACCGAGTAGACGGCGTTGGAGAAGGCGAGCACCCGGTTCGCGACCGCGATCGCGAGCGCGCCGCCGCTGCCGCCCTCGCCGGTCACGACCGCGACCACCGGCACCGGGAGCCTGGTCATGATCCGGAGGTTGTCCGCGATCGCCACGGCCTGCCCCTGCTCCTCGGCCTCCGGGCCGGGATAGGCGCCGGGTGTGTCGACCAGCGTCAGCAACGGCAGCCGGAGCTTGGCGGCCAGGCGCATCAGGCGGGCGGCCTTGCGGTAGCCGGCCGGCGTGGCCATGCCGAAGTTGCACGCGGCCAGCTCGGTGGCTGTGTGCCCCTTCTGGTTACCGAGGACGACGAGCGGGACGTCGTCCAGCCGGGCCAACCCCCCGACGACGGACGTGCAGTCGCTGGCGAGCCGGTCGCCGTGCAGCTCCTCGAAGTCCTCGAGCATCGCATGGATGTAGTCGAGCGTGGTCGGCCGGTGCGGATCCCGCGCCTGTTGCACGGTCTCCCACGGACTACCCGCCACCAACTCCCCGCCGTCGTGGACCAGCCGCGCGGTCCGGGCTCCGGATGGGCGCTCGGCGCGGTCACGCACCCCGAACGACAGGATCCGCGCGAGCGTGGCCGGCAACGCGGCGCGTGGGCACACCATGTCGACCATGCCGTGATCGAGCAGGAACTCCGCGGTCTGCAGGCCGGTGGGCAGCACGCGCCCGATGGTCTGCTCGATCACCCGGGGTCCGGCGAAGCCGAGGCGCGCGCCGGGCTCGATGACGATGACGTCGCACAGGGTCGCGTACGACGCGGCTACCCCGCCGAACGTGGGATCGGTGATCAGCGAGACCGTGAGGATCCCGGCTTCGTCCAGCTCCGCCAATGCCTGGCTGGTCTTCGCCATCTGCATCAGGGCCAGCGCGCCCTCCTGCATCCGCGCGCCACCCGACGCGGTCACGAGAAGGAGCGGGATCCGCCGGTCCAGCGCGTGCTCGGCGGCCCGAGTGACGAGCTCACCGACGGCCGTGCCCAGGCTTCCACCCATGAAGTCGAAGTCCATGACCGCGGCGACCACCGGACTGCCGCCGATGGTGCCGCGCACGCACAGCACCGCCTCGGCGAGACCCGTCTTGCGCTGTGCCGAACGGATCCGCTCCGGATACGGGCGCGTGTCGACGAACCCCAGCGGGTCGCCGGGGTCGACCTGGAAGTCGAGCGGTGTGGCGGAGCCGGCGTCGAAGAGCTGCCGGACCCGCTCCCGGGCGGTCAGCCGCTCGTGCCGCCCGCACTCCGGGCAGACGCTCCGGTTGCGTTGCAGGCGTTTGCGGTAGACGAGACTGCGGCAGTGCGCGCAGAGCTGCCACTCGGCCCCCCCGACGGCCGCATCACCCACAACGGCGGTCATCAGTGCCCGCTCACGCCTTCGCGGCGAGCTGATCGTTGATGAAGTCGAGGAGCCGTCGCGGCGTGGTGGCGCTCGCCATCCCGTCCTCCGGCAGCTCGACCGCGAACTCCTGCGAGGTGCGGCTGGTCGTCTCCAGCAGCGCCAGCGAGTCGTAGCCCAGATCGTCGAACGACGTGTCGAGGATGTCACCGTCAAGGTTCAGCGCGTCGCTCTCGCCGGCGCACTGGCGCATGATCCGCCTGAGGTCCTCTATCGTGAACTGCCGCATGTGGTCCCTCCCACGTCTGGTGACATGCTGCGGAAGTGGTGGCGCAGGATGCCACCGCGCCGCCAGGACCCAGATCGTCGGCCGATGCCGTCGAGACACGCTCAAGGCTCGTTGGCGGTGCGGGTGGGCGCGCACCGACGGACGTCCCGACAACTGCTCGACGTCGTCTCGAACGGTGTCCGCGACGTTGGAGGCCTCGTAAGCCTCGCGCACACCGTGGAGGATCCGTGCGGCCCGACCATGACATTGCGGCCATCGATGCCGGTCCGGGCGCAACTGCGACGCGCCCCGGGACGACCGGGGTGACGAGCCCTCGCGGGAGGGTCCGACTCGGCGTGCTGGGCTGCGCCGGGATCGCCTGGCGGCGGACGCTCCCGGCCGTCGAGGACGAGCCGAGTCTCGATCTCGTGGCCGTCGCGAGCCGGGACGCCGACAAGGCGCACCGGTTCGGCGCACGGTTCGGGTGCGAGCCGGTCGAGGGGTACCAGCGGCTGCTCGATCGAGCCGACATCGACGCTGTCTACGTGCCCCTTCCGGCGGCGCTGCACTCGCCGTGGGCACGTGCCGCGCTCCGGGCCGGCAAGCACGTCCTCGTCGAGAAGCCGTTGACGCCTGATCCCGCGGAGACGGCGGAGCTGCTCACCGCAGCCCGGAAGGCGGGACGGGTGCTGATGGAGAACTACATGTTCCCCTTCCATACCCAGCACGCGGCGATCCGGCAGCTCATCGCCGAGGGCGCGGTGGGTGAGCCCCGCTCGTTCCTCAGCGCGTTCACCATCCCGCGGCGGCCGGAAGGGGACATCCGCCTCCAGGCCGCGCTCGGTGGCGGTGCGCTGCTCGACGTTGGCGGCTACCCGGTCGGCGCGGCCGAGCTCATTCTCGGACCGCGGCTGCGCGTCGTCGGTGCGGCCCTGCGGCGGCAGCCCGACCTGGGTGTCGACATCGCCGGCGCCGCGCTGCTCGTCACCGATGACGACGTCACCGCACACCTCACGTTCGGGATGGACCACGCGTACCGCGCATCCTATGAGCTGTGGGGAACCGCCGGCCGGCTCGTGCTCGAGCACGCGTTCGCACCGCCGGCCGACCACCGGCCCGTCGTGCGGATCCACCGCCAGGACGGCGTGGAGGAGCTCGTGCTGCCCGCGGACGACCAGTACCGCCGCGCGATGCGCGCCTTCGCGTCCGCCGTGCTGAACGGCGACAGCGGTCACGGCGAGGGTGACGACGACGGCACCGACCTGTCGGCGACCCGGCGGACGGAGCGGGAGGGGGCTGCGCTGCACCACGCGGAGCTCGTGCGGCAGATCGCCCGGACCGCGGAGGTCCAGCCACCTTCCACCGGCCCTTGAGCGCGCTTCGTGAGTATCGAGGCCCGTCCGGCCAGGAGCGTCCATTCGGACGCCCGTCAGGAGCGTGAGTCGAGTGCTTACCGTCGATATCGTTCAGCAAGGTGCCTGGGACATGCCGTTGGACTCCATGCCCCTCGCCGCGGGCTACCTCAAAGCGTCACTCGACGCTGACGTGGACATCGGCGGCGAGGTGGACGTACGGATCCGCAACTTCCGTGGTGGCGTCGGCCTCCCGGACATGGCGCGGGAGCTGTTCGGCGAGCGGGTGCCCAACGTGATCGCTTTCTCGGTCCTGGGCTGGAACTACCGTAACTTCGCCACCTTGGCCGAGACGTTCAAGCAGTTCAACCCACACGGTCTCGTCGTCTTCGGCGGCAACCACGTCGCCAATCAGGGCGAGCGGGTGTTCCGCGAGTATCCCCAGGTCGATGTGGTGGTCAACGGTGAGGGTGAGTTCACTTTCCGCGACCTCATCGAATACCGGCTGAGCAATCCGCGTGAGCTGAACCCCGTGACGACCGGCGGGATCTCGTTCCGCACGGAGGACGGCGTCGTCCACACCACACCCGACCGGGAACGCATCGACAATCTGGATATCGTGCCGTCGCCGTTCCTCACCGGCACCCTCCCGATGCTCGACGCCGCCGGCAACTTCCGCTACGACGTCGCGCTGATGGAGACCAACCGCGGTTGCCCGTACAAGTGCTCGTTCTGCTACTGGGGCGGCGCGGTCGGCCAGCGGATGCGGTCCTTCTCCCGGGAACGGATCGCGGAGGAGCTCGACTACTTCGCCTTCCACGGGGCGCCGACCATCGTGTTGTGCGACTCCAACTTCGGGCTCCTGGAGTCCGACGAGGAGTTCACCGAGGACCTGATCAAGACCCGGGAACGGTACGGGTACCCGCGCGCGCTGGAGACGAGCTGGGCGAAGAACAAGTCGACCCGCTTCCACCGCATCGTGCGCGAGCTCAAGGCACACGGGTTCAAGAGTTCCTTCACCCTGGCCCTGCAGACGCTCTCTGACGAGGCGCTCGGCGACATGCAACGCAAGAACATGAAGGTCAACAAGTGGGAGGAGCTGGTTGACTGGCTCCGCGACGAGGACCTCGACTGCTACGCCGAGCTGATCTGGGGTGCCCCCGGAGAGACCGTCGAGTCGTTCTTCGAGGGCTATGACCAGCTCGCGGCCAAGGTGTCGCGGATCGCGATCTATCCGATGCTGCTGCTGCCGAACACGTCCTACGTGGAGAGCCGGGAGCTGCACGGCTTCGTGACGATCCGCGGCGAGGACGACGACTTCGAGTACGTACTGGCCAACCGCAGCTCCACGCTGGCCGAAAACCTGGAAATGCAGCGGTTCATGTTCTGGGCGCGCATCATGGGGGAAAACCAGTTCCTCCGCTGCACCTGGGACCCGGCCCGACAGCTCGCTGGCATGACCCAGTCGGAGGTCATCAAGAGCATGATGGCCGCGGCCGCCGCGTCGAGCGACCCGATCGTGAGCGAGTTCCACGACATGGCGCCGGTCATCGCGGAGTCGCCGGTCATCGCGGCCGGACTCCGCCGCCTGTGCTCGCAGCCGGTGTTGCAGGAGTTCGTCCGGTCGTGGTGGCGGGAGGTGGTGGTGCCCCGGTTCCCCGCCGCCTGGCAGGCGTTCGCGGTCGACCTCTACGAGTACGAGCACTGGTCACGCCCCGTCTACGACCAGCCGGGTGGCGAGCTGTCGGCGGGCTGGAGCGTGATGGAGACCGCCGACGGACCGGCGTTCGCCAGCGCGCCCGTCGAGTTCGACTACCCGGTCAAGGAGATGCTGGCCAACTGGGAGACGGTGCGGACGGCGCAGCCGGTCAGGCAGCCCACCACGTACGTGTTCGAGGCGATTCCGGGCTACCACGACCACCTCGACAACCACGAGACCGCGGCGCACTACATCGCGCAGGCGCGCCTGGTGTAGTCGACGTGACAGGGGCCGGCCACGTTCGTGGCCGGCCCCTGTCGCATGCGGTCACCGTCGGTCAGCTACTCGAGGCATGCGGGCGGGAGAAGAGGGCGGGGCGCCGCCCCGCCCCTCCCCCTTGTCCCGCCCGCGGGGCTATTTCGCCACGGCGACGTCGTAGCTCTTGAGGATGGTGAAGGGCGCCGGGTCCGCGGTGGTGACCTTCATGAGCTGCTGGACGAAGCCCTTGAACTCGTCACTGCCCATCGCCTGCCGGTGTCCGCTCGGGTCGTCCCACTCGGAGATCTCGACGTAGATCTTCGGATCCTTCGCCGAGTGGTAGAGGCGGTGGGTACGGAATCCGGGCTGCTTGATCATGAAGTTGGTGAGGTTCTCGAGCACGGCCTCGAACTCGTCCGTGTCGCCGGTGACCGTGAACCGGTTGATGAGTGTGAACACGCGAACTCCTCCTGGTCGGTGAGACACCATTGGGTCGGTTGTTGCCATCTGGGAGAGCACCCGGGACCGGAGGTCCCGGCGCTGCACCTTGCCGGTCGGGGAACGTTGGATCTCGCCCACGAACTCGACCGCGCGGAGATGCTGGTAGTAGGGCAGCCGTTCGGCGACGAACGCGATCAGTTCCTGCCGGTCGACGGCGGAACGCTTCGGGAGCACAACGCCGAGGGCGACCGCTCCGCTGTGCGGGTCCGGCACGTCGACGACCACGCAGTCGGCGACCGCCGGGTGGGTACGCAGGACGTCTTCGATCTCGGTGGGCGAGACCAGCCAGTTGTCACACTTGAAGACGTCCTTGATCCGGTCGACGAGGAACAGGTAACCGTCGGTGTCGACGTAGCCGACGTCGCCGGTGGAGAACCATCCGTCGGGGTCGACGCAGCGGCTGTTCCCGCCGTCCAGATAGCCGAGCATGAGCTGCGGGCCGCGCACCTGGATCTCGCCCTTGGCGCCGACCGGCAGCACGGCCCGGGTCTCCACGTCGACGACGCGGCATTCCGTGCCGGCCACCGGCGTGCCGCACGAGCGCAGCCGCGGGCGGTCGAGGCTGTCGCAGTGGGTCAGCGGCGAGGTCTCCTGCAGCCCGTAGCCCTGCACCACCGGCACGCCGAAGTGTGCGGCGAGCGCGTTCGTCGCCAGTGCTGGCAGTCCCGATCCGCCGGACAGCACGGCCTCCAGGGTCGGTACGCCATGCCCTGGGAGCCGGGGGTCGACAGCCAGCTGCGACAGGCGCATCGGGAGGCTGTAGTAGTGGGTCGCGCCGAACTCGGCGGCGGCGTCGACCGAGCCGACGAGGTCGTCGTCCGGCCAGAGCACCAGCGTCGCGCCGGCGGCGACCGGCGTCGTGAGGTGCATGAGGTGGAAGGTCGGCAGGTGGTCGAAGAGCACCGACGTCGACGTCACCCGATGGGCGTGCGCGGTCTGCGCCGCGTTGACGCTCAGGTTCCGGTGGCTCAGCCGCACCCCCTTGGGTAGGCCCGTCGTGCCGCTCGTGAACTGCAACACCGCGAGCGCGTCTGGATCGGCGGACGGTGCCGCGGGCGGCGGCGGGGCGCTCGAAACGGCCCCGACCAGCTCCTCCAGGGCGGACAGTCCGGACAACTCGTCCGTGACGTCGGAGGGGCGACGCGTCAGGAGGATGGTGTCGAGCTCCGGGATCCGGTCGCGGACCCGGGCGATCCGCTCGGCCATCACCGGAGTGGCGATGACCACACGCGCGCCGGCGAGCCGCAGCACGTGGGCCAGCGCCTCCTCCCGTAGCAGCGGGTTGACCAGCGCGGCCACGCCGCCGGCGCGCACGATGCCGAAGAAGGCCGTGGGAAACACCGGATCCAGGGCCAACGCCAGTGCGACCACGCCGCCGGGGCCACCGACAACCGCGTGCAGGGCCGACGCGCAGGCGGCCACCCGCTCGTCGAGGTCGCGGTAGGTGAGGTCGCCGGCCGGGGACCGCACCGCGAGCCGGGACGGCGTCCGTTCGGCCGCCCGCCGGAGCAGGTCGTCGACGCGCGGTCCGCCGATCAGGTCGTTCAGGACGTCGAGACCGGGACCGGTGGCGACGCTGCCGGCCGGCGTCGGGGCTGATGGCGTGGTCATCCCGCGGCCTCAGCCCTTGGGAAGATCGTCACGGAAGACCCGGCGGTCCTGGACCAGCAGCTGTCCGTCCTTCCGGACGAGCACATCGTCGCAGGTGCAGCTCAGGCGGACCTCAGCCTGGCCGCCCAGCTTCGTGCTGAGGATGAGCGCGTAGGAACGTACGACGATCGCGCCGTCCGCGCGTGGCGCCACCTCGAGCATGCCGAGCCAGTGCCGGCGTTGGATGCCCTCCGCGGCGAGCTGGCTCGCAGCCTGCCGGGCACCGGCCTCGATGGCCGCGCGTCCGCGTGCCGGCTCGGGATGGGCGTTCGCCGCGAACACCCCGTCCTCAGTGAACGTCGCGGCCCACGCCCCCACCTCGGCCTCGTCGAGGAGGCGCATCTGACGTCCGTAGAAATGCTGCACCTCGATGTAAAGCTCGGTGCCCTCGGTGGTCGTGACCAATTGATCCGTAGGCGACATGGTCTCTTTTCTCCCGCCGTCGTGGAACAGACCGACGTGAGGGTGGCACCGGCGCCTCGAGCGTCGCTGGAGCGCGACCGCATCCCGGTACCGACAGCGTGCGCCGAAGCCGGCCGGTGACCTCCTCGAGCGCTCCAGCGGCGTTCGGTCGAAACTCGAGCCGTGCCCGACAGGCTCAGAGCCGACCGAGCGAACGCGCCGGCTGAAGGGAATCCTGATGAGCACTGTGCGCCCTGCCCCTGTCGCACTTGTCACCGGTGGTACCAGCGGCATCGGGCTCGCCGTGGTGAAACGGTTGGCCGCACGGAAGATGCCGGTCTTCATCTGCGCCCGGACCGCCGAGAACGTCGCCTCGACCGTGAAGAGTCTGCGTGAGCAGGGTCTCGACGTCGACGGAGTCGAGGGCGACGTGCGCTCCCGGGAGTCGGTCCACCGCGTGGTCCGCGCGGCGGTGGACCGGTTCGGTCCGATCACCGTCCTGGTCAACAACGCCGGCCGCAGCGGCGGTGGCGTCACCGCGAGCATCACCGACGACCTGTGGTACGACGTCATCGACACGAACCTCAACGGTGTCTTCCTGGTGACCCGCGAGGTGCTCACCACGGGTGGACTCGCCGGGGTCTCCGGGGGACGGATCATCAACATCGCCTCGACCGGCGGCAAGCAGGGGGTTCCGCTCGGCTCGCCGTACTCGGCGTCGAAGGCGGGCGTCATCGGCTTCACGAAGGCGCTGGCGAAGGAGCTGGCACGCACGGGCGTGACGGTCAACGCCGTCTGCCCCGGCTATGTCGAGACACCGATGGCACAGCGCGTCCGGCAGGGCTACGCCGCCGCCTTGAGCGTGACCGAGGGCGAGGTGCTCGAGCAGTTCCAGGACAAGATCCCGCTCGGCCGGTACGCCACCCCGGAGGAGGTGGCCGGGCTCGTGGACTACCTGGCTACCGACACCGCGGCGTCCATCACCGCGCAGGCGTTGAACGTCTGCGGCGGGCTGAGCAGCTACTGAACCGACCTCGTATCGCCCGACGCGCCAGGGAAGGGTGCCGCACCGTGTCCAGCAGCAACCGTCACCATGCCGAGCACGCGATCGACGTCGACGCACCGGTGGACATCGTCTACCGCGTCATCGCCGACGCCGTCGCCTGGCCCCAGCATTTCCGTCCCACCATCCACGTCGAGCGTCTGGAGACGGACGGCACGACCGAGCGACTGCAGATCTGGGCCACGGCCAACGACGCGGTGAAGACGTGGACGTCCCGCCGGGTCCTCGACGAAGCGGGACACCGGGTCACGTTCCGCCAGGAGGTCTCGGCGCCACCGGTCGCCTCGATGGGCGGCGAGTGGCTCGCGGCACCGCGGCCGTACGGCGGCACGCGGCTCACTCTCCGCCACGACTTCACCGCAATGGACGACGACCCGGAGGGCGTGGCCTGGATCAGACGCGCGACCGATCGCAACAGCGATGCCGAGCTGGCCAACATCAAGGCCGTCGCCGAGCGTTGGGACCGCCTCGGCGAGCTGGCCTTCTCCTTTGACGGTTCGGTCACCGTCGATGGCCCGATGGAGTTGGCCTACGACTTCCTCCACCAGGCGGCGCGGTGGCCGGAGCGGTTGCCGCACGTGGCCCGGCTGAACCTGCGGGAGGACGTCGAAGGCATCCAGCACATGGCGATGGACACCCGGGCCAACAACGGATCGGTGCACACCACCGAGTCGGTGCGGGTGTGCTTCCCGGGCCAGCGCATCGTCTACAAGCAACTCGTCACGCCCGCGCTCATGACCGCGCACACCGGCGAGTGGGTCCTCGAAAAAGCCGACGGGGTCGTGCTCGTCACGTCCCGGCACACCATCGTGGTCAACGAGTCGGCCATCACCGGCGTGTTGGGTCCGGACGCGACGGTCGCGTCGGCCCGCGCCTTCCTGCAGAACGCCATCGGCACGAACAGCGAGAAGACGCTGAGACTGGCCAAGGCATTTGCGGAGGCCGGTGGTGACTGATCCGACGAAGGCGCCGGCCGTGCTCGTGGCCGGCGCGGGTCCGGTCGGCCTGACCGTGGCCCACGAACTGGCCCGCCGCGGGGTCGCGGTACGCATCGTGGAACGGGCCAAGGGCCCGGCGGCGACGAGCCGAGCGACGGCGACCCACGCCCGGACGCTGGAGATCTTCGATCAGATGGGGGTCCTGCCCCGGCTGCTGCACCGCGGCCAGCGGGTGGTGCACTTCTCCCTGCACATGCGCGGCCGGCGACTCGTGCGCTTCGACACCAACTACGCGGACCTGCCGACCCGGTTCCCGTTCAGCCTCATGGTGGACCAGGTCATCACTGAGGAGGTGCTTCGGCAGAGCCTGGCGGAGCTCGGTGTGCCCGTCGAGTGGGACACGGAGCTACAACGGTTCGAGCCCTCCGAGGATGGCGTGTCGGTGTCGCTGGGTCACGGGGACGGCAGCGTCGAGCAGCTCGACGTGCCCTGGCTCGTCGGCGCCGACGGTGCCCGCAGCACCGTACGCAAACAGCTCGGGCTGCGGCTGTTGGGCGACACGACCCAGACGTGGATGAACGCGGACGTGGTCATCGACGCCGACCTCCAGCGGGACAGCAACCACCTACTGCACACCGGCAAGGGCACGATCCTGCTCGTGCCGTTTCCGGACCCCGGCAAGTGGCGGGCGGTCGACACCGTCGACGTGTCCGACGCCGAGGACTGGGAACTGGTACGTGCGCGCCTGGCCCGCAAGATCTCGCTGGCACTGCGCCGACCGGTCGAGGTCGCCACGCCGACCTGGGTGTCGGTCTTCACCGTCCAACAGCGCATGATCCAGCAGATGCGGGTCGGGCGCTGCTTCGTGGCCGGCGACGCCGCACACGTGCACAGTCCGGCCTCCGGGCAGGGCATGAACACCGGAATCCAGGACGGGTACAACCTCGCCTGGAAGCTCGCGGATGTCGTGCGCGGCTACGCCGCCGAGGAGCTCCTCGACAGCTACAGCGCCGAACGGGTGCCGATCGGCAAGACCCTGCTCGGCTCGACCCGGACCGCCACGGCGCTGGTCGCCCTGCGAACCGCGCTCGCACCGGTGCTGATCCCGGTCGGCCTCGGCCTGCTCAACCGGCTCAAGCCGGTCAAGCGCAAGATCGAAGGAAAGATCATTCGGGGCTTCTGCGGACTCGCCCTGGACTACGCCGGCAGTCCGCTGAGCGGGGACTCCGCCGCTGAGCGGGGTGCGCTGCCATCCGGTCACCGGGTCGGTTGTACCAGCGGCATGGAGCGTGACCACACCGGTTGGGGCGAGCTGGTCGCCCAGCTCCGGGACCCCCGCTGGACCTTGCTGGCCTTCACGGACGGCACCGGCTCGCGGCGGCTGCTCGAGGAGCTGGATGCACGTTACGGGGATGCCGTCGCGCTGCGTACCGTCGCACCGGTCGGCGTCGACGGGGCGGGCCCCAATCCCCTGGCCGATGCGGATGGCGCCCTGCGGCGCGCGCTCGGGCCGCGGTCCGGCAGCTATGCGCTGATCAGACCCGACGGGTACCTCGCCGGGACCGGTCCACTCGAAGACCTCGAGCGCACCACGGCGCTGCTCCGCGGGTTCGGCCTGGTGAACGGACGCGAGGTGGCACAAGCAGACAGGGGAACGCCTTGACCACGCAGACGGAGATCATCGACTCATCGCTGGACCTGGCCGGCAAGGTCGTGCTGGTGACCGGCGCCACGCGGGGGCTCGGCCTCGCCATCGCGCGGAAACTGTGCGCGTCCGGTTGCGAGGTCCTGCTCAACTATGCGAACGACGACAACGCCGCCGAGGAGGCCGTACGCGCGCTGACGGGCCTCGGCGGCAAGATCGACGTGGTGAAGGCCGACATCGGGCGGCCCGACGAGGTCGACCGGCTTCTCGACGAAGTCACCCGCACGCACGGTCGGCTCGACGTCCTCGTCCACAACGCCTCGCTCTTCCACCCGATGCCGTCCGGCAAGCCGTCGGCCGGACTGTGCGAGGAGGACCGGGCCGTGGCCCTCGGGCCGCTGCTTCACGGGGTCGAACGGCTCGCGGCGATGCTGCCGGACGGCAGCGGCCGGATCATCGCCATCTCCAGTAGCGGAGCCCGTCAGGTGGTGCCCGGCTACGTCAGCCTCGGCATGGCGAAGGCGGCGTTGGAGAGTCTTGTCCGCTACCTCGCGGTCGAGTTCGCACCGAGGGGCATCACGGTCAACACCATCTCCGCCGGCAAGCTCGACAAGGGGACGGGCAGCGACCCGGGAGGGATGGCCACCCGGATCGTCGCCCGCACCCCTGGCGGTCGGCTGACCGGCGTCGACGACGTCGCCGACGTCGCCGCGCTGCTCTGTCGCAAGGAGGCCGGCTGGATCCATGGTCAGGTCATCGTCGTCGACGGTGGCCTCGGGCTGACCGCCTGAACCGGCGCAACGGTATTGGAGAGCAGGCACATGCGCCTCATAGACCTTTCCTCGCCGATTGATGCGACGGCGTGGGAGCCGGATCCGGTCATCCACGAGATCATGTCTCCGGCCGAGGGTGCCGTCCACATGGCGGAGGAGATGCGGAAGCACGCCGGCATCGATTTCGATCCGTCCGTCCTGCCCGGCGGCGAGCTGCTGTCGTTGGACACCCTCACGCTCACGAGTCACACGGGCACGCACGTCGACGCGCCGTCACACTACGGTTCGGTCGCGGCATACGGTACGCCCCGGCACATCGACCAGCTGCCTCTCGAATGGTTCCTACGGCCCGGTGTCGTGCTCGACCTGTCCGACGAACCGGTCGGTACGGTCGATGCCGCCCGGCTGAACGCGGAGTTCGTGCGGATGGGCTACACGCCGCGGGCGCTCGACATCGTGCTGCTGCACACTGGCGCCGACCGGCTCAACGGCACGCCGAAATACTTCTCCGACTTCGTCGGTTTGGACGGGTCGGCGACGAACCTGTTGCTGGACCTCGGCGTGCGGGTCATCGGCACCGACGCGTTCAGCCTGGATGCGCCGTTTGCGCACATGCTCGAACGGTTCGACCACACCGGCGACCCCGGGGTGCTCTGGCCCGCCCACTTCGCCGGGCGGGAACGCGAGTACTGCCAGATCGAGCGGCTCGCCAACCTCTCGGCCCTCCCCCCGACGGGATTCACCGTCTCCTGCTTTCCGGTGAAGATCGCCGGCTCCGGCGCGGGGTGGGCGCGGGCCGTGGCGCTGCTCGACGAACCCTGATCCGTTTTGCCACCGCACGGCCCGGCCGATGTCCCCTTCCGGGCCGTGCGGTCGCCACCCTTCCCAGGTGCATGGCCGTACGGTTGGTGGGTCGGTCAGAAAAAGGACTGCACCGTTGCCGGACGGGTGAATGCCCGCCAGGCCCACCACTGGGCCGCGGCGATCAGTGGCACCACCGGCAGGGCGATCCAGGCCATCGTGCTGAGCGTCCCGTCCGGAGCGGCATTGTCGAGCAGATGCGACGCCCGCAGGCTCACCATGACCAGGGCGGGTAGCACCGCCGCGAACCCGGTGACCCCGATCTTCGAGAATGGACCGAGTCGTCGCGCGATTAGTGTCGCGGCGCGGTTGCGTGTCTTCGATGCCGCGAACACCAGGCCGTGCACGGCGAGCAGGGCGGTCACGGCGAGACCAAGCAGGATGCCGGCCGGGCTGAGGACCTGGCGGTGGAGGCCGACCAGCAACGCGTAGAGGATCAGTCCCCAGGTGAACGCGAGCGTGATGCTGCCGGTGACGACGAGACCGTCACACCAGAGCCGCCACGCGGGAGCCGTTGCGCGGCGCCGGAACCAGACGCCGGCATCGCGGACCACCCAACCGAGCAGCAGGACGACCACGAGCGGATACAGGGCGGGCAGCACATGACCCTCGACCGACGGGAACGCGCCGAAGAGCAAGCCGGCAACCGCGACCAGCCAGACCTCACCGACGAGCACCAGCGGCCCGAGCGTGGACACCAGCCGGGCCCGCTCCCGCTCGCCGCGCCCGAGGACGGGCAGCAGCACGCCGACCCCGATGTTCGCGCCTTCCAGCGCAAAATAGCCGACGAGGATGAGGGCGAACAACACGAACCACAGGACTGTCATCCCTGTTCTCCGATCAGGCTCCGCGCGGGGGCGTCCATGTCTGGCGGCGCGCCCGGCGTGGGGGGCGGCGTGCCGAGCGCGACGTCGTCGGGTCCGCGTCGCGCGGCGCCGGCGATGAGGACGTAGTCGAGCACCACCAGGATCCCGAGGACGACGGCGAAGCCGATCAGGGAGGCCAGGATCATGTCGGCCGTGATGCCGGGGGTGAGCGCGTCGGCGACCCGGAGCTTGCCGTAGATAAGCCACGGCTGCCGGCCCACCTCCCGGCTCACCCAGCCGAGGACGGACGCGGCATAGGGCAGTGGGATCAGCGCGATCAGCAGCGGATGCAGCCATCGCCACCGGGCCAGCCGGTCGCGCCGGAGCAGAGGCAGCATGACCAGGATGCTGAAGAGCATCAGGGCGTCCCCGATGCCGAGCATCGTGTAGAAGGGGCCGTCGATCGCCGGGGCGTCGAACTTGCCCGGCTGCGTCCGCTCGGCCGGGAAGACGGAGAGGTGGCCGGACACAACCGTCAGGATCGTGCCGATCAGTGCGGTCACCACCGCGGTCCGCAGCGAACGAGTGAAGAACTCGGAGGCCGACGTCCGCCGGAACAGGTGATAGGAGCTGATCGCTATCATGACGAAAGCGGCGGTGACCAGCGCGGCACCGACGACATGGGGCAGCGACCAGGCCAGGTGCCGATTGCCGATCAGCGCGCCGAAGTCGGTGAGCACCAGTTGGCCGTCGCGCTCCTCGACGCCCACCGGGTTCTGCAGGAACGAATTGGCCACCATGATCCAGAATGCCGACAGGTAGGCCGTCAGCGTGACCAGCCAGATCAGGGCCAGGTGCACTTTCGGGGGTATCCGGTGCCAGCCGAAGATCCACAACCCGAGGAGGGTCGACTCCAGGAAGAACGCCACCATGGTCTCGAGTGCCAGTGGGGCACCGAAGACGGCGCCGGCATAGTGCGACAGGCCACTCCAGTTGAGCCCGAACTGAAACTCCATCACCAGGCCGGTGAGGATGCCGACCCCGTAGTTGATGAGGTAGATCTGGCCCCAGAACCGGGTCATGCGTTCATGGATCGCGGCGCCGGTGAGCACGTGCCGGGTCTGCATGATGGCGACCAGCGGTGCCAGCCCGAGCGTGAGGGCGACGAACAGGAAATGCAGATTGGTCGTCATCGCGAACTGCAGGCGTGCGAGATCAAGCGCATCCACGCCAGGTCCTCCGTCTCGGATGGCCGTTGATGAGCGCGGCACAGCCCGGCCCCGTCCTACAGCGCTGCGACGACGTGGACTCGTGACGCGACGTGCGGCAGCCCGGCCACCACGCCGACTCTACGCCGTAGAATTGTCCGGTGCAACGCCTTGACTCGGAACGAGGGCCGGCTACTCTACTGCGTAGATGAGTTCTACGCCGTAGAAGGGGAGCCGCTTTGCTGGAAATCAAGGACCTGAAGAAGGCGTATGGCGGCGACCATCCTGTTCTGCGCGGGGTCGATCTGTCGGTGCGGTCCGGGCAGATCGTGGGCCTGCTCGGTTCCAACGGCGCCGGTAAGACGACGCTCATTTCGATCGTGGCGGGGCTTCGGTCAGCCGACGGTGGCAGCGTGCGGGTCGCGGACATCGACGCGCTGCGCGACCGGCGCGGGGCCGCCCGGCACATCGGGCTGGCGCCGCAGGAGCTGGGCATCTATCCGACCGTCACAGTCCTGGACAACCTCGAGTTCTTCGCAAGGCTGGCCGGTTTGTCCGGCGGTGCCGTACGGCGTCGGAGCCTCGAGGTCGCGGCGGCGCTCGGTCTGGGCGAGTCGCTGAAGAAGAAGGCCGGCGAGCTGTCCGGCGGTCAGAAGCGCCGGCTGCACACCGGCCTGGCAGTCCTGCACAAGCCCGACCTCATGTTTCTGGACGAGCCGACCGTCGGTGCCGACGTGCAGTCCCGCACGGGGATCCTCGACATCGTCCGCTCCCTCGCCGCCGAGGGTGCCGCCGTCGTCTACACCACCCACTACCTGACCGAGCTGGAGCAGCTCGACGCGGACATCGCGGTGCTGTACGAGGGCCGGGTGGCCGTTCACGGATCGCTCGCCGAGGTGGTCGGGCGCTACGCCACCGCGAGTGTGGCACTTCGCTTCGACGGGCCGCCTCCGGCGCTGCCCGGCTGGCGGGCGAACGAGTCGACGCTGGTGCCGATCGAGCCGCCGTCCGATCCGGCCGCGGCCGCCGCCGGTGCGCTCGCGACGCTGGGCGACAGTATCCATTCGCTCGCCGGCGTCGAACTCGTCCGTCCAAGTCTGGAAACCGCCTACCTGGCCATCACCGGCCGGGCACTCACTTTGGAGGACGACCATGATGTCGTCGCGTAGCCTCGCCATCGCCCGGAGCGGCACTCGGCTGCTGCTGGTGGACCCCGCCCCGTTCGTCCTGACCATCCTGATGCCGTTGCTGCTCACCGCTTTCCTCCTGCCCGCGACCAAGGCGCAGCTGACGCAGTCCGGTTATTCCGGCGCCACCGGCAGTGAGCAGCTCATCCCCGGCCTCAGCGTGCTCTTCGCCCTGCTGGGTACCGCGCTGGTCGGCACCCTGTTCTTCCGCGAGCACGCCTGGGGCACCTGGGACCGGCTCCGCGCGAGTTCCGCCTCGACGCTGGACATCGTGCTCGGCAAGGTCGCCCCGCTGTACGCGGTCCAGCTCCTCCAGATGGGTGTGTTGTTCCTGGCCGGCGCGCTGCTGTTCGGATACCGCCCGAACGGCTCTGTCATCGCACTGATCGTCGTGATCGCGGTGTTCGTCGCGATGGTGGTGTCCTACGGTGTGATGCTGGTGGCGGTCTTCGCCACGATGGACCAGGCGCTGGTCATCGGTAACCTGGGCGGCATGCTCATGGGCGGCATCGGTGGTGCCCTGGCACCCGCCTCGGCGCTGCCCGGCTGGTTGCAGGCGGTAGCGCACATCAGTCCCGCCTACTGGGCTCTGGACGCGCTGCACAAGATTACGCTCGACCACGCCGGTCTCGCCGACGTGGCCCCGTCTTTGCTGGTGATGGCCGCCTTCACGCTAGGCTTCGCCATCGTGGCCGGTCTGCGTTTCCGGCCATCGGATGCAAAAGTGGGAACCACATGACCGAACGCTCGACGAGAGGCACGAGCAGCGCCGGACGACCCGTTCGCCCGGCGCTGACGCGCGACTACATCATCCGGACCGCAATGGCCCTCATCGACCGCGACGGGGTCAGTGCGCTGTCGATGCGCAAGTTGGGAGCCGAGCTCGGCGTCGACCCGATGGCGGTCTACTACTACCTGCCGAACAAGTCCGCGCTCTTCGACGGTTTGATCGAAGCCGTCTACACGGAGATCGAGACTGCCTTCGACGCCGTCTCCGAGGGCTCGTGGCGCGAGCAGGTTGCCACGTTCATGCGTGCGATGCGTGAGGTGCTCCGCCGGCACCCGAATCTGCTCTCGGTCATCGCCACCCGCCCCGCCTACGCACCGTCGGTGCTCGCCTTCGGGGACCGGGCGATCGGGCTGGTGCAGAGCTCCGGGTTCACCGGCCGGGAGATCCTCCACATGGTCAACTGCCTGCGTACGTTCACCGTCGGCCACGTCTTCGCCGAGATGGGGGATCCGGTCGGCGGCCCGACGACCTCACCGGAGGCCGTCAATGCGATGATCTTGGAGAGCTATCCCAACCTGGCCGAGGCCATCTCGGGGGGATACCAGCCCGACGAGGAATACGAGCTGGGCCTGCAGGCGCTGCTTGACGGCTTCGAGCAGCGGCTGTCCCGGAGTTGACGGCCGGGCCCGGACCGCCCGCGAGGCGGACCGGCGGAGATCGAACGCTTCTCGACGGCTCCTCGAGGGTGACGAAGAAGGCTGGCAGCGGCGCATCACCGACGCGCAGCCTCCGCTTCGAACACCGAGAGGGCGGTTCATTCGACCATGGGCGACACGCTACTGGGCCTTGCCAGGCAGGCACGATCGATCATGCAGCTCAACTCGGCCTACTTCCAATCCAAGGTGCTGCAGAGCGCGGTCGAGTTGGGCCTGTTCGAGATGCTCGCGCAGCGTCCGGCGACGGCTGACGAGGTCGCCGAACAGCTGAAGATCCGGCCGCGGATGACCCCCGACTTCCTCGACGCGCTCGTCGGCCTGAACCTCCTCACCCGTGCGGGCGGACGCTACGCGCTCGGCGACGGCGTCGGGGAGTTCCTCACCTCCTCCGGCGGCCACTACATCGGCGGCAGCATCGTGCAGCACGCGAGGAAGCACTACCGGCTCTGGGCCGACCTGACCCAGTCCCTGCAGGACATGGCGGCCGAGGAGCATGTGCTGTACGGCACGGACTCGTTCCTCAAGGTCTACGAGAACCACGAGGTCGTGCGTGGGCTGATGAACCACATGGACACCTACAACGGCTTCGTCGCGCCGCAGTTGGCGACCGCGATCGACTGGAGCGGTTACCGGTCGTTCGTCGACCTGGGTGGGGCGCGGGGGAACGTGGCCGCGCTCCTCGTCTCGGCGGTCTCGCACCTGACCGGTGGCGTCTACGATCTGCCGCCGGTCAAGCCGCTCTTCGACGAGCACATGGCCAAACACGGCACCGCTGAACGGGTCACCTTCCACGGCGGTGACTTCGTACAGGACACCCTGCCCGAGACGGATGTAATCATCATCGGTCACGTGTTGCACGACTGGCCGCCGGAGTACCGGGAGAAGATCATCGGGCGCACGTTCGCGGCAATCCGGCCGGGCGGTGCCCTGCTCGTCTACGACGCCATGCTCGACGACGCGCGGACCGAGGCGCCGGCACTGCTGCAGAGCCTGAACTGCCGGGTGCTGAGCCGGGGCGGCGGGTCCGAGTACTCCGCCGAGGACTGCCGCGGATGGATGGAGAAGGCGGGCTTCCGCTACGACACCGTAGTCGATCTCGAAACCGTCACCAACGATCGGGTCGTCGTCGCCCGCAAACCCGCCTGACCGGCAAGGCCAGATCATGGATCTCGGGCTTTCCGGCAAGACGGTGCTCGTCACCGGGGCCACCCGCGGCATCGGGCGCGAGGTCGCCCGGGCGTACGCCACCGAGGGAGCCCGGGTCGCGCTGACGTACCACACGGACAGGTCGGCCGCCGAGGCGATCGCCGACGAACTGGGCGCAGCACGGGATCAGGCGTTCGCGGTGCCGTACTCGCTGGACGACCCGGCCGCCGCCGCACAGGCGACGGCCGCGGTCGTCCAGCGCTGGGGTGCGCTTGACATTCTGGTGGCCAACGCGGTGCGGCGGCCGCCGAGGCGCGACGCGGGTGTCCGCTTCGAGGACGTCGACGACGAACAGTGGCTGCCGGTGGTGCACGACAACCTCGGCGGCACGATCCGCCTCACCCGCCTGGCCGTCGCCGAGATGCGGTGCCGCACGTGGGGTCGGATCGTGCTGCTGTCGTCGCACAACGCGCTCGGTGGCGGCTCCGGGCAGGAGTTCCTGGGCGCCGCGAAGGCGGCGCTGCACGGCTTCGCCCGCAGCCTGGCGTGGGATGTCGGCAAGGACGGGATCCTCGTCAACGTCGTCTGCCCCGGCCTGACCACGACCGCCGACGTGCTTTCCAGACTGCCGGCTCCGGTCCGGGAGCGAGAGACCGCCGGCACCCCGACCGGCCGGCTCAGCGCCCCGGAGGACGTGGCGCGGACGGTCCTGTTCCTGGGCTCGGCCGCCAACGGCAACACGACCGGCGAGACGGTGACCGTCTCCGGCGGCCGGTGACGGACGAGCGACATCGACGGCGCTCACCGGCCGGCCTGCGGCAGGAGACCGGCCGGGCGGTGCTCAGTCAATCATCGGGGACGCCACGAACTCCATGACCCCGTCGGTGAAGTCGACGGCCGGACGCCAGCCGAGCTCCGCGATCAGCCGCTGCGGCGTCGCGACGAGGTGGCGCAGGTCGTCGAGGCGGCACTGCCCGGTCAGCACCGGCGCCGGCGCGCCGGCGATGCGGGCCATCGTGGCCGCCATCTCCCCCACCGTCCGGGGCTGGCCGCTCGCGACGTTGTACGCCCGGAAGCCCTCGACCTGCCCGCTCAGGGCCGCCACATTGGCCGTCGCGACGTCCCGCACGTGGACGAAGTCGCGGCGCATGCGGCCGTCCTCGAACACCTGGGGCGTCTCGTTGCGCTGCACCAAGCTACGAAACGTGCACGCCACCCCGGAATAGGACGAGTCGCGTTTCATGCCGGGCCCGTACACCTGGTGGTACCGCAGCGCGGTGCCACTGCCGCCGGTGTGGATGGCCCAGGCCCGGACGAGATGCTCCTGGGCCACCTTGCTCGCGCCGTACATGCTGAGTGGCTCCAGCGGCGCGGTCTCCTCCACGACGACCGGTGTCAGCTCCCGTCGGCAGCGCAGGCAGCGATGCTCGAAACGGCCGGCGTCGATGTCCTCCCGCTGCCGCATTCCGGGCGAGGACTCGCCGTGCTCGTCGCAGCGGTACCGTCCCTCGCCGTAGACGACGACCGAACTGGCGAGCACCAGCCGGGTCAGGCCGAGCCGGGTCATGGTCGCCAGTAGCACGCCCGTGCCGTAGTCGTTGCAGCTGGTGAAGCCGGGCGCGTCGATCGTGCCGCGACCCCGGCCGACCATCGCGGCCTGGTGGCAGACGACGTCGATCCCGCGCAGGGCCGCGGCCAGGGTCGCCTCGTCGCGGACGTCCCCGACGATCAGCTCGACATCGGCCGGAAACGTGGGGGTGTGCCCGCCGTGGACCTGGGGCAGCAGCGCGTCGAGAACGCGGGTCTCGTGGCCGGCCTCGAGGCAGGCGGACACGACCGGTTGGCCGATGAATCCCGCACCTCCGGTGACGAGCACACGCATGGATGGCACCTCCGCAGACGACGGATCGACCGTTCGCGGTGATCCTCGGCTGGTGGGCTCGATGATGGGTTGAGATGGCTTCGAGCAGTACCGGCGCGGCTCCACTGCTGCTCGACCGGCACTCGACCCGTCGGGCGGAGCATGACGGCACGTCACACTGACTCGTCAGAAGGTGGTCGCCTTGCGTGTACTTTTCACCAGCTACGGGACGCGCCCCCACTACTTCCCGATGGTGCCGCTCGCCTGGGCCTGCCAGACGGCAGGGCATGACGTCCGGGTCGTCGGCGCGCCCGCGATCGCGGAGCCGCTGCGGGAGTCTGGGCTCCTCGGCGCGGCGGTCGGGAGGGACGCCGACATCTCGGCCTTCATGGCCAGCGGAGCGTTCCGCCCCAAGCCGCCACAGCCTGGCGAGACCACGGAGGAGGCGCTGGCGCGATTCGTCGACGGCATTGCTCCGATCGCCTTCCTGCGCTGCGAGGGCATGATCGAGGAGACCGTGCAGTTCGCTCGCGCATGGCGCCCCGATCTGGTCGTGTACGACCCGGTGACGTTCGCCGGCGCGGTGGCCGCGCAGGTGCTCGGCGTTCCCGCCGTGTGCAATCTCTACGGGATGGTGCGACACTTCCGGGTCGAGATGGACACCATCTACGGCACCGAACTGCGCTCCGACTACGTCAACCAGTTCAAGCGCTTCGGGGTCGAGCCGATCGCCGACCCGGCGGCCTGGGTCGACCCCTGCCCGCCCAGCCTGCGGTGGCGCGACGAGGACGGGCCGTCGTCGTACACGGCGGGAGCGCCCCGCTTCGACATGCAGTTCGTCCGGTACAACGGATCGGGCAACGTGCCGAATTGGCTGCTCCAGCCGGGCGAGCGTCCCCGGGTGGTCTTCACCTGGGGGACGACTCAGGAGAAGAAACTTGGCCCCGAGGTCGTCCAGTTCGCCCGCGAGGCCATCGACGCCATCGCCGCGCTCGACGTCGAGGTCGTCGTCACCGTCGCTGCCACCGCGCCCGGTAACGCCGGTTACCTGGCCGGTCTGCCGTCGAACGTCCGTACGGTCGACTGGGTGCCGTTCCAGCTGCTGGCCGACGCGAGTGCCGCCGTGGTCCACTTCGGGGGTACCGGCATGATGCTGACGACGGCGGCGTGCGGCAAGCCCCACGTCGCGATCACCGCGATCCCGGAGGGCATCTTCAACGGGCAACGGATCGAGGCCGCGGGGGTCGGTCGGCACCTGCCGCAGGAGGAGGCCGACGCGGCGGCGATCCAGTCCGCGGTGAGTGCAGTGATCGGCGGCGGGCCGTACCAGCGGGCGGCGCTGAACCTGCGCCACGAGATCGAGGCCCAGCCCCGGACGAGTGAGATCGTGCGCAGGCTGGAAGAGATCGCCTAGCCCGGTGAGCATCGAAGAGACGGCGGTGTCGGGCGCCTTCCGCATCGTCCCGGAGCGCTTTCCGGATCATCGGGGAGTCAGCCTGGAGATGTTCAAGAGCGGCGCCCTCACCGGCGTGATCGGCCACCCCTTCAGGATTGGGCAGTTCTACTGCTCGACGTCACGGCGCAACACCCTGCGTGGGATCCATTCCACGGCGCTGCCGCCCGGCCAGGAGAAGATCGTGACCTGTGTCCGGGGGGCGGTGCTGGACGTCGTGGTCGACCTTCGGGTCGGCTCACCGGGATTCGGTCAGTTCGATGTCACGGCGATGGACGGCGCGTCGGGGGTCTCCGTCTACCTCGCCGACGGACTCGGGCACGCGTTCCTCACGCTGACCGACGATGCCTGCATGGCCTATCTCTGCTCCACGGAGTACGTCCACGGCACGATGATCGAGGTCAACGCGCTCGATCCGGCGCTGCGGCTGCCGTGGGGCCTGTCCGAACCTCCGATCATGTCCGCGAAGGACGCCGCCGCGCCGTCGCTCGCCGAGGCACAGGCGGCGGGACTGCTGCCGGGCTACGAGGAGTGTCTGACGTTCGCCGAGCGGCTCGCCCCCGGTGACGTCCTGAGCTGAGCGGCGCACCGCCGCACTCGGGGGCCGTCCCGCACGCTTCCGCGCTGTCCGCCACAGAGGTATGGGCGGACACCGCGGCAGCGTGCCGACCGGAAATGTCGGACCGTATCCGGGATGGTGGCTCCGCGGGCTCAACCTGAGAAGGACGACGAGCCAGGGATGCTACATGCTGCCGCCCAACACGGACGGGATCAGGGTGGCCATCATCGCCTTGTTGACGGCGTCCACCCGCGATGCCGCTCCGAGTTTCATATAGACGTTGCTCAGGTGCCGTTTGACGGTCCCCTCGGTGATGGAAAGCCGCCGCCCGATCTGTGCGTTGCTGAGCCCCTGCGAGGCGAGGATGAGTGCTTCCCGTTCACGCCGGGAAATGCCCTCCGCCCCGCTACGCCCGGTCTGCAAGGCATAGGTGAGCGTGTCGGCCGAAACCATCATGACAATGCGTCGCTCGCGCGCGAAAAGGCTTCTGATCGCGCAGACGAGTTCGAGTCGGGTGATGCTTTTCAGCACATAGCCGCCCACTCCACTGGTGACCGCGGACCGGATCAACCACGGATCCTCATGCCAGGTGAGGACCAGAAGCCTGGATTTCGTCTTCAGATCACCGATCTGACGCACGCGCTCGGCCAGCGCCTCAGGAGTATGTGCGTCGACCAGGACGATATCGGGCTCCGAACTCAAGATCATATCCACTGCGGCCTCGGGGCGGCCTGTCTCGCCGACGACCGACAGTTCGCTTTCCGTCTCCAGTGCTTCCCGGAGCGACTCCCGGAACAGCGTGTGGTCGTCCAGCAGGAGAATCCTTATTGGTGTACGTGCCGCTGTCACTCGCCCTCCATACCGCCTGCTTGTACGTCGGCAGTGTGAGCCCCCGTTGTGGGCCTCGCCGTTGCCTACACGTCGACCGGCCACGATCAGTGACCTGTCCACGAATCAAGGGTGCGGGCTCCATCTGTCCGTAGACGGCGCGCTGTCCGTCGAATCGACCGCGCAGAAACTGGCCTCCCCCCTGGCTCCAGCGTCGGCATCGCCTGCGCCCGCAAGCTACGACAGTGCGCGGACGGCCAACCACCACCACCGTCCACTGCGTCGCACCATTGTGACGCGGGATCCGGCGGCCGGCCCTCCACGATACCCGGTTCTCCTACAGCGTAGAGTTGGGTTCTAAAGGCCGGCTAACTCCCCTGCTACGGTCGGTTACCCGTCCTTGCCTGCGCTGATCGGACGGATCCGTTCCTCGTACGGTGCCGGCGCGGCAACGCGGTCCGAGGCGTGGAAATGCCCTGGAGGTCATCCGGATACGGCGGGGTGTCCGGACAACCTCGAGACACTGTTGTCGCTGACGCTGTACCCACGCCGTCAGGCACTCCGGACGGCGAGGGCGTCGGCGAGGTCGGCCGCGGTGAGCCGACCCGTCCCGGCGAGCCGTTCCAGCGGTGCCACGAGATCGGCGGCGGTCGGGTTCGCGGCCATGTCCGCCTGGATCTTCTTGGCGGCCTCCCGCAGTCGGGGGCTGCCGAACAACTCGGCGGTGCCGGCGCGCACCTCGTCGGCGGTGGCGTTCAGGCCCGACAGCACCAGCGCCGAGCCGGCACGCGCGAATCGTCGACCCATCTCGACACCGTCGTCCGTCATGGCGAGCATGAGCTGCGGCAGCCCGGCTGCGGCGCCGCTCATCATGGGGTTGCCGCTGCCCTGGTGGATGATGGCATCGCTGGTCGGCAGCAGCATGTGCAGCGGAAACTCGCGGAGGACCCGCACGTGTTCCGGCATCGCCCCGAGGGCGTCCGCCTGGGCCGGCGGCGCGGTCACCACGACTTCCGCGCCCAGCGCCACCGCGGCGTCGATGGCGTGCCGCAGCGTCGGTACCGCCGTGCCGAAGATGTTGGCGGTTCCCCGGCTCCAGAGCAACGTCACGCGGGGACGGCTCGGCCGCTCGAGGACCCACAGGGGCATTTCACCCGGTCCGTTGTAGGTGAGGTAGCGGATGGGCAGGCGCAGCGCGTCGCCGTGCGCGGGCATGATCATGCTGGGCGTCGGATCGATGACGTAGCCGATGAGCGACCGTTCCAGCGTGACGCCGTACCGGGCGGCGGCGTTGGTGGGGTCGTACAGGCTGGCCTCCGCCGCCCCGAACATGCCCAGCGAGTGGTAGGCCGACGGCACGCCGGTCACCTGGGCCGCGAGCACGCCCTCCGGGCTCATGAGGTCATGGATCACCAGGGAGGGCCGCCACGCCCGGGCCAACCTGACCGCCGCGTCGAAGTTGCGGTCCAGGATTTCCTGGGATTCCCGACGGAATACCGGCTCGTTGGTGGCGACGTCGTAGTCGGCGACGTCGGTGACCGGCTCACCGGTGATCGGGTGCAGCAACGGCACGTCGTCGGTGAACTGGTCCGGTTGCCGCACCGCCGCCGCGTACCGGGCGAGGCGCTCCAGCTCGACGACGCCGAGCGGCTCGAGCACCGCGACCGGCGTCAGTCCGGCATGGCTGATGGTTGTCGTCTGCGGGGGTGCGCATGCGAACCGCACCTCGTGCCCGGCGGCCTGCAACGCCCAGCCGAGCGGGAGCATGCAGGAGTACAGACCTCGCCAGTTTGTGGTTGTGAACAGCACACGCATGTGGTCTCCTCTGCGGCACCCCGCCCCGAGGCGGAGTAGTCAGGAGGTGGCGACGAACTCGCGGATCGTCGCCACCACGTAGTCGATCATCTGGGCGGTCAACGCCGGGTAGACGCCGACCCAGAAGGTGTTCTGGGTGATGAGGTCGGAGTTGGTGAGGGCGTGCGCGATCCGGTGCTCACGGTCCACGTACGCGGGATGGCGGGTGAGGTTGCCGCCGAAGAAGCGGCGGGTGGCGACGCGCCGGGACTCCAGGAAGTCGGTGAGCCCGCGACGGGTGAAGGGCGCGTCCGGTTGCACGGTGATGACGAAGCCGAACCAGCTCGGGTCGCTGTCCGGGGTCGGGCTGGGCAGCAACAGTCCCGGTACGTCGCGCAGACCGTCGTGCATGCGCTGCCAGTTGCGCCGGCGGGCCGCCCCGAACTCGGCGACCTTCGCGAGCTGGCTGAGGCCGAGGGCCGCCTGGAGGTCGGTCGACTTCAGGTTGTAGCCGACGTGGGAGAAGATGTACTTGTGGTCGTAGCCGTACGGCAGCGTCCCCAGCTGGTACTCGAAGCGCTTGCAGCAGGTGTTGTCCTTGCCCGGCTCGCACCAGCAGTCCCGGCCCCAGTCGCGCAGCTGCTCGACGATCCGCGCCAGCGACACACTGCGGGTCAGCACACAACCGCCCTCACCCGTGGTGATGTGGTGCGCCGGGTAGAAGCTCACGGTGGCGATATCGCCGAACGTGCCGGTGAGCTGGCCCTGGTAGGTGGAGCCGACCGCGTCGCAGTTGTCCTCGATGAGGTACAGGTCGTGTCTCCGGGCCAGCGCCGCGACCTCGGCCACGGCGAACGGGTTGCCCAGCGCGTGCGCGACCATGATCGCTCTGGTTCGGGGCGAGATCGCGTCGGCTATCCGCTCAGGCGTCGTGTTGTAGGTGCCGAGCTCCACGTCGACGAAGACCGGGACCATCCCGTTCTGGATGATCGGGTTGACCGTGGTGGGAAAGCCGGCCGCCACCGTGATGACCTCGTCCTTCGGCCGGAGTCGCCGCTCGCCGAGCGTCGGCGACGTCAGCGCCGTCAGCGCCAACAGGTTCGCCGACGAGCCCGAGTTGGCCATCTGGGCCTTGCGGAGGCCGAAGAATTTCGCGAGGTCCCGCTCGAACCGCTGGGTGCTGACGCCGGCGGCGATCCGCATGTCCAGTGCCGCCTCGACCAGTGCCACCCGGTCGTCGTCGTCGAACGTGGCACCCGAGGACTGCACGAGCGTCACGCCCGGAATGAACTCCTGGTCCGAGCGGAGCTGATGGTACTTGCGGACCAGCTCGAGAATCTCGGTCTTCTCATCGCTCACGGCGCATCTCTTTTCGCAACGCGGTTGGCGGGTGCTCATGGAGTCGGCACGGCGCCGAGTTCGGGGGCCGGTTCGCTCGCCGCGAGCCACATCGCCCGGAGCGAGCCTGTCAACGTGGTTCGAGCCCGCCACCCGAGCAACTGGTCGGCCAGCGTGGTGTCGACCGTGATGTGGTGGGCCCCGCCGCTGTTTCCGACGGCTCCCGGCCCGACCGGCTCGAGCTCGGCGACGGTCGCGGGTACGCCGCTGATGGCGACGAGCTCGTGGACGAGCCAGCGCACGCTGGTCGCCGCACCGCTGCCGATGGGGATCACCCGACCGCCGACCGGCCGGACCGCTGCCCGTACCACCGCGTCGGCGACGTCGGCGACGTCGATGTAGTCGCGGGCTGCGTTGAGTGCCAGCAGTTCCAGGACGCCCGACTCGCCCCGCCGGTGCAGTCGCGCCAGTTCGGCGACCACGCGGCCGGGCAGGCTGGTCGTCGGCGCGTCCCGGCCGAGCAGGTTGACGACGCGCAGTACGACGGCGTCGATCGCGCCCGCCGCATGCGCGCTGCGGACCAGCGTGGTCGCGCGCAGCTTTGTCTGCCCGTACACACTGGTCGGGCGCGTCGGGGTGTCCTCCGTCAGGGGGGCGCCCGCCGCCGCGTCGCCATGTTCGTGGACGGTGCCGAGCTGGATCAGCCTCGGCGTCCACGACAGCGCGGTCAACGCCGTGACGAGTTGCTCGACCAGGAGGACGTTGGCGTCACGCATCTCCCGCTCGGTCGCGCCGAACACCCCGCCGGCGGCGTTGACCACCACCGCGGGGCGCTCGTGCAGCAGCAGCGGCAGAACCGACGCCGTACACAGGTCCAGGGGTTGTGTCCGGACGCCGGGCAGGGGCACCGGCCGGCGGGACACCGCCACCACGTCCCACCCGGCCCGGGTCAGGTCGCGGCAGACCCGCCGCCCGATGAAGCCCGCTCCGCCGAGCACGACGGCGCGTCGGTCGGTGGACATCCTCACCACAGGGTGTGCAGGCAGGTGAGGAGACAGCGCGCCTCAACGTTGAAGTAGTGCCCGTGCCGGGTGAGGTCGGTCAGCTGGCTGATGGTGGCCCATACGTATCCGTCCGGCACGTCGGTGGGGAAGGCATCGTCGACCTCGATGATGAGGCAGCGGTTCTCCGCCTGGAAGAACCGTCCGCCCTCCTCGGAGTGCACCACGTCGAAACGGATCTGCGACGCGGGCGCGGACAGGACGTAGTCCAGGAAAGGCGGCCGGCCCTCGTCGTAGTTCTCCGGGCTGCACTGCACCGTCGGCGCCATCTCGACGACGTCGAACGTGCCGGCCTGGGTGTGCGCCTGCACGAGCGCGTGCAGCACCCCGTTGACCTGTCTGGTGAGCAGCGCCAGTACGCCCCGGCTCGCCGGCGCGATCATCGGCTGCGACCAGCTGGTCACCTCACGGTCGTCGGCCTCCACCCGCACGCCGACCACGGAGAAGTACCGCTCGTCCTCATGATGGATCCGGTCGGACGTCCGCAGCCATCCCTTCGTCTGGTGGAGCGGGATGGGGCGTCGCCTGAGGGTCCGGCGCGACTTGACGTCGGTGAACCAGCTCACCAGGTTGCCGGTCGCGTCGTTCGGGTCGGGCCTCGTGCTCAGTGACCGCAACAGCGCCCCGCGGAAGGAGTCCTCGTTAAGCAGGGACGGCCGGTCGATCGGCGTCGCGAGAGGGATGATCGACATGACACTCCGGGTGTCCATGTTGACCAGGTTTTCCACGGCCAGCAGCTCGTGGAGCTGTCCGACGGTGAGCCAGCAGAAGCCGTCCAGCACCGGTACGTCCTCGGTCACCTCGACGATCATGTTGCGGTTGCGCTTCTGCAGGAACCACGCGCCCTGTTCGGACTGCAGGGTGTCGGCCACCACCCGGCCCCGGCCGGCCGTGATGAAGTGCTCCAGATAGGGAATGGCGTTGCCCTGGTGCACTCGCGTGTAGTTGCTCGGTGTGGCCTGCACCGTCGGGGACAGTTGGATGCCGTTGACGTTGCCGGGCTCCATCTTCGCCTGCATGAGACAGTGCAGGACGCCATTGAACTCCTTGACCAGGATGCCGAGGATGCCGATCTCCGGCTGGAGGATGATCGGCTGGGACCAGGTGGGGTTGTGCCGGTGGCCGGTGACGACCTCCAGCCCCTCGATGGTGTAGAAACGTCCGCTGCGGTGGCCCAGGTTGCCGGTCTCCGGGTCGGCGCTCCACCCGTCGAGGTCGTCGAGCGCGATGAGGTCCACGCGGTGCTTTCTCGAGAGTGCGCGCTCGGCGAGCCACGCGTGGAACTGCGCGGTCGGCATGACTCCGGTGCTGTACGTGTGCGCGGACTCGGCGAACCGGCGGGCGGTCCGGTCGTCTGCGCCGGTGAACGATCCACCGATGACGGTAGCCGTCTGTGGCACGGAGACTCCTTCCCTCATGTGACGGGTTGGGGCTGGCGGCCGGTGCGGACACGGTTTCCAGCCACACACGGCGATCTTCGGCCGACGCGCTCGAGCGTCGGTCGACCTGGCGTCCAATCCGGCGTCGCCACGGTCTCTCCAGAGACCCTTGAGTCGGAATCGAGGGCTGGTGCACATGGTCGGTGACGGTGTGGTCGCGGTTGCGCATGCGATCGCGAAGCTGCTGTGAGGAGCGAGAGTGTCGATGAATCGACGTGTCGCCATCACCGGGATTGGCGTGGTAGCGCCCGGCGATCCTGGCGTGAAGGCGTTCTGGGAACGGATCACCGAGGGACGCACCGCCACAAGGACGATCACCAGCTTCGATCCGTCGCCGTTCCGGTCCAGGATTGCGGCCGAGTGTGACTTCGATCCGGTGCGGGAAGGGCTGACCCCGCAGGAGGTGCGGAGAATGGACCGCTCGGTGCAGTTCGCGGCCGTGGCGGTCCGTGAGGCGCTGACCGACAGCGGCATCGAGACCAAGGATCTGCGGCCGGACCGCACCGGGGTCAGCATGGGCACGGCCGTCGGTGCGACGATCAACCTCGACGAGGAGTACCGCATCCTCAGCAACGGTGGCCGGCAATGGGTCGTCGACCCCGCGTATGCGGTGCCGCACATGTACGACTATCTCGTCCCGAGCGCGATGGCCAGCGAGGTTGCCTGGTACGTCGGCGCGGAGGGGCCGGTAGGGGTGGTCTCGGCCGGCTGCACGTCCGGGCTCGATTCCGTCGGGCACGCTGTCGGGCTGATCCGCGAAGGCACGGTCGACGTGATGTTCGCCGGCGCCGCGGACGCGCCGATCTCGCCGATCACCGTGGCCTGTTTCGACGCGATCAAGGCGACGTCCAATCGCAACGACAACCCGGCACACGCCCTGCGCCCGTACGACCGCACCCGGAACGGGTTCGTGCTCGGCGAGGGCGGCGCGGTCCTCGTCCTGGAGGAACTCACGCACGCCCGGCGGCGGCGGGCCCACGTCTACGCCGAGATCGTCGGCTTCGCGTCGCGCAGCAACGCCTTCCACATGACCGGGCTGCGTCCCGACGGTCGGGAGATGGCGGAGGCGATCCGTTCGGCGCTCATTCAGGCGCGGCTGGCACCGGAGGCGGTCGACTACGTCAACGCGCACGGAACCGCCACGAAGCAGAACGACCGGCACGAGACGGCCGCGTTCAAGGCGGCGCTCGGCCCGCACGCGTACGCGACGCCGGTCAGCTCGATCAAGGCTGTCGTCGGGCACTCGCTCGGTGGGATCGGCTCGATCGAGATCGCCGCGACGGCCCTGGCGATCGAGCACGGGATCGTGCCGCCGACCGCCAACCTGCACGACCAGGACCCGGAGCTGGACCTCGACTACGTGCCGCTGGTGGCCCGGGAGAAGCGGCTCGACGTGGCGTTGACCGTCGGCAGCGGCTTCGGTGGTTTCCAGAGCGCCATGCTGCTGGCCCGACCCGAGTAGGGGGCACGGATGAAGACGGTGGTGACCGGCATCGGCGTCGTCGCGCCGAACGGCGTCGGTGTGGAGGCGTTCTGGGCGAGCACGCTCAACGCGGAGAGCGGCATCGACCACATCCGACGGTTCGACGCATCTGGGTTCCCGATCCGGCTCGCCGGGGAGGTGCATGACTTCGAGGCCGCCGAGCACATCCCGGGACGGCTGCTGCCGCAGACCGACCGGTTGACGCAGATGGCGCTGGCCGCAGCCGACTGGGCGCTGGTCGACGCGGCCGTCGACACGAAGCGGCTCGACCCGTTCGACATGGGGGTGGTGACAGCGAACTCGGCCGGGGGCTTCGAGTTCGGGCAGCGGGAGCTGGAGAACCTCTGGGCGAGAGGGCCCGAGTACGTGAGCGCCTACCAGTCGTTCGCCTGGTTTTACGCGGTGAACACGGGGCAGATCTCCATCCGGCACGGAATGCGGGGACCGACCGGCGTGTTGGTCAGCGAGCAGGCCGGCGGGCTCGATGCCATCGGGCATGCCCGGCGGCACGTACGCAACGGGGTACGCCTGCTCGTCACCGGTGGCATGGAGGCGTCGCTGTGCCCGTGGGGCATGGCGGCGCAGGTGCCCAACGGGCGACTGAGCCGGCGGGACGACCCGAGGCGGGCCTACCGCCCGTTCGACGCGGACGCTTGCGGGTACGTGCCGGGTGAGGGCGGCGCGATACTCATCGTCGAGGACGCCGCGACCGCGTGGGAGCGGGGCGCACCACAGATCTACGGCGAGATCGTCGGCTACCGCGCCACGTTCGACCCGCCTCCCGGCTCTGGCCGGCCTGGCCGGCTGGAGGCGGCGATCCGGGGTGCGCTCGAAGACACGGAGCTGTCCCCCGTCGACGTCGACGTCGTGTTCGCCGACGCGGCCGGGGTGCCCGAGCTGGACCGGGCCGAGGCACAGACGATCGCGGCGATCTTCGGGCCGGCGGGCGTGCCGGTCACCGCGCCGAAGACGATGACCGGCCGGCTCAACGCCGGTGCCGGCGCACTCGACATCGCGACCGCTTTGCTGGCGATCCGCGACGGCGTGATCCCACCCACCGTCAATGTGGATGCGCTCGCCGAGGGGTGCGAGCTCGACCTGGTGCGCGAGCCACGTTCCGGGCACCTGCGCACCGCGCTCGTCATCGCCCGCGGGTTCGGCGGCTTCAACGCCGCGATCGTGGTCCGCGCCGTCGACGGGTGAGCCGGTCGGCGGTGCCACGAGAGGGGACCCCGACCGTGACGGTCGGGGTCC
>NZ_JBFALG010000001.1:42922-352401 GCF_040656135.1 Micromonospora sp. NPDC050200
GGTGGTGCGGGCCAGGGACAAGGCCTCCGTCCAGGCGGCGCTCGCCCGCGCCAGCGCCGCGGTGGGCGCCGCCGCTCAGTCGTGGGCCGGCACGACGGCTTCGATCAGGTGATTCATCGGCCCGGTGGGGGTCGTGCCGGCGAATTCCAGCCCGGCCCGCTCGAAGAGGGCGCGGAACTCCCGTGCCGTCCGCTCCTTGCCACCCTGGGTGGCCAGCATCAACAGGTCGATGATGGTGGTGATGCCCGGCGCGCTCGACGCTCCGACGAGCTGTTCGATGACCATGATGCGGGCGCCAGGGGGCGCGCTGCGGCGGATCGAGCTCAACGCCGCAGCGGCCTGGTCGTCGTTCCACATGTGCAGCACGCCCTTGATGACGTAGACGTCGGCCCGCACCGGCACCTCCTGCCAGACGTCGCCGGCCACGATCGAGCAGCGGCCGGCGAGCGCGCCGTTGCCGCAGAGGGCGGGGTCGACGTCGATCAACACCCTGGGCGTGTCGAACAGCACCGCACGCAGGTCCGGGTGTCGCTCCAGCAGCGCACGCACCAGTTTGCCCTGGCCGCCGCCGATGTCGGCGACGGTGGTGGCGCTGCCGAGGTGCAGGGCCGCCGCGAGCGCCTCGGCGATCGCCGCCGTCGAGGTGGCCGCGGCGCGGTCGAAGAGCGCGCTCAGCTCGGGCTCGTCCTCGCTCAGGTGGGCGAACATGTCCTTGCCGTAGAGATCCGGGAAGACGCTCGCCCCGGTGCGCACGGCATCGTCCAGCTTCGACCAGACTTGCCAGGAGAACGCTGCGCCGGCGAGCAGCACCCACGGCCGACGGCTCCCGGGCGTGTCGGCGCGCAGCGCGACGGACAGCGGGGTGTGCCCGTAGACGTGGTCACTGACCTCCTCGAAGACCCCGCGGGTGACCAGGGCCCGCATGAGCTGCCGGAGCGCCTCCGGATGTGCCTGCACCCTCTTTGCCAGGTCGTCGGCGTGGACCGGCTCCTCGGCGATCGCGTCGGCGATGCCCAACTTCGCGGCGGCCACGAGCGCCGCGGTGACGCCGAGACTGTGCGCCATCTCGTGCAACCGCAGCGACGCTACCGCCTGCTCGCTGAGCGGTTCCTGAGCCATGCCGGCTCCCTCCTGTTGGGCGGGCGCGGTACGCGCCGGTACTGGATACGGGGACGGGTCAGCCGGCGCCGAGCATGTGCCGGGCGTAGACGGCCGCGTTCGGATCGAACTGCAGCGCGGCGTGGCTCGTGGCCGTGTGAACGTCCCGCCACGCCCGCTGGATCGGGCTGTCCTCGGCCTGTGCCCGGGCACCGCTCGACCGCAGCACCCGCTCGATCGCGTCGGTCAACGACTCGGCCACGACCGCGTAGTCGCGATGACTGCGCGCCACCACGGCCGGCTCGATCGGCACTCCGGCGTCCGCGAGCGCCGCGATCCGCGTGAGCAGCAGTTCGGCGGCGTCCACCGCGGCGCTGGCGCGGGCGAGCGCCGCCTGGACGGAGGCCTTGTCCCTGGCCCGCACCACCGTGCCCATGGACATCTCCGTCTTGGCGGCGATCCATGCCGACCAGACCCGGACGGCGGCCCGGGTGGTGCCCAGCGGTGCCGCGATCATGGTGAGACCGTTGACCAACCGGAACGGCAGGGGATGCTCGGCGTCCGGGCGGGCTCCGGTCAGCAGCGACTCCTGCCTGAACGACCGGTGCGCCGGGACGAACACGTCGTCGAGTACGACGCTCCGGCTGCCCGTGCCGCGCATGCCGACGGTGAACCACGTGTCGTCGACCGTGCAGTGCTGTCTCGGCACGGCGAAGAAACGCAGGCGCCGCTCCGTCGTGTCCGGCTCCTGGCCGGACACGAGCACCCAGTCGGCGAAGTCGATGCCGCTGATGAAGGTCCACGAACCGGTCAACGTATAGCCGCCGGGTGCACCGGCGACGGTGCCGCCGGGCACCACCCCCGCGGAGATCCGTACGTCCGGCCCCTCGCCCCACAGGTCGTGCTGGCCCTCCGGGGGAAGGAAGGTCGCCATGCGGGCATGTGACGCGAACAGCGACGCGCACCAGCCCGCCGCCGCGCAGCCCTCCGCGACGACGGTGACGCGGTGCAGGAAGTCGACGAACGTGCCGTCCGTGCCGCCGAACCGGCCCGGCACAAAGTGGCGCGGGAATCCCGCGTCGGTGATGGCCCGGACCGCCGGCGGGGACAGGATGCGGTTGCGGTCGGCAGCCAGGGCGTGTTCGGCCACGATCGCCCGCGCGCCGTCGTCGGTCAGGCGGGTCGCGGTGGTGGCCCCGCTGCCGTTCGACTCGACCATGTCTGCTCCCGGTGAGTTCGGGCCGGTCAAAGCCGGTCCGCGATGAAGACCCGGTGCATGGCCGCGTCACTGGCGTGGGTCTGCACGTTCACGAACCCGGCGGCGGAGAGCATCTTCCGGTACGTGTTGACCGAATGCGTCTCGCCCTCGTGCGTCTGCACCAGCATGATCACCGAGAACATGTAGGGCAGCGGGTTCGTCTCTGGGGAGTCGTGCTCCTCGAACGTGTGCCCGACGACGGCTATCCGGCCGCCCGGCTTGACCGCCGTGGCGACCCGGCTGAGCAGTTCGGTGGCCTGCCGCTCGGAGAAGTGGTGAAGGACGTTGGTGAGCATGACGATGTCGTAGGGGCCGCCGAGCGGCACGCTGAACATGTCGCCCGAGATGAGGCGGACCCGGTCGCGTACGCCGAGCCGCTCGGCGTTACGGGCGGTCACCTCGAGCACGTTGGGCCAGTCGAGCCCGGTGACGCGCGCCCGCGGCTCGCGCTGGGCGAACGTGAACCCGTACGAACCGTGGCTGCATGCGACGTCGAGCACCTCGACCGAGTCGCGGTCCTTCGCCCAGGGGATGAGGTTCTCCGCCATCAGCTCGGCGGCGCCGTTGTTGAACCAGGAGGTGTGGTTGGCGAACTCCTCCCAGAAGTCGAACTCGGGCGTCAGCGCGTGAGTCTCGGTGACGGTGCCGCCGTGTCGGACGGCGTCGATGAGGTGCTTCTGCGCATCCCATTCCCAGTCGCTCGCGCTGAGGCGGATCGCTCCTCCGAAATAGTGTGCGCCGGTACTGACGAGAAGGTCGTCGCTGCCCGGCAGCAGCGCATAGCGGTCCTTGATGGTCCGCAAAAGCCCGATCCCGGCGAGCGCGTCGAGCAGGATCCGCATCCCACGCGGATTGGCCCCGACCTTCGTGGCGACCGCATCGGCGTCCTGCGGTCCGTCGGTGAGCAGGTCGAAGACCCGCATTTCGAGCGCGGTCCGCAGGAGTGCTGTCTTGACATAGCCGCGTGCGATGTCGTGCAGCAACTTCGCGTCGACATGGGGAAGCGCCGTCTCAGTCATGGTCACCTTCCGGGGTGGGCAGCGGTCCCCATGGTCGCCATGCCGTTTCGAGGACAACTCGAAGCTGCTCGGGGCCTGGCACGGCCAGGCAGCCCCCGGGGTGCGGCCGGATCCGCGTACGAGCGGGAGCCGAGTGGCGGCTGCGACCGTGGCGCCATGAGCAGCGATGTGCCCGTCCTGGTCGTCGGCGGTGGTCTGGTCGGACTGTCGGCCGCGCTCTTCCTGAGTGATCTCGGGATCCCGGTGGTCCTGGTCGAGCAGCACAGCGGGACGTCGACCCTGCCGCGCGGTCGCGGCCTGAGCCTGCGTTCGACCGAGGTCTTCCGCGCCGCCGGCGTCGAGGAGGCCCTGCGAGCCGCGCCCGCCTCGATCCTGCGGGACCTTCCCGCGATCATGCACGCCGACACGTTGGTGGGTGAGGAACGGTTCCGCACGGTACGACCGGCGCCGGACACGTACACGGACATCAGCCCCACCACGCCGGTCGTGGTGGACCAGAACGCGGTGGAGCCGGTCCTGCGGGAGCAAGCCCGACGACGCGGCGCGCAGTTGCGCTTCTCCACCCGGCTGGACTCGTTCGAGCAGGACGACGACGGGGTGACCGCGGTGCTCCGGGACCGGGCGACCGGGTCGACGTCCACGGTCCGTGCCGATTATCTCGTGGCGGCGGACGGTCACCGCTCGGCGATCCGGGGTGCGCTCGGCGTCGGTACGAGCGGCTCCGGCACCATCACCAGATATGCCAACATCCCGTTCGAGGCGGACCTGAGCGGCCCGCTGCGCGGCCGGCGCCTGGCGCTGTGCTACCTCGAACGGCCCGTGTCGAACACCATGCTGACCCGACTCGACGACCCGCGGCGGTGGGTGCTCATGGTCCCCTGCGACGATGACGGGGGCCTCCCAGCCGGGCAATTCCCGCGGCTCATCCGCGAGGCCGTAGGGCAGGACGTGGAGGTGCGCGTCCTGGACTCGCAGCTCGCGGAGCACGGCCGGGCCCCGACGTGGGACCTCGCCTCCTGGATCGCCGACCGGTTCCGCGTGGGACGGGTCTTCCTCGCCGGGGACAGCGCGCACGTCACTCCCCCGGCCGGCGGCCTCGGCGGCAACGCCGGCATCCAGGACGCACACAACCTGGCGTGGAAGCTCGCCGCCGTGGTGCGTGGCCACGCCGCACCCGCCCTGCTCGACACGTACGAGCGGGAGCGACGCGCCGTGGCCACGCTGACCGCCGACTTCTCGGCGCAGCGACAGGCCCGCCGGATCGCCGGTCGCGGTGACGGTGCGTCGGGCCTCGACCCGGTCGCGGTCGGGCTCGGCTACCGGTACAACTCCGCCGCGATCGTCCCCACCCCGGTGGCCGGGAAGCGAAACGACGTTAAACCCGGTGTCGGCACCGACCGCGACCGGAACGAGGCCGGGGCCGCCACACCGTCCCGGGACTTCACCGGCCGGCCGGGGAGCCGGGCGCCGCACCTGTGGCTACGCCGGGCCGGCCGGCCGGTGTCGACCCTGGACCTGTACCGCGGCAATTTCGTGCTCGTCGCCGGGGCGAAGGCGGACCGCTGGACGGAGGCTGGACGACGGGCCGAGGTTCAGGTGCCCGTGGTGGTGTACCAGCTGGGTCACGACCTTGAGGACGAACGCGGCGACTGGGCGGCGGCGCACGAAGTCGGCCACGCCGGTGCCGTGCTGGTACGACCGGACGGCTTCGTCTGTTGGCGTGCGCCGGACGACGTGGCGGCCGGGCCGGCGGTGCTCGCCAAGGTCTTCGACCAGATCCTCGGGCGGCGTACGGAGCCGGAGTCAGGCCGACCGTGCGACGACGCCGGTCGGGCGCAGAGGATGTAGCACGATCGTGTCGGCGCTGAGCACCGCCTGGTGCAACCGCTGCAGATCGGCCGAGGGGTCGAGACCCAGTTCGTTGTTGAGCAGCCGCCGCAGATCCTGGTAGGCGCGCAGCGCCTCACCGCGCCGCCCGGCCTTTTCCAGTGACACGATGAGCTGTGCGTGCAGCCATTCGTTGAGCGGGTGTAAGGCGACGAGGGACTTGAGCTCGGCGATGAGCTCGCGGTGCTTGCCCAGTTGGAGATCCGCGGCGATCCGCAGCTCCAGCGCGGTGATCCGTTGTTCCTCGAGGTGGGTCGCGTAGCTGCGCAGCATCGGCCCGCAGGTGACGTTGGTCAACGCCGGTCCGCTCCACAGCCCCAGCGCCTCGTGCAGCACCTGGCCGGCCTGCCGGACCCGGCCGCGATCGAAAAGGCCACGCCCCTGGTCGACGAGGTCCCGGAACAGGGTCGCGTCGATCTGCTCCTTGCCGAGCTCCAGCGCGTATCCCGGCGGGCGGGTGACCAGCAGCCGGTCCGCGCAGTCCTCGCCCTCCAGCCGTTCGAACGCCTTACGGATCTGGTAGACATACGTCTGCGTCGTGGTGACCGCGCTCTTCGGCGGGTTTTCCTCCCACAGTTCCTCAATCAGCCCGTCGATGCTCACCGTCTGACCAGCTCGCAGCGTCAGCACAGCAAGCACCTGGCGCACTTTTGGCGCGCTCGGTGTGCATATCTGCCCCTGACTGGCGACCTGGAACCGACCGAGAACGTTAAACCTCACGGTGCCTCCCCTGACCCGTTTTTGGGGGCTTGATCGAAGCCTCCTGGAACCAACGTACTGACGCGGTTCCGGCCCCCTCAAGACGACGACACGGAAGTTCCACTTCGCTGTATCGGCGGGAGAACAGCTACAACCTTCCATGTATGCCTCCTCGGCGAAACGGACATTCCCGGGCCTCGACCGAGGCTCGAAGCGCCGCACCCACGATGCGATGGCCACGCCTGCAGCGGACCGGAGGAGGCTGTGTGAAGACGCCCGACATTTTCATCAACGCCCTGGGCACGTATCTGCCTGAGGTGGTGGGCGCGCCGAATGCAACCGAGAACGGCATGAGTGGCGCCGCGATCGCCGGCGACACGCCCGCCGTGGAGATGGCGCTCAGCGCCACCCGCGAGGCGCTCGACCGGTGGGGGCAGGACACCGACCTGCTCAGCCTGCTGCTGTACGTCGACACGTACCACACCGGCCCGACCGGCTGGTGCCCCCACTCGTACCTCCAGCGGCACGCCGTGGGCGGCAACGTGCTGGCGGCGGGGGTGCGACAGGGCTGCAACGGCGTCTTCGGCGCGTTGGAGCTGGCTGCGACGTATCTGCGGGCGCTGCCGGAGGAGCGGGCCGCGATCGTCGTCGTGTCGGACAACCTGGACTCTCCACTGGTGGACCGCTGGAACACCCTCGATGGCTTCTCCATGGGTGACGCGGCGACCGCGCTGGTGCTCAGCCGGACCCAGGGCTTCGCCCGACTGCTCTCCGTCACCTCCACGACGGTGCCGGAGCTGGAGGGGCTGCACCGCGGAGACGAGCCGCTGCACCCCGCCAACATCGTGCTCGGGCACCGCCTCGACTTCAACGCGCGAATCCAGGAGTTCGCCAAGCACCACGGCTTCACCGAGGGGATGGCCCTGCATCTGTTCAGGAAGCTCACCGAGGTGGTGACGCGGGCCATCGACGAGGCAGGCATCCAGCTCACCGACATCACCCGTGCGGCGATGGCCAACGAACCACGCCCCAAGCTGATCGAACGCCTGCGCGCGCTGGGTCTGCCGACGGACATCTCGACGTGGGAGTTCAACCGCAGCGTCGGACACTCCGCCAGCGACCAACTGCTCGCCTTCGACCACCTGCTGCACCACAAGGAGCTCACCCCCGGCGACCATCTCCTGATGCTCGGCCTCGGCCCCGGCCTCAGCATCGCGGCCTCGGTCATCCAGGTCCTCGACGTGCCGGCATGGGTGTCGTGACGGATGCGCCGAACGAGCCAGACCGATCGACCCTGGAGGGACCGATGATCTACTCCCGTGAAGCCCTGCTCGTCCGGCTGACCACCTTCTTCAAGACCGACCTGCTCGAACCCGAGGACGCCGCGGCGCTCACCGCACAGACGCCGTTGTACGCGTGGGGGGTGTTCAACTCGTTGAGCACGGCCCGACTCATCGGCTTCATCCGGGAGCAGTTCGGGGTGGCGATCCCGCTCCAGCAGCTGACCGAAGCCAACTTCAGCACGCTGGACAAGATCACCGACCTGGTCCTGTCGGTGCGTCAGGACACTCCGGTCACCTGACCGTTCCGATGCGGTACCGGCAGCGCGTGTTGGTGCTGCCGGTACCGCACCGCGTCAGCCCGACGCGAGCTTCTCCAGGGTCTCGACGAACGCGTGCGGCGTCGGCCGGTCGAGCAGCTCCTGACGGAGCGCCGAGGCCCGGGCGCGGTAACCGGCCGCGCCGATCACGTCCCGCACCGCCTGCCGCACCGCCACCGTGTCCGCGTGGTGTCCGGGCAGGTTTATCGCCGCGCCGGTCGCGGCCACCCGAGCGCCGTTGGTGATCTGCTCGTTGGTGAAACCGACCACCACCTGTGGCACCCCGGCCGCCACCGCCGTCATCGTTGCACCGGCGCCGCCGTGGTGCAGGATGCCGGCACAGCTCGGCAGCAACAGATTGATCGGATACCGGGTCAGCACCCGGACACCGGGCGGCACCGCCCCGAGCGCCCGTACATCCTCGTCGGTCGCCGTAACAACCAGCTCCAGGTCGAGGTCGGCGAGGTCCTGCACCAGCCGCGGCAGCAGATATGAGTCGGGACCGCTCATCGTCGTCAGCGCAGTCGACCAGGTGAGGCAGAACCTCGGGCGTTGCGCCGGTTGCGTGGTCCACTCGACCAGGGAAGCGCTGCCGTTGTACGGCACGTACCGCACCGGGAAGCGCCGGGCGGCGGACGGCGGGCTCATCGACGCCGGGCACGGATCGACGATGTTCTCGATCAGATGCGGGCCGAACGGTCCCAACCCGTAGCGGACGAAGGAGCCGCTCCGGTCGGCCGGCAGTAGCCGCACGTGCGACGGCTCCGACGTCCCGATCGGCCCCCACAGGAAGAGGGCGCACGGCAGATCGAGCGCCTTCGCCGCGAGCAGCCCCTCGAGACTGATCGGGTCGTGCAGTACCACGTCCGGCCGCCAGCCCGCCGCGAACCGGACCGTCTCGTCGAAGCTCCACTCCGCGGCGCGGTTGAAGTCGGGCAACACGTCGCGTTCGAACGCCGCGACATCGAAGTCGTCCAGCGTGGACAGCCGGGTGCCGTCGAACGGATGCGGCGGCAGCCAGGGAAACGGCCAGGTCCCTTCGACCGCCTGCCGATAGTGCTCCAGCCGGTTGTGTTCGGTGATGCTCATGCCGCGCAGCACCGGCACCGGGATGAGCCCGGCCGCACGCAGCGGCCGGACCTGTGACGGCGCGCAGACCACACGTACCTCGTGCCCGGCGGACTGCAGCGCCCAGGCGGTCGGGACCATCGCCATGTAGTGGGTCGGCCACGCGGAGACCGTCAGCATTACGCGCATGAGAAGCTCCTGTCGACCGGTGCCACCGGCCCGGAGCATCTCCCTGTCTGGTCGAGGATCGCTCGATGGTCGCCGCGCCGCGAACCGTACGACGACGCACCGGCAACGCCCACGACGGCCGCTTGAGTGAGCCTCCAGGGGCCCGGGAGACAGTGCTCGGACCCAGACGGTTGAGGAGGCCGCTCGTTGTCTACCGACATTTCCATCAGCGGCATTGGTGTCTTCCTCCCCGAGGTGGTGAGTGTCGAGCACGCTGTCGAGCAGGGCTGGTACTCGGCCGATGAGGTCGAGTTGCACGAGTTGGCGGGCGCGGCGGTCGCGGGCGAGCTGCCCGCGCCGGAGATGGCGCTGCGCGCCGCGCAGGACGCGCTGAAGCGCGCCGGCCAGCGCCCCGAGGACGTCGACCTGTTGTTGTACGCCGACTCATGGCACCAGGGCCCGGACGGCTGGCAGCCGCAGTACTACCTGCAACGCCACCTGCTCGGTGGTGACCTGCTGGCGGTGGAGGTCCGGCACGGCTGCAACGGCATGTTCTCCGCGCTGCAACTGGCCGCCGGCTATCTCGGCGGGGACGCGGCACGTGCCGGCCGTCCGCGGGTCGCCCTGCTGGTGGCCGCCGACAACTTCGGCACCCCGCTGATGGACCGTTGGACGATGGGTCCGGGGTACATCGCCGGGGACGCCGCGAGCGCCGTGGTGGTCACAACCGGTCCGGGCATCGCCCGACTGCTGTCGGTCCGGTCGCTCACCGTTCCCGAGGCGGAGGAGATGCACCGGGCCGGTCAGCCGCTGTTCCCACCCGGCGTGACCGTCGGGCGGGGACTGAACTTCGGCGACCGCAATGCGGAGTTCCGGCGCCGGGTGATGGCCGAGGCTGGCGGGACGGCGGCGCTGCTGCAGATCCACCTGCGGACGTTGCGCCTCGTGGACGACACGCTCGCCGACGCCGGTATCGGCATCGACGACGTCACCCGGGTCGCCTACATGAACTACTCCCGAGAAATCGTGGAGCAACGGTGCATGGCCGCGCTGAACCTGCCCATGTCCATGTCGACCTGGGACTTCGGCCGCACCGTCGGCCACCTCGGCGCCAGCGACCAGATCGTTTCCCTCGAACACCTGCTGAGCACCGGGGCGCTCAAGCCCGGCGATCACCTGCTCATGCTCGGGGTGGGGCCCGGAGTCACCCTGTCCTGCGCCCTGGTTCGGATCGACGCGCCAACGCCCTGGGCTGGGTGACGCCGAACAACGGCGGCGCCGGCGGTGACGGCGCCCAGTCACAGCGAATCGTCCGAACATCCGTGCCGCTCGCACACCGGGCGTCCCGCCCGGAGGTCAGCCCCGGCCCGCGGCCACCGACGAACTCGAGGAGATCAGGATGGGGACAGCCGAAACCCTCGCCGTACCTGGCCCGCCGCGGCGGGCCGTGACGGCTCCCGTCGCAGTGGTCGGCATCGGCTGCCGGTTCGCCGGCGGCGTGGACTCGCCAGACAGTTTCTGGGACCTGCTGGCCAGCGGCGGTGACGGCATCGGCGAGTTGCCGGAGGAGCGATGGCAAGCCTACGGCGACCTCGGTCCCGACTACGCGGCCGCGCTGCGCCGAGCCACCAGGTTCGGCGGCTTCCTCTCCGAGATCGAGGGCTTCGACGCCGACTTCTTCGGCCTCAGCCCCCGCGAGGCCGAGCTGATGGACCCGCAGCAGCGGATCCTGCTGGAGGTGGCCTGGGAAGCGCTGGAGCACGCCGGCATGCGCGTGCGGGAACTGGCCGGCACCGACGTCGGCGTCTTCGTCGGCGTCGGCTCCGACGACTATGGCCGGCGGCTGCTGGAGGACCTGCCCAGGATCGAGGCGTGGACCGGTATCGGCGCCGCCATGTGTGCCGTGGCCAACCGCATCTCGTACGCCCTGGACTTCCGCGGGCCGAGCCTCGCGGTGGACACGGCCTGCTCGGCCTCGCTGGTCGCGCTGCACCTCGCCTGTCAGAGCCTCCGCGCGGGAGAGACCCCGGTCGCGCTGGCCGCGGGGGTCAACCTCATCGTGTCCCCCGGTCTCACCCTGACCCTCGACGCCGCCGGCGCGATGGCCCCGGACGGTCGGTGCAAGTCGTTCGACGTTACGGCCGACGGTTACGGGCGCGGCGAGGGGTGCGGCGTCGTGGTGCTGAAGCTGCTCGCCGACGCGCAGCGCGACGGCGACCGGGTGCTCGCCGTCATCCGGGGCAGCGCGGTGAACCAGGACGGCCGCACCAACGGGATCATGGCACCCAGCGGGCCGGCGCAGGAGCACGTGCTCGACCGGGCCTGCCGACAGGCGGGGATCGCTCCGGGATCGGTCAGCTACGTCGAGGCGCACGGCACTGGCACGCGGTTGGGCGACCCGCTCGAGGCCGGTGCGCTCAGCGCGGTGTACGGGGTCGATCGGGCACCGGGCGAGCCCTGTCTCATCGGATCGGTGAAGTCCAACATCGGCCACCTGGAGGCTGCCGCGGGGGTGGCGAGCATCATCAAAGTGGTGCTCGCGCTGCACCGCAGCGAGATCCCGCCCAGCCTCAACCACTCCGTCGGCAACCCGGCCATCGACTGGGACTCGGCGGGTCTGCAGGTCGTCACCGAACGCACCGCCTGGCCGCGCGGAGACGAACCGCGCCGGGCCGGGGTGTCGGGCTTCGGGTACGGCGGGACGGTCGCCCACGTGCTGGTCGAGGAGGCGCCCGAGGAGGCCGGCGGTTCGGTCACCGACGACGCCGGAGCGCACGACGTGCCGCGCCTGTTCCCGATCTCCGCCAGCTCCGACGCCGCTCTGCGGCAGCATGCGCAACGGATGGCCGACTGGCTGTCCGCGTCGGCGGAACCGGCGTCGCTGGCATCCATCGGGCACACCCTCGCCCTGCGGCGTTCCCACCTGCGCCACCGGGCGGCGGTCGTGGCGGCGAGCCGGGACGAACTCGCGGCACGGCTGCGCCACCTCGCCGCCGGTGAGCCGGCACCCGGCGTGACCAGCGGCGCGGACGACGGCGGCGGAACCGGGCTGGTCTGGGTCTTCTCGGGCCACGGTTCCCAGTGGGTCGGCATGGGGCGCGAACTCCTCCGGACCGAGCCCGTGTTCGCCGCGGTGATCGACCAGCTCGAGCCGATCTTCCTGGAGGAGATCGGCTTCTCCCCCCGCCAGGTCCTCCTCGACGACGAACTGCGCGACGTCGACCGGATCCAGACGATGATCTTCGTGATGCAGCTCGGCCTCGCCGAGGTCTGGCGGTCCTCCGGGCTGCGGCCCGACGCGGTCATCGGCCACTCGGTCGGCGAGATAGCCGCCGCGGTCACCGCCGGTGCGCTCACCGTCGAGGCGGGCGCCCGGCTGATCTGCCGCCGGTCCCGACTGCTGCGACAGGTGGCGGGGAACGGCGCGATGGCCATGGTCGGGCTGCCGTTCGACGAGGTGGCGAAGCGGCTCGCCGATCGTACCGACGTGGGGCCGGCAATCTGGTCGTCACCGGCGTCGACCGTGATCGCCGGTGACATCGAGGTGGTCGACGCACTCGTGGCCCGGTGGCGGGACGAGAACATCGCGGTGCGCCGGGTCGCGTCCGACGTCGCCTTCCACAGCCCGCAGATGGACCCGTTGCTGGCCGAGCTGACCGAGGCCGCCGCCGATCTGGCCCCGGAGCGGCCCCGCATACCCATGTACCGCACGGCGCTGCCCGATCCCCGGTCCGAGCATCCCGTCGAGGGCGCGTACTGGGCCGCCAACCTGCGAAACCCTGTGCTGCTGACGCCTGCGGTCCAGGCGGCTGTCGAGGACGGCTACCGGGTGTTCCTGGAGATATCCGCTCATCCGGTGGTGGCCCACTCCATCTCCGAAACACTGTCCTACGCCGGCCACGAGGACGGCCTTGTCGTGTCGACGTTGCGACGCAACGCGCCGGAGCGGGAAAGGCTGCTGACCAACGCCGCTGTGCTGCACTGCCACGGTGTGGCGCTGGACTGGCCGGCGCTGCAACCGGCCGGCGATCTGGTCACCCTGCCGGGAGTTCCCTGGCAGCACCGACGGCTGTGGCGCGATCCGGCATCCCCGTCGGGCATCGACGGGTCCGGCCACGATGTCGCCTCGCACACGGTCCTGGGCTCGCGCGTGAGCATCGCCGGCACCCCGCTGCGCATGTGGCGGACCCGGCTCACCGACGACAGCCGGCCGTACCCGGGAAGCCACACGATCAACGGCGCCGAGGTGACCCCGGCCGCCATCCTGATCAACACCTTCCTCGGTGCGCGCGACGAGGGCCCCTCGGTGGCGACGCTGACCGACGTGTCGTTCCAGATCCCGCTGCTGACCAGGGAGCCCCGCGACATCCAGGTGGTGCACGACCACGACGTGCTGCGCCTGGCCTCCCGTACCCCGGCGGCCGACGGACCGTGGCTCGTGCACGCCACGGCCCTGATCGCCAAGGCGGGTTCGACGCTACCGGAGCAGCTTCCCGGCCGACTCGGTGAGCTCGAGCAGACGGATCCGGATGCAGTACGCCGGCAGCTGGCCTCCGTCGGGGTGCCGACGATGGCGTTCGACTGGACCATCGAGAAGCTCTGGCGCGGGGACAACCGCATCCGGGCCCGGGTGCGGATCGACCTGCCGCCGACGGCGCGGACAACCTGGGCCCCGGTCTTCGACGCAGCCCTGTCGATCGCTCCGTTCGCGCATCCCGGCCCGCCGGCGCTGCGGATGGTCGCGGGCATCGACGAGGTACACACCTCGGGGGCGCCCCTGCTGGTCGTGGACGTCGAGATCACCGCCGATCCCGGTGACGACGCCCTCACCGTGCTGCTGGCGGACCCGACCGGGCGGGTGGTTGCCCGGCTGGCCGGCCTCCGGCTGGCCGAGATGGAGCCGAAGACCAGGGGCCGGACCGGTCCGGTCGAGATGGTGCACGAGGTCGTCTGGCGCCCGCTCGCACTGCCGGCCGCCGCGCCCGACGGGTCGGCCGCGCCGGCGCCGCGCCGGATCGCGTTCGTCGGCCCGGACAGCCCGCTGGCCGCCGCGTTGCGGGAGCGACTGACCGCGGCCGGGGCCTCGTGTCTCGCCCCGTCCCACCTCGGTGACCTGGACCTGGTCGGCGAGGACACGGATCTGCTGCTCCTGCCGCCGTCGCCCGATTCGCCGGCTCCCGTCACCGGTGCCGTGGCGGATGCCGCCTGGCTGCTCATCACTGTCGTTCAGCGACTGTCCGCACGCCATCGCAGCCGGTTCCCCCGGCTGTGGTGCCTGACCGTCGGCGTCGGCGAGGGTACGACCGAGAGCCACCTTGCCCATGCGCCGCTCTGGGGACTCGGTCGGGTCGTCGCCGGTGAGCATCCCGAGCTGTGGGGCGGGATTGTCGACCTGCCTCCGGAAGCGCCGGCGGAGGCAGCGGAGCTGCTGCTAGACGTGCTGCGTGCGCGGCCCCGAGAGGACATCGTCGTGCTGCGCGACGGCACCCCGAGCGTCGCCCGCCTGGTGCCCACGGAGCGGGCACCGGTTCGCGGGCCCGTACGGTGCAGGGCCGACGGCACCTACCTGGTGACCGGCGGGCTCGGCGTGCTCGGCTTGCAGGTGTGCCACTGGCTGGCCGAGCGCGGTGCGCGCCGAATCGTCATCGCCGGCCGGCGTGGCCTGCCCACCCGCGACGCCTGGGACCTGGCCGTCGATGACGTGACCCGCCGGCAGATCACGCAGGTCCGCGCCCTCGAGGCGCTCGGGGTGACCGTACGGGTCCTGGCCCTCGACATCGCCGATCCTGATCAGGTCGCACGTCAACTGGCACCGGAGACGCTCGGCCTGCCTCCGATCTGCGGAGTGGTCCACGCCGCGGGCGTGCTGGACAACCGGATGCTCCGTGACGTCGACCGGGCGTCGCTGGACAACGTGCTGCGGCCGAAGGTAGAGGGCGCCTGGGCCCTGCACGGCGTCTTCCCGCCCGGGAGTGTGGACTTCTTTGTGCTCTTTTCGTCGTGCGGCTATCTCCTCGGCATCCCCGGCCAGGCCACGTACGGTTCGGCCAACGCATTCCTGGATGCTTTCGCGCGGTACCGAAACCACGCCGCGTCCGGTCCGGACGGAACGTTGAGTCTGGGCTGGACCTCGTGGCACGGTCAGGGCATGGCGGTCAACGAGGTGGTCGACGCGGAGCTCCGCGCCCGCGGCGTCGGTGACATCTCCGTGGTCGAGGCGTTCAGCGCCTGGGACCATGCCGAGGAGCGCGGCGGCGGAATGTTCCCGGTGCTGCGCGTCACCCCGCTGGAGCCCGGCGAGGAAAGGCTCCCGTTGCTGGCGGAACTGTCCGACAGTTCGGCGGCGCCGGCCCCGACCGGTCCGACCGGACAGAACCCGCCGGCCATCGTCGACCTACCGCCCGAGCAGCTGCGTCAGCGCCTGATGGAGGACGTCGGCGGCCAGATCGCGGACGAGATGAAGCTTCCGGCGACCACCCTCGATCCTCGCCGGTCGCTCATCGAACAGGGGCTCGACTCCGTGATGACCATCGTCATCCGGCGCCGCCTCGAGCGACGTTACGGGCACAAGCTGCCGTCAACGCTGCTGTGGCATCAACCGACGGTCACCGCGATCATCGAGCACCTGGCCGGCCTGTTGCAGCCGGCGGAGCCGGAGAATGTCGAGGAAGTCGGCTAGCGCCCCTTCGAGCCTGTCCCGCCTGCGCAGTGGGGATGTGTCGGAGCGCCTCGTGGCGCACTGATTCCCCTTGATGGTGAGCAGGTGGTGGGCGTGGCGCTGCTCGACGGGGTAGACCGCGTGGGCGCGTTGGGCGTGCATGGCCGTCGGGGCGTTTGGCTCCGCGTAGGCACTTGCCGTCCATTGCCACCACGGCGTGCTGCGCAAGGCGGGTCGGCGGCGGCGCGGTGAGCGGGTTGAACGGGCAGCCCAGGCGGACCAACTCCTGCGGACCGCAGCGCCGAGCCCACCGCGATCGCGGTCAGCGAGTTGTGGCCTACCGCGCTCATCGCGCACACCCCGATCGCGAGCAGAGTCGCCAACCCGTGGCGCACCCCACGAGGGTCACGAGGGTCGGCTACCTACGCCGACCGGTCGAGCAGGCCTCCGGCCCGGCCAGTGGGGCACCGGGCGACGCACCCGCATTGGTAGAGACAGGCCACGACGCGATCCGCCGGGGGCATGAGCGATGATGGCACAGCGAGCACGACACCTTTGCGGATCTTGAAGCGTAGAGAGCTCCATAATCCACAGATGTCGTGCTCGCTCCCCAGCCGGGCACCCACCACAAGATCCGATCAAAGTAGACATTCGCGGGCTACTCCGGGGCCCTGGTGTTCCGGCGATGTGGGCGGGCGGTCGACGACCCGCCCCGGGATTGATTACTTGTATCCGACCATGAGCGCGTGATGGAATCCGACGCCCTCGTGGCGTTCGACCCTGGAGAATCCCGCGTCATGCAGTGCGATCTTCATGTCCTGCACCGAGTAGACCATGCCCTCGCCGGACGCGATGGTCAGGAAATAGACGGACATGAACGCGGCGGACGGCGAGCCGGTGTTGTCGTCGTCGGAGACGAAGTTGTACACGAGTACCGCGCCGCCCGGCGGCAACGCCTCGTAGCACTTGCGCAGCAACTCCGTGTTCCGCTCGAGCGACCAGATCTCGAAGATGTGGCAGAAGAGGATGCCGTCGATCCCGGTCGGCAGGGGATCGGTGAACAGGTCGCCCGGCCATCCGTGCACGCGATCACCTACGCCGGCGTCCTCGGCATTCTGCTTCGCGATGTTGAGCACGGTCTCCTGGTCGAAGATCGTCATTTCGAGGTGCGGGTGACGTTTCGCCACGGCGATGCTGTTGCTGCCGTCCCCGCCACCGATGTCGACCAGGTGGTGCAGGGCTGAGAAGTCGAACGTCTCGGCCACCAGTGGGAACGTCTGCCGGGACGCGTGTCCCATGTTGTTGTAGAACACCTGTTGCAGCGCCGGGTTGGTGGTCACGCGCTCGTACAACGTCGTGCCGGGCCCTTCCACGTGGCGCAGACCGACGTTGGTGTTACGTCGAATGGAGTCCGCGAAGTCGACCAGGCCGGGATTCGTGATCTTCTCCTGGATCTCGACGAGAGGCCCCAGATAGCCCGCCCGCTTGGGCAGCAGGCTCCGACGGGTGAGCGGGGTGTTGACGTAGTTCTCGCCCTCCCTGCGCAGGAGTCGCAGGGAGGCTAGGCCCAGCAGCAGGATCCGGGCCGGCTGCTCCTCTACACCGAGCGACGCGGCCACCGCCGGAAGGCTCATGCCGCCGTCCGCTTCGATCTTTTCGAAGAGCTCGAACTCGAGCGCGGTGCGCAGCAGTTCGAAAGCGGTGGCGCCATGGATGATCAGCTGTAGGTGCTCGGCCTCGTGAATCATTGTGGTCCTCCCGTACGTTCTGTTGGGATGGCTGGTTGATCATGTAAATCGTCGACGGCTCGTTTCGTAAGCTTGTTCGTCGCTGGCTGGAAAGCGGCACAAACGCGGACGATCCTTCGGCATGTCCGTTCCAGCCCGGCTGTCGGCTCCTGTAACGATTTCCGGCTGTGCTCAAGGCCCGCAAATTGCTCCCACGGTGGCGGATGGAGCGGCCGACCCGGTGGGAACTGGCGCGGGCTGGGGCGCGGCCGCCTCGGCCGAGCCATTAGCGCCGCTTGAGGCTGGTCGGTGACAGTGGTCGTGTCGGCGTACCGGCCGTGCGAACAGCCAGCAGGTATCCGGTGGCCACCGGACGCAGAGGACCGGTGGCAGACCCGCGATGAACCCACCCCGAGGCGAGGAAGAGGCAGATGGCCTACGCAGAAACATATGCCGACATTGGTGACAAGCTGCTCCGCTTCATCCAGGACAACCTGCTCCCCGACGAACTGATGGCCGGTTTCGGGCCGGACACCCCACTGCTGGAGTCGGGCATCCTGGATTCGCTCAGCACAGCGAGGTTGTTGAATTTCATCCGCGACGAGTTCGGCACCACAGTGCCCCTGTCGATGATCGACGCGCTCAGCTTCGAGAACGTGGAGAGCATCGTCGCGATGATCGGAAGGATCGGGCCGGTGGGACGGTCCGATTGACCAAGCAGCGGCAGCCGATGGAATCCTGACCGCGCCGGAGCGGAAGCCCACGCGCGTGCAGTCCTTCGTCACCGTCGGCTGTGACGCGAACGCGTAGTGCTCGCACCGGGGATGCGTCGGCCACCGTACTGCCCGGGTCACCTGGCCGGTCCTTCGAGTCCGGAGGCCGGCACATCCCCGGTGCCGGCCCTCCGGGCCCAACGGGCCGGCGGCTTCGGTCGTCACGGGCTGCGACACGCTGGCCCTACCGGGACGGCGACCAGGACGGAAGATCGAGGATCTCCACGACCGCGGCCTTGTAGGTCGACCCCGGAGCGAAGCCGCACAGCAGGACGCGGTCACCCGGCACCAGTTGGCCTGTCGTCAGCAGGTGGTGGAGGGCGAGCATCTGATCACTCGCGCCGACGTGCCCGATGCTGCGGCCGAAGTCCCAGGTCGACTGCTCGATCGAGAACCCCAGCATGCCGACGTAGCTTCGCTGCTCCTCCTTCGACATGGTGTGGGTGATGATCTTTTTGATGTCGCCCGTCCGCACGTCCGCTTCGGCCAGCGTGCGCTGGATGCACTCGATGTTCCGCTGGATGTGGGTGATCGACATGATCGCGGCGGCCTCGGCGGTCACGCTCTTGCGGAACGCGTCATGCGTGCCGAAGAAGTCCACGGGCCGTCTGACGGTGACGCCGGGAGGAAACAGCGGCTCCCCACTTCGCCACGCTTCCTCCATCCCGGAGAAGGAGCCGCTGCATACCGACACCAACCGCGCGAAGCCGGGCTTCTTGGTCAGTACCACAGCACTCGCACCGTCCCCGAGCACCGTCAAGCCGGCCCCGGTCGCCCACCTGTTCATCAGCGGCGTACCGAAATTGTCGCTGGCCACGACGAGCGCGGCCTGATGCTTCTCGTCCGCGCGCAGCGAACCGACCGCCAACTCCATTCCGCTCAACATGCCGACGCAGCCGTGCTTGATCTCGATGGCCAGCGGCCTGTCGCCGACCAGGTGATGTTGGAGATAGAACTGCGGCTGCCAGGTGAGCGGGCCCTGGAACCAGACATTGGCGTAGACCAGGAGGGCGACCTCGACCGGCTGCACGTCGCAGTCCTTGAAGGCGCTCTGTGCCGCCCGCAACGCCATCTCCGGAGCTGGCGTGTCTCCCGCGATGGCAACGCTGGTGAACCCCTGGACCGTGGCGTCATCAGTGCGTAACAACCCTTGCTCGACTGCCGACTCGATGCTCTGCCTCTCGGGCAGTTCCACCCCGATCCCATTGATGAAGATGTCGCCCACGCGCATGTAGACCTCCTGTCGGTCGGAACTAGGTCATGCTGTCCCGCGCTGGTCGCAGCAGGCTGGAGCCGTGCTCGGCGCCGGCGGTGAGCGTGTTCCGACGGAACCATCGAGGTCGTAGGGTTCTGGTGCGGTCGGTTTCCCCAGCCGTCGGATGCCTGCCGGTCGCCTCGGCACGGGGACGCCGGCGACGACGAGGCGAACGTGGTGGAGCCCGCCGTCGGCATTCGGCCCGGGGGTTAGGGCGACCTAGGCGATCTGTTCCAAGGGGTACGGGGCAGCGAGAATGAGCGACCTGCCCAAGCAGCCCGGGTACAACAAGCGGCTGCGGCGTTGACCGGGCGGGTCCCGCACTTCATCCAGGTCCCCGCCCTGGACACCGCGACGCCGCCGCCGAACGGCAGTTGACCGAACGCGCCGTCACCATGACCCGCTCCGCGTACAAGACAGGGCAACCCCGACCCAGGCGAGCCCCTGCTCCGCGCTCTACGACAGACCATCGAGTCGGTCAACCCAACCTTCAGACCAGCTCAGCGGGAGCCAGCAGCGGACGGCATCCGACCGGAGGGCCGATCGAGCAGATCGTCGATCTCCGCGTAAAGTGCGGTCACGAGGATCTCCAGATCAGCGTCCACGAACAGCTCCGGCAGCTCGACGTCGGGTGAGCAGCCGGTCTTGGAACTTCGCCACGTCTACCCGCCAGCGACACACGCGCCGATCTAGGCGGCGGCGCAGACCTCCAGTTCGGGATCGCCCAGCAGGATTGCGCGTTGCAGGTCCTTGAGCATCCGGCAAGGCTCGAGACCCAGCTCGTCCTTCAGCACGGTTCGCAGGGACTGGTAGACGTTGAGTGCGTCGGCTTGGCAGCCGGACCGGTAGAGCGCAAGCATCAGCTGTCGACGGAACGCCTCGCGCAGCGGGTACTCCGTGGTCAGTGAGTAGAGGAAGCCGATGAACTGACGGTGCCGGCCGAGCAGGAGCGCGGCGTCGACCAACTCTTCGAGACACGCCAAGCGCGCCTGTTCGGCCCATCCGGCGAAGCTGTTCATCAGTGGGCCGTCGTGGAGACCGCCGAGCGCCGGGCCACGCCAGAGGTCCAGTGCTTCCTGAAAAGCGTTGTACGACTCCACGAGTTGTCCGGCACGGTGGTGGTTGCGTCCCTGCTGGATCATGCGTCGGAAGATGTGGACGTCGAGTTCGTGGGATCCCAAGCTCAGCAGGTAACCCTTCTGCGTCGTAAGGATCGGGCTGCGGCCGTGCGTTACCCGGGTGAGGAACTTGCGCAGTTGGGAAATGTAGACGTGCAGTCCTGCGGTCGCGCGCCGCGGTGGATTCTCTCCCCAGATCTCGATCATGAGCTGGTCCGTACCGACCACTCGGTCGGAGCGGATGAGAAGGGCGGCCAGCAGTATCTCTACCTTCCGCGCACTAACCGATGACGTCTTGTTTCCGTCGACCACCCGAATCGGCCCCAGCAGCTCGTACCTCATTGCTTGCGACCACCTCATCTTCGAACGTTGCCGCCGACCAACAAGCGGCGCTGCTGCTGCCCGGTGCAGGCGATCGGGGCGCGCCATCCTTCCGTACCGACGGCTGGCATGCATTTCCGGCAATGTCGCGACATTCACCATCAATGTATGAAGCTATACGACCACCCCGTCCCGCCGCCTACCACAGCCACGCCCAACGTGCGGAGTGGCATTGGCCCAGGATAGCCCCAGAAGAGGGTTAGGGGACCCCTAGACTCATCTCGATCTAGATCAATGTCTGCCGCGTCCACCGGAGTGGTATACGACTTGCCCGCGATGGGCGTGTTGCATGTATATCCGGCTTTTCTTGGTCGTTAACCCCGGCGGTCAGCACGACCGACAGCGGCTTCTGCCCCTGCTCACACCCCAGGTAAATTTTGGTGGTCAGCCCGCCGCGGGAGCGGCCCAGCGCATGGTCGGCCGGCTCCAGGTCGACCCCGCCCGGCGGCTCCCGCTGCTGGTCGCTGTCCCGGCGGGCGCCGGCGGCGTGCTGATGCGCCCGGCTGGTCGTGGAGTCCACGCCTTTCCAGCTCACGAATAGCCGCGTTAGCTGGACCTGATGTGCGCTCCATCGGAAGCGCGGTACGGGAGGACCGACGCAGGCGCGGCGATCGATGGGACCGCGGCACCACCCCGCCGCGCCGCCGACCCTGACGGCGGTGGAAGGTGGGTCCGTCGGCTCTCCCGGTTCCGGCGGCTGGGCCGGGGCGTCAGTGCGGGCTGTCTTCCGCGGGCTTTGACGTCGCGCCATCGACGATGGGCGGACGCTCGGCGGGGTTCAGGCATGCGGTCACGGTGGCGGTGACGCCGTGGGGTCCTCGGGTGAGGAGAAGACCGTCGCTCAACTGGTGGGCCAGCCACAGTCCGCGTCCGCCGGCGACATCGACGGCGGGCAGCCGCACGGGCAGACTTCCCGTGGCCGCTCCGTGGTCGCTGATCTCACAGATCAGCACGTCGTCCCGGCGTCGGAGGTCGACGTGGCCGTGGCCGCCGCCGTGGCGCACCGCGTTGGTGGCCAGTTCATGGACGGCGAGAACGAAGTCGTAGCCCTCGTCGCCCACGAGTCCCGCGCCACTCACCGCTGCCTGCAGCCGGTGACGCAGGGCGGTCAGGCTGGAGGCGGTGAAGTCCTCCGACATGAGGGCGGGAGCTGCGGCAGGCCGGGAGCTCACCAGTCCCGGGTCGAACGCCCCAGCGTCGTCGTTCACGCTCGCAGGTTACTCACCGTGGGAATTTCCGCGACCGTTGCGAGCAGACAACTATCCGCAGGTCCGAGGGCGGGCTGGTCCGCCCGCTCGTGTCCCGCCCCACATTCCCTGACGGGCGGCAGTGATCGGCGGTGGTCGCTGCGCGCTCGGCGTGCAGGGCGTGGTGGACCGGCTGGACGACCGGTTCAGGCTGCTCACCACCTCGCAGCGGGACATGCCGCCGCGGCAGCGCACGCTGACCGAGGTGATCGGCTGGAGCTGGGACCTGCTGACGGAGGCCGACCGACGGGTGCTGGCCCGGCTCGCGGTTTTCAGCGACGGCTGCACGCCGGAGGCGGCCGGGCAGGTGTGCCGGACCGATCTCGACGCGCTGGCCCGGCTGGTGGACCGTTCGCTGGTGGTGACGGACGACTCCGGCGCGAGCCCGCGCTACCGGCTGCTCGAGTCGGTCGCCGCGTTCTGCCTCGAACGTCTCGACGACGCCGACGACGTACGGGCGCAGCACGCGGCGTACTACACCGACCTGGCCGAACGCGCCGGCCCGGAGCTGCGCGGCGCCGACCAGCAGGAGTGGCTGGCCCGGCTCGACGCGGAGACGGCGAACCTGCGATCGGCGCTGGCCCATGGCGGCGGACTGGCCTGGCCAACGCCCTGAGCTGGTACTGGTTTTTGCGCGGCGGGCTCACCGAGGCGCGGCGGGCGCTGGCGATGCCCGGCGAGCCGGCCGAGGAGGCCCGCGCCGCGGCCTGGCGGGCCGGTTTCGCGCTGTTGCAGGGCGGCCAGATCACACCGGACGACCTGTGCGCCGCCCTGGCCGGCGCACCGACGGCAGGGCCACGTGGTTCGCCGCGAACGCGGTGATCGAGCGGGGCGACCTGGCACTGGCGTCGGAGCTGCTGCCCACCACCTTCGGCGACCCCTGGGCCGAGGCCGCGGTGCTCAGCTCGCGGGCCAAGCTCGCGCACGCCACCGGTGATCTGTTGGGCGCCGCGGCCGCCGCCCGGGAGGTCGCCCAGGCTCCGGCCGCCCCGGCGGTGGGCGACGAGACCGACCGGGTGAGCGCACGCCTGGTCGCCGCCCTCGGGCGGGAGCCCTTCGACGCGCTGGTCACCGACGGCAGGAGTCCGGGCCCGGGCGAGGCCGGGGCCCAGATCTGAGCGGCTGTCAGATTTGCTTCAGGCGCTCTTACGCGACTGCGAGTTCGCCCCGAGCGCGTGCCGCGAGGACGGCCATGGGCGGGACTCGAGCGGTGCGCACGTCGGGTTGCGGCACCTTGCCGAGACGGTGCGGCACCGCCGCTGCCACCGGCACGCTCCTGGCGGCTGGACGAGTTCCCGCGCCGGGTCGGGGTTGCCAGTCGCCTGACGGGGTAGCCCGCCGGACAGTCCCATCCGACGCGGAGGCACCCATGCCGAACATCCGGGAGACCGCACCACCGCATGAGCAGCCGGAGGAGAACTCCCGACACGGCCGCCTGACCGTGCAGCCCGGCCCACCGATCGCCGCTGTGGCCCGCACCGGCCTGGTGGCGTTCGAGGGGCAGGCCGGCGACCTGGTCGCCCAGGCCTACGTGCCGGGGCCGGCGGAAGACGGCCCGTACCGGCTGGCGCTGCTGCTGCACGGCGCCGGCGGATCGCCCCGGCAGGCCCTGGACCTGATGCTGACGGTCGCCGACGAACAGCGCCTGCTGCTCGTCGCGCCGCAGTCGGACGCCGCGACCTGGGACATGGTCGGTGTCGGCTTCGGCCCCGACGTGCGGCGCATCGACCGGGTGCTGCAGGAGATCGTCACCGGCTACCCGATCACCGGCATGCTGATCGGCGGGTTCTCCGACGGCGCGTCGTACGCGCTGTCGCTCGGGCTGATCAACGGCGACGTCTTCGACGCCGTCCTGGCCTTCTCCCCCGGCTTCGCCGCCCCGCTGGTCACCCACGGCCGGCCCCGCGTCTACGTCTCCCACGGCACCGCCGACCGGGTGCTGCCCATCGACCGGTGCAGCAGGTCCCTCGTGCCGCGCCTCCGCGCCCTCGGCTACGACGTCACCTACGACGAGTTCGACGGCGGGCACGACGTACCCGACAGCACCGTACGGCGCGCGGTGGACTGGCTGTACTCGACCGCCTGACCCATTCACGGAAATGCCGCCTCGATGTTCCCCGCCCGCCACTCACCCCCAGTTTCATATCAGTCCGCAGACCACATCGGCGATGGCCGTGGACGATGCCTGCCGTCTGTTTCGTGTGACAGGGAGCTCTAGTCTGCAGTCGTGGTGGTCTCGGTTCCGGTCGTCGCGGAGTTCGGCAGGCGACTGGCAGCGCTCGGGTGGGTCAGCGACCTGCTTGTCGCGGGATCTCTGGCGACTGGCGACTACATTCCCGGCGTCAGCGATCTCGACCTGGTCGCGCTTGTCGACGGTCCGGTCGATACGGGCCGACAGACGGCACTGACGAGGCTGCATCGCCACCTCGACGAGGGCGCCGGCTCTGGACTCGACCTCGGATGCGTCTACGTCGACGCCATGAGGCTCTCCGACATTCAGGTGGCGCACCCGACGTGGACGCACGGATCACTCGTCCAGCGCATCCTCTCCGGGATCACCAGGGCTGAGCTGGTCCGCGATGGGTACGCCGTTTTCGGCCGCTCACCGCGCGGTGTGCTTCCGCCGATGAGCGATGACGACGTCCGCGAGGCTGCTCGTGCTGAGCTGACTGGTTACTGGGCCTGGGCGGCGCGGCGTCCGTGGCTCTGGCTGGACCCCGTCATCGCCGATCTCGGCCTCACATCGATGGCCCGTGGCCGCCACGCGCTGAGCAACGGCGAACTCCTCACCAAGAGCCGGGCCGTCGAACGGGCCGACGCCCCGGCCTGGCTCGTCGATCAGCTGCGCGCCCGGCGCCGAGGCGACAAGCTCACCTCACCCCGTCTGCGAACGGCGATGATCGCCTGGCGGGACGCGCGCCGAACCACCGCCAGGGCACAGGCCGGCCATCCATGACCTGGCGGCATCTTGGCACCTGAGTGGACTGCGGGCTGGAAGCCCTCCGCGCCCTCGAGCAGCGCCGCTCCGATGTCATCTCCCAGCAACCCGCTTTCTCTCGACAGAGGAGCGAACCGAAGTCCCGGATGGACGCTTGCTCAACTCCCGGCGGAACCGCTGGGTGGTGCCGGCGGCGATGTCGACGCCGATCTACTCCGATCGACGGGTGCCCCGAGGTGACCCGGCGACGTACCAGCCGTGTGGTAGTGGCATCCACCCGGGCGTGCCTCAACCGGTCTGGGCGACACAATCCGCCCACGAGGAGCACCTTTGTAGCTAACCTTCTTGACGACCCATTGATCCGTAGCTAAGTTTCAGCCACCCGGACTGAGAGGTCGTCGTCCATGAAGACCCGACTCGTCACCGCGACCGTCCTGGTGGCCACCCTGGCGACCACCGTCGCGCCACTCCCCGTCCACGCCTCTGCCGCGCCCGCGCGCCCGCCCACCGGCGAGCAGGGCTGGGTCACCTCGACGTTGCGGCACATGAGCCTGGTGCAGAAGGTCGGGCAGCTCTTTTCCACCTACGTCTACGGCAGTGACGCCGCGGAGCCCACGGCCGCGGACCGCGCGGCGAACCGTGCCGCGTTCGGCGTGGAGACGCCGGCCGAGGTCGTCGAGCGCTACCACCTCGGCGGCGTCATCTACTTCTCGTGGTCGCACAACCTGGACAGTCCCCGTCAGATCGCCACTCTCTCCAACGGGCTTCAGCGGGTCGCGCTCGGGGACGGCGCGAAGGGCCGGGTGCCGCTGATCGTCTCCACCGACCAGGAGCAGGGCGCAGTGGTGCGGATGCCCGCTCCCGCCGCGCAGTTCCCCGGCTCGATGGCGCTGGGCGCCGGGCGCTCACCACGGGACGCGCGCACGGCGGCGGAGATCACCGGGCGCGAGCTGCGCGCGGTGGGCATCCACCAGCCGTACGCGCCGATCGCGGACGTCAACGTCAACCCGGGCAACCCGGTGATCGGCGTACGGTCCTTCGGCGCCGACCCCACCTTGGTGGCCGAGCTGACCGGCGCACAGGTCGCCGGGTTCCAGGAAGACGCCGGCGTGACCGCGGTGGCGAAGCACTTCCCCGGCCACGGCGACACGGCCACCGACAGCCACACCGGCCTGCCGGTGATCAACCACAGCCGGGCGGAGTGGGACCGGATCGACGCTCCGCCGTTCCGACGGGCGATCAGCGCGGGCGTCGAATCGATCATGACCGCCCACATCGTGATACCCGCGCTCGACTCCTCCGGCGACCCCGCGACGTTGTCGCCGACGATCCTCACCGGCGTGCTGCGCGGTGAACTCGGCTTCCGGGGAGTCATCGTCACCGACGCGCTGAACATGGCCGGCGTGCGGAAGAGGTACGGCGATGACCGGGTGCCCGTGCTGGCGCTCAAGGCCGGCGCCGACCAGCTCCTGATGCCACCGGACCTCGCGCTGGCGCGAGACGCGGTGCTGCGTGCCGTCGGCACCGGCGAGCTGACCGAGCGGCGGATCGACGAGTCGGTGCGGCGCATCCTCGGCATGAAGTACCGGCAGGGGTTGGCCCGGTCGCCGCTGGTCGACGTCGAGGAGGCGGTACGGACGGTCGGGGCACCCGGGCACCTCGCCGCCGTCGCCCAGGTCACGGATCCGACGATCACCGCGGTCCGCAACGACGCCGGGCTGCTGCCGCTGGCCCACGCGGACCGGTCGGTGCTGGTCACCGGCTGGGACAGTGCGGCCTTCGCTCCGGTCGCGACCGTCGCCGATGGGTTCACCGCCCGCGGCGCCCGGGCCACCGCCCGACCGGCGACCCTGCCGTCCGACGGGGTGATCGCCGCCACCGCCGCCCAGGCGGCCGCCCACGATCTCACTGTCGTGCTGGTGAACAAGGCGTGGGACACCGTCGTCACCGACCCGCGCGGCACTCAACAGCACCTCGTCGCGGCGCTGCTCCGTACCGGGAAGCCCGTGGTGGTGGTGGCGGTCCGGGACCCCTACGACATCGCGTACCTGCCGGGTGTGACCACCTACCTGGCGACCTACTCGTACACCCGGGCGGCGATGGACGCGCTCGTCCGCGCGCTGCACGGCGAGCTGTCCCCCAGGGGACGGCTGCCCGTCACGATCCCCACGGCCGAGGGCGCGGGCACCGTGCTCTACCCCTACGGCCACGGCCTGACCTGGTAGGAGGCAACCCATGCAGCGTAGGAATTTCCTCGCCGGCGCGGTCGGCACCGGAGTGCTCGGCGCTGGCGCGGGGGCGTTCGGCGCCGGCGGGGCCCTGGCGCCCGCGGCGGGCAGCCCCGGTGTCCGCCGGGTCCGGACCGGTCTGGACGAGCTGGTGGCCTCCGAGTTCGCCGTGCTCACCGGCCAGCGGGTCGGCGTCGTCTCGAACCCGACCGGCGTCGACGCGGCCTACCGGCACCTCGTCGACCTCATGCACGGTTCGGGCCAGGTCCGGCTGGCCGCGGCGTTCGGCCCGGAGCACGGCTTCCGCGGCTCGGCGCAGGCCGGGGGCAGCGAGGGCACCGGCGTCGACGCGCGCACCGGTATCCCGGTCTACGACGCCTACGGCGCCTCGCAGGCGCGATGGGAGAGCATGTTCACCGAGGCAGGGGTGGACACCGTGGTCTTCGACATCCAGGACGTCGGCGTCCGCTTCTACACCTACATCTGGACCATGTACACCTCGATGGTCGCCGCGGCCCGGGTCGGCAAACGCTACGTCGTGCTGGACCGCCCCAACCCGATCGGTGGGCGGGCCTACGGGCCGATGATGACCGCGCCGTACACCTCGGGGGTGGGCCTGAAGGAGATCGTCCAGCAGCACGGGATGACCGTCGGGGAACTGGCCCGGTTCTTCAACGGCACGTTCCTGCCCGCGGAAGCCGGCCGACCGGTCGACCTGCACGTGGTGCCGTGCCGGCACTGGAAGCGGGACCACCTCGCCGCCGACACCGATCTGCCCTGGGTGATGCCCAGTCCGAACATGCCCACCCCGGACACCGCGCTGGTCTACCCGGGTACCGGCCTCTTCGAGGGCGTCGCGTCGATCACCGAGGGCCGGGGCACCTGCCGCCCGTTCGAACTGGTCGGCGGCCTGGCGACCGACTTCGACCACCACTGGAGTGACCGCCTCAACGCCCGTGACCTGCCCGGAGTCGAGTTCCGCGAGGCGTACTTCGCACCGACCTCGGCCGGGCAGAAGCCGGCGCTGTTGAACAAGCTCTGTGCCGGCGTCGAGGTCAAGGTCGTCGACCGGGCGGTGTACGACCCGATCCGCACGGCGGTGGCGATGCTGGTGGAAGCCCACAAGTACCCGGCATTCGCCTGGCGGCGCGACTCCTGGGACCCCGTCCGCCCGTACTGGATCGACAAGCTCACCGGCTCGCCCCGCTTGCGGACGCAGATCGACGCCGGAGCCGACGTGGACGACGTCGTCGGCGCCTGGGCCGACGAACTGGCCGCCTTCACCCGCCAGCGCAAGCCCTACCTGCTCTACTGAGGAGTACGGCCATGACCACTTCCTCCCGCCGTCTGCTCCGTCCGCTCACGCTCCGCCGGCTCGCGCTCGGCCTGACCGTGGCCGTCCTGGGCACGACGGTGCCGGCCATCGGGGCCGCCGCCGCCGCGCCGCCCCCGGCCGACGCCGGACCGCCGGTCATCACCCCCGCCGACATCCAGTTTCGACACGACACGCTGCGGCCCGGCAGCGCCCGCGAGGTCGGCCTGCTCCCCGAGCACGTGGATCGCCTGCCCGCCGACCTGGCGGCATATCTCCAGCCGACGCCGGACCACCCCGGGTATCCCGCGTACGCCGGCGCGGTGGTCCTGGCGGCCAAGGACGGCGTGGTCGTGCAGCACGCCGCCGTGGGCACGGCGGTACGGTACGCCGCCGTCGGACCGCCGCCCGGGCTCGTCGGGGTGGAGCTTCCCGCCGACCAGCAGCTCCCGATGCGGCCCGACACCGTCTTCGACCTGGCGTCGGTGTCGAAGCTGTTCACGACGATCGTCACCATGCAGCAGGTCGAGCAGGGACGGGTCGACCTGGACGCCCCGGTCGCCCGGTACGTCCCGGAGTTCGCGGTCGGCGGCAAGGCGGCGGTCACCGTACGGATGCTGCTCACCCATACCTCAGGTCTGCCCGCCTTCACGGCACTGTGGAGCAGGTACCCGACGCCGGCCGAGCGGTTCGCCGCCGCGCTCGCCACGCCGCTCGCGGCCGGGGCGACGCCCGGTACCCGGTACGTCTACTCCGACCTCGGGCTGATCGCGCTCGGCGTGCTGGTGGAACGGGTGACCGGCCGGCCGTTGGCCGAGCTGGTCCACGACGGCGTCACGGTGCCGCTGGGCATGACCGACACCGGCTACAACCCGGGGCCGGAACGGCGAACGCGGATCGCCGCGACCGAGTACCAGCCGTACGCCGGGCGCGGCATGGTCTGGGGCGAGGTGCACGACGAGAATGCCTGGTCGCTCGGTGGCGTTGCCGGGCACGCCGGGGTCTTCTCCACCGCGGCGGACCTGGCCCTGCTCTGCCAGTCACTGCTCAACGGCGGCGAGTACCGCGGGCGGCGGATCCTGCGGGCGGAAACGGTGCGCGCGATGCTGGTCAACTACAACGCGCCGCTGGAGCCGGCCTATCCGGAGAGCGATCGCGGGCTCGGCTTCGAGCTCAACAAGCACTGGTACATGATGGGGCTCTCCTCCCCCGTGGCGTTCGGGCACACCGGCTTCACCGGCACGTCCATCGTCATCGACCCGCTCTCCCACTCGTTCGTCATCATGCTCAGCAACCGGGTGCACCCCGACCGCGGCTGGGGCAGCAACAACGTCGCCCGGCGGGCGGTCGCACGCGACCTCGCCGAGGCGATGCCGGTGCGGCCCCGGTCGGGCGCCGCCTGGCGGGCCGACCCGCGCGACCTCGCGACCGCCACGCTCACCGCCCCGCTGCGCCGGGTGACGCGGGGCGGAACCGCGAGTTTCCTGCTCTGGTACGACACCGAGCCCCGCTACGACAGCGCCCGGTTCGAGGTCTCGACTGACGGGGGACGGACCTGGGCTCCAGTGCGGATGCTGCTGCGCCACGGGGACCGGCGCTGGACCAGCGACGGCACCGTCACCGGCTACGGGGGACGGGTCTGGTGGCAGGTCTCGGTGGAGTTGCCCGACCAGGCGAGCCAGCTGCGGTGGAGCAGCACCACCGACGGCTCCGGCCAGGGTCGTGGGGTCTACGTCGACCAGGTCGTCGCGGTGGACCGGGACGGGCTGCTCTTCGAGGGCGAGGGCGTCGACGCCTCGCGGTTCGTCGCCGACGGGTGGTCCTCCGCCCACACCTGACCGGACGCGGTCGCCCGGTCCGTGGATCACACCGCGGCGACCGGGCGACCGCACTCCGGCCGGTGGTACCACCACCTTGCCCTCCCGTCGACCCGGGCCTCAGCGGCCCGGCACAGCCGGCGACTGTGCCGGGTACCAGGGCGAGCGGGTCCTCGCGGACGTGTCTTCGCTCCGGGGGTGGGTCCGACTCGCCGGCGTCACGCCCTGCGAACATCGTGGCCGAGAGCTTCAATCGTCCAGGTGGGTGCGACGAGCCTTGCACCCGGCCTCGTACGCGGCCCGGGCAGCCCGCGTCCGCGCGGTGGTGGAGACCGCGGCGACCGGCACGTCCCACCAGGCGCCGCCGTCCGGGCCGGCTTCGTACGGGTCGGTCTCGACGTGGATGACCGTGGTGCGCTCCGCCGCTCGGGCGGTCGCCAGCGCGGCCCGCAGCTGCGCCGTGGTGGCCACCCGGATCAGGTTCGCGCCGAGGCTCGCCGCGTTGGCGCCCAGGTCGACCGGGAGCCGGCCGCCGGCCCGGTCGCGGTAGGCGGTGCCGAGCCGCTGCGCGCCGACGTTCTCGGAGAGCCGGCCGATCGAGGCGAACCCCTGGTTGTCGACGAGCACGACGACCAGCTTCACCCCTTCCGCCACCGCGGTGACCAGCTCGCTCGGCAGCATGAGGTAGGAGCCGTCGCCGACCAGCACGAAGACCTCGCGGTCCGGCGCGGCCAGCTTGACGCCGATCCCGCCGGGGATCTCGTAGCCCATGCACGAGTAGCCGTACTCGACGTGGTAGCTCTTCGGGTCGGCGCTGCGCCACAGCCGGTGCAGGTCGCCGGGCATGGACCCGGCGGCGCAGACCACCACGTCCCGCGGCCCGGCGGCGTCGTTGACCGCGCCGATCACGGCGGTCTGGGTGGGCCGCGCGTCGGGGTCGGCGTGCCGGGCCCGGTCCGCCACGGCCGCCCACCGCTCGTTCAGCTGCGCCACCGACGCCCGGTACGCCGGCTCGGTGCCCCAGCCCGCACACGCCGCGTCGAGCGCAGTCAGGCTCTCCCGGGCGTCACCGACGACCTGCAGGCCGGCGAGCTTCGCGGCGTCGAAGCCGGTGATGTTGAGATTGACGAACCGGACGTCCGCGCCGAAGAGGGTGCCGGAGGCGGTGGTGAAGTCGCTGTAGCGGGTGCCCACCCCGATCACCAGGTCCGCGCCGGCCGCGATCTCGTTGGCGGCGGTGGTGCCGGTGACCCCGACGGCGCCGAGCGCGAGCGGGTGGTCGTACGGCAGGGCGCCGGTCCCGGCCTGGGTCTCGGCGATCGGCACCCCGTGCTCCTCGGCGAACCGGCGCAGCGCCTCGCACGCCCCGCTGTAGATCACCCCACCGCCGGCCACCACCAGCGGCCGGCGGGCCGCGGTGACGGCCCGGGCGGCCCGGGCGACGGCCGAGGAGTCGGGGCGGGGACGCGGCACGTGCCAGACCCGGTCGGTGAACAGCTCCGCCGGCCAGTCGTACGCCTCGGCCTGCACGTCCTGCGGCAGTGCGAGGGTGACCGCGCCGGTCTCCACGGGGTCGGTCAGCACCCGCATCGCGGCCAGCAGCGCCGCCGGCAACTGCTCCGGGCGGTTGATCCGGTCCCAGTAGCGGGAGACCGGCCGCAGCGCGTCGGTGACGCTGACGTCGTAGGAACGCGGATCCTCCAGCTCCTGGAGCACCGGGTTGGCCACCCGGGTGGCGAAGATGTCGCCGGGGAGCAGCAGCACCGGCAACCGGTTGACGGTGGCGCCGGCGGCGCCGGTGACCAGGTTCGTCGCGCCCGGGCCGATCGAGGTGGTGCAGGCCAGGGTGCTGAGCCGGTCGGTCATCCGGGCGTACGCCGCGGCGGTGTGCACCATGCCCTGTTCGGTGCGGCACAGGTGGTAGGGCAGCTCCGCGCCCGCCGGGCCGGCCAGCGCCTCGCCGATCCCCGCGACGTTGCCGTGGCCGAAGATGCCGAAGCAGGCCGGGATCAGCCGTTGCCGCGCCCCGTCGCGTTCGGACCACTGCCGGGCGAGGAAGGTCACCAGCGCCTGCGCCACCGTCAGTCTGGGCATCACGCCTCCCGCGGCGTCGGGCCGGTCAGCGGCAGCCGCGGGTCGACCGGCTGGTCCGCCCAGCTCCCGCGGATCCAGTGGTGCCGGGGATCGTCCACACAGGCCATCGTTCGCTCCGGGCCGGGCCCGGCCAGCACGTTGAGGTAGTAGAGGTGGTAGCCGGGCGCGGCCATCGAGGGCCCGTGGTAGCCGTACGGGACGAGCACCACGTCCCCGCCGTGCACCTCGGCGAGCAGGTCGATCGGCCGCCGGCTGGTGCCGTAGACGCGCTGGTAGCCGACCGGGCCGCCGGCGTCGCCGGGCACGCCGCCGGCCACCTCGAAGTAATAGATCTCCTCCAGCTCCGCCTCGACCCGGCCGTCGTCGTGGGTCCGGTTCTCCTCGTGCTTGTGTGGCGGGTAGGACGACCAGTTGCCGCCGGGGGTGAGCACCTCGACGGCGACCAGCCGGTCGCAGTCGAAAGCCTCCGGGGAGCAGAAGTTGTTGACCTGGCGGCTGGCCGGGCCGGCGCCGCGCAGCTCGACGGGCACGTCCGGGGCGGCGGCGTACCGGGGCGACAGCCGGCGGGTGGCGCGGGCCGACGGCAGGGCGAACCGGCCCTCGCCCCGCACCGTCACCGTGGCGTCCCGTGGCAGGTAGGCGAAGTCGGTGACCGCGGCGAAGACCGACGCGCGGCCAGCCAGGGCGAGCCGTACCCCGTCGCAGTGCACGGTCGCGGTGCCGGCCAGCGGCAGGACCAGCATCTCCTCGTCGCCGGTGTCGAAGGTGACCGCGCCGCCGGCGGGCAGGGTGAGCACCCGCAGGCCGGCGTACCGCCAGCCGGCCCGCTCGGGGGTGACCTCCAGCGCCCAGGGCGCGCGGGCGGTCGTGCCCCAGGGCAGGTGGGCCTCGGTACTCGTCACGCCTCCTGCCCGGTGGGGAGCAGCGATCCGGCCAGGTCCACGGCGGCGGCCACGTCGTCGTCCGGTGGGTAGAGCAGCGCCCGGCCGACCACCAGTCCGCGCACGCCGGGCAGCCGCAACGCGCGTTCCCACCGGGCGTAGACCACGTCCGGCGCCTCCACCGGGTCGCCGCCGAGCAGCAGGACCGGCAGGGTGGTCGCGGCGATCACCCGCTCCATCTCGTCGATCGCCGGCAGTTTCAACCAGGTGTACGCGGAGGTGGCGCCGAGGGCCTGGCCGACGCTGACGCCCTTGATGACCGCTTCGGGGCGCAGGTCGGCGTGTACCCGGCCGTCGGTGCGCGCCACCCAGAGCGGCTCGACGAGGGCGACCGTCCGGTGGGCGGCCAGCGCGGTGACCGCCCGGGCGCAGGCCTGCAGCGTCGGGGCGGTGCCCGGGTCGTCGGGGTCGATGCGGCAGAGCATCTTGCCGCCGTCGTAGCGCATGGCGGCGATGCTGTCCGCGTCGTAGGCGGTGAACCGGTCGTCGAGTTCGAAGGTGGCGCCGGAGAGGCCGCCGCGGTTCATCGAGCCGATGGCCAGGCGGTCCTCCAACGCACCGAGCAGCAGCAGGTCCTCCAGGATGTCCGGGGTGCCGAGCACCCCGTCGACGCCGGGCCGGGACAGCGCCAGGCGCAGCCGGTCGAGCAGGTCGGCGCGCCCGGCCATGGCCATCGGCCGGTCCCGGACGCCGAGGGCGCCGCGGGCGGGGTGGTCGGCGGCGATGATGAACAGCGGCCGCCCCTGGTCGGGCCACGGTCGGCGGGTCCGGCCGGCGGCAGCCTCGGCGATCGCCTGTGGCCGGTGGGCGCGGGTGAGGGTCAGCGCGTCGTATTCGGTGCTCACCGGTCTTCTCCTCCCACGGCGGCGGTCGGCGACGCCGGTTCCGACTGGACGGCACGGGCCAGCGCCGCGGTCTCGGCGTGGTCGGGCATGGCGGCGGAGCAGGCCAGGCGGGAGGCGACGATGGCGCCGGCGGCGTTGGCGAAGCGCAGCGTCCGCTCCAGCGGCCAGTCGCGCAGCAGCCCCAGGCAGAGCGCGCCGCCGAACGCGTCGCCGGCGCCGAGCCCGTTGACCACGGTCACCGGCACCGGCGGCACCCGGACGGTCCCGGCGCGGGTGCGGGCCAGCACCCCGGCGGGCCCGAGCTTCACCACCGCCAGCCGGGGCCCGCGGTCGAGCAGCAGCCCGGCGGCCCGCTCGGGGTCCCGGGTGCCGACGGCGATCTCCACCTCGTCGAGGTTGCCGACGGTCACGGTGACCTGCGGCAGCGCCTCGGCGATCGCGGCGGTGGCCGCCGCCGGGTCGGGCCAGAACATCGGCCGGTAGTCCAGGTCGAGCACGGTGTGCGGGCGCCCGCCGCGGACGGCCAGCGCGGCCGCGTGGGCGTCGCGGCTCGGCTGCTGGCACAGGCCGGTGCCGGTGAGCCAGAAGACCCGGGCCGCGGCGATCGCGTCGGCGTCGAGTTCCTCGGGGCGGATCTGCAGGTCGGGGGCGGTCGGGGTGCGGTAGAACCAGAGCGGGAAGTCGTCCGGTGGGAAGATCTCGCAGAAGGTCACCGGGGTGGGCAGTCCGTCGACCGGGTGAACCTGGCTGTCGTCGACGTCGAAGTCGCGCAGCGCCCGGTGCACGTACTCGCCGAACGCGTCGGCGCCGGTGCGGGTGATCACGCCGGCGCGCAGCCCCTGGCGGCTCGCGGCGACGGCCACGTTGGTGGGACTGCCGCCGAGGAACTTGCCGAACGTCTCGACCTCGGCCAGCGGCGTGCCGATCTGCAACGGATAGATGTCCACCCCGACCCGGCCGATGGTGAGCACATCGAGCATGCGGCGTCCTTCGTCCCGGCCGGCGACGCCGTGCCCGCCAGCCCTGTCCCTGATTGGTAACAGCGTTCTACGAGTTCTGTCAATGTGTTGTCATGACATCCGCTCTCCTCGGTCGGTGACCGCTTCGGTACAGTGGCGCCCATCATCGTGCCCCGAGATCCCGCGTGTGCCCAGCGAGGAGGTGCCGTGACCGGCCCCGAGATCGCGGTCGACCGGAGCAGCCCGGTCCCGCTCTACTTCCAGGTCGCGGAGCAGTTCGCCGCGGCGATCCAGCGCGGAGACCTGGCGCCGGGCGACCGGCTGGACAGCGAGGTGCAGCTCGCCGACCGGCTCGGGTTGTCCCGTCCGACGGTGCGCCAGGCGATCCAGCACCTGGTCGACAAGGGACTGATCGTGCGCCGGCGCGGGGTGGGCACCCAGGTGACGCGCGGTGAGGTGCGCCGGGCGGTGGAGCTGACCAGCCTCCACGACGATCTGCTGCGCGCCGGCCAGCGGCCGTCGACCTCGGTGCTCGAGCTGGCCACCGTGCCCTGCCCGGCCGACGTCGCCACCGCGCTCGGCGTACCGGCGGGCGGCGAGGTGCAGCACCTGCGCCGGCTGCGGTTCTCCGACGGGGAGCCCCTCGCGGTGATGGAGAACTGGCTACCGCCCGACCTGGTGCGGCTCAGCATGGACGCGCTGCAGGCCAAGGGCCTGTACGCGATCCTGCGCGCCGGCGGCATGCGCATCCGTGGCGCCCACCAGCGGATCGGCGCGCGGGCGGCGACCGCGGCGGAGGCGCAGATGCTCGGCGAGCGGCGGGGCGCGCCGCTGCTCACCATGACCCGCACCGCGTACGACGACCAGGGCCGCTACGTGGAGCACGGCGCGCACATCTACCGGGCCAGCCGTTACTCCCTTGAGGTGACCGTCGCCGAGCGGTGACGGTGAATGTTTCGTGCTCATTTCAGTGACAGGTATTTACGTCGTCAGGCTGTCATGACATTGTGGCCGCAAGCACCGCCGGCGGCGGACGTGCGGCCGGCGGGCGACCCGCGAGTCTCTTCGAAGTCTCTCCTTGCGAAGGGAAGCAGCCCATGTCAGCCAAGCCGAGACACGCAGCGGGCGTGCTCGCCGCGCTCACCGCCGTTGCCCTCGCCGCCACCGCCTGCGGCGACTCGTCCGAGCCCGCCGGCAAGGACGCCAAGAACATCACCCTCACCATCGCCGCCAACTCCATCGTCGGCGGCAAGAACTCCGCCGGCGCGGAGTGGATCGAGAAGTGGGTCATCCCCCGGTTCGTGGAGGCGCAGAAGGCCAAGGGCGTCACCGCCAAGGTGACGTTCGTGCCCAGCGGCGTCGACGACGAGCAGTACAAGACCAAGCTGGCTCTGGACCTGCGGTCCAAGGGCGGCGCCGACGTCATCGCCGTGGACGGCATCTGGGTGGGCGAGTTCGTCCAGGCCGGCTACCTCAAGCCGCTGTCCGAGGTGGCCGGCGACCAGGCCGACTCCTGGGAGGGCTGGTCGCAGATCCCGGAGACCGTGCAGGGCCTCGGCAGCTTCGAGGACAAGCGCTACGGCATCCCGCTCGGCACCGACGGCCGGGTCCTCTACTACAACAAGAAGCTCTTCGCCCAGGCCGGCCTGCCCGCCGACTGGCAGCCCAGGAGCTGGCAGGAGATCCTCGACGCCGGCGCCAAACTCAATGCTCTGCCCGGGGTGACGCCGATCCAGATCAACGCCGGCACGGCGATGGGCGAGGCCACCTCCATGCAGGGCGCGCTGCCGCTGCTGGTCGGTGCCGGCGGCCAGATCCACACCGACGGCAAGTGGGCCGGGGCCAGCCAGCCGGTCAAGGACATGCTCGACTTCTACACCAAGATCTACGGCGGCGGCCTGGGCGACCCCAAGCTGCAGCAGGAGGCGAAGGGGCGCGACAAGTCCTTCGCGGAGTTCGCCGCTGGCAAGATCGGCATCCTGGCCGAGGGCGACTACTTCTGGCGCAGCGTCGTCAACCCGAGCACCGGCATCGCCAAGATGGCCGACCGGGACACCACCGTCGGGTACGCGATGATCCCCGCCAAGCAGCCCGGCGCCGGCATCCGCGGGCAGGACTTCGTCAGCATGTCCGGTGGCGGCGTACGGGTGCTCAACCCCCACTCCAAGTACCCGTCGCAGGCGTGGGAGCTGCTGTCGTTCATGCACTCGGCGGAGGGGGTCAAGGCCGAACTCGCCGGCGAAAAGCGGATCACCGCGCGGATGGACGTCAACAAGGAGGTGCTGGCCGGCGACCCGATGCTGACCTTCATCACCGAGAAGGTCCTGCCGGTCACCGCGTACCGGCCGCCGCTGGCGGTGTACCCGCAGGTGTCGGTGGCGCTGCAGGAGGCGACCGCCGCCGCCGCGTCGGGCAGGAGCGCCGACGAGGCGGCCACCGCGTACCAGAAGAAGGTGGAAGGGATCGTCGGTGGCCCAGGTAACGTCACCTCCTGACGAGGTGGTGGAGGGGAGGCGGCCGGACCCGGGCGCCTCCCCGGCCCCCGACGCCGCCGGGCTGGGCCGGGCCCGGGCGACCGGGTTCCTCGTGCCGGCCATGGTGCTCATCCTGGTCTTCCTCGTGGTGCCGGCCGCCTGGACGATCTACCTGGGCGTCACGAACTACCGGCTGACCGGCCTGGCCGCCGCCAATCCGGAGTTCGTCGGCCTGGACAACTACACCCGCGCGCTGGGCGACGAGCGGTTCCGCTCCTCGCTGCTGCTGACCCTGCAGTTCGTGCTCGGCTCGGCGGTCATCGGCCAGGCCGGGCTCGGCTTCGCCATCGCCTTCGCGTTGCGCGACCGCCGCGGTCCGCTGCGCCGGGTGGTCGAGGCGTTCGTGCTGCTGTCCTGGATCCTGCCCAGCTCGGTGGTCGCGTTCCTGTGGATCGCCCTGCTCGACCGGGACGGCGGCACCCTCAACGCGCTGCTCGGCCTCCCGGGCACGGCCTGGCTGCTCGACCACCCGATGCTGTCGATCATCATCTTCAACACCTGGCGCGGCACCGCGTTCTCGATGATGCTCTACGCCGCCGCGCTGGAGAACGTGCCCCGCTCACACCTGGAGACCGCCCGGCTGGCCGGCGCGTCGACCTGGCAGCAGCTGCGCGACGTGGTCCTCCCCCGCATCCGCGGGCACGTGCTGACCAACCTGCTGCTGATCAGCCTGTGGACGTTCAACGACTTCTCACCGTTCCTCATCACCGCCGGCGGTCCCGAGCAGCGCTCGGAGATCCTGCCGGTCTACGTCTACAAGGTGGCGCTCTCCGGCGGTGAACTGGGCTTCGGCGCCGCGATCTCGTTCATCATGCTGCTGATCAACCTGGTCATCGCGCTGGTCTACCTGCGCATGCTGGGCCGGCGGAAGGAGGCGGCGTGAGCAGCGCGACCACCACCGCGCCCGCGCCGCCGACGGACCCGGCGCACGACGGGGCCAGCAGCGCCGTACGCCACCTGCTCGCCCGGATCGGCCGCTACGTCTTCCTCTGCGCCGTCCTCGGGTTCTTCGCGCTGCCGCTGCTCTGGCTGGCGACCGCCCCGTTCGACGACACCCCGACGATCACCGCGTCGCTGCCGCAGTTCACCCTGGACAACTTCCGCGCCCTGCTCGACAACCCGTACGCGCTGAGCTCGCTGCTCAACTCCGTCTACCTGGCCGCCGGCACCGCGGCGCTGGTGGTGACGTTCGCGGCGCTGGCCGCGTACGCGCTGAGCCGGGTCCGGGTGCCCGGCCGCGACGCGCTGCTCTACGGGCTGCTGCTGCTCTCGTCGATCGTGACCGGTACGGCCACCATGGTGCCGCTGTTCGAGCTGGCGTTCCGGCTCAACCTGATCGACTCCCGGCTCGGGGTCATCCTGATCCTCACCGGCGGGCTGCTGCCCGCGGCGATCTTCATCCTGAAGGACTTCATGGACGCCACCCCGACCTCCTACGAGGAGTCCGCGCGGGTCTTCGGCGCCAGCCCCTTGCAGATCATGCGGCACATCGTGGTGCCGGTGGTGCGCCCCGGCCTGGCCACCGTCGGGGTGTGGGCGGTCGCCAACGTGTGGGGCAACTTCCTGGTGCCGTTCCTGCTGCTGCGCGGGCCGGAGAAGGCCCCCGCCGCGGTGATCATGTACACCCTCTACACCGAGGGCGGTCAGGCGGACCTGCGGTTGCTCTCCACGTTCTCGCTGCTCTACTCGCTGCCGGTGGCACTCATGTTCGTCTTCGTCAGCAGCCGGTACGGATTCCGCTTCCACGGAGGGATCAAGCGCTGATGTCCGCCATCACCATGCGCGAGCTGACCAAGGTCTACCCCAACGGGGTGCGGGCCCTGGACGCCCTCGAACTGGAGATCGCCGACGGCGAGTTCTTCGCGCTGCTCGGCCCGTCCGGCTGCGGCAAGACCACCCTGCTGCGCACCATCGCCGGGCTGGAGGTGGCCTCCGGCGGCAGCGTGCGCATCGGCGACCGCACCGTCACCAACCTGCCGCCCGGGAAGCGGGACGTGGCGATGGTCTTCCAGGACTACGCGCTCTTCCCGCACATGACCGTGCAGGACAACATCGCCTACCCTCTGCGGATCAAGAAGGTGGACCGGCGCGGCCGCGCCGAGAAGGCGGCGCAGACCGCCGACGAGCTGGGCCTGTCCGCGCTGCTGCAACGCCGCCCGGGGCAGCTGTCCGGCGGGCAGCAGCAGCGGGTCGCGCTCGCCCGGGCGATGGCCTGCCACCCGCAGGTCTTCCTCCTCGACGAACCGCTGTCCAACCTCGACGCCCGGCTGCGGCTGGAGGCGCGCACCTTCCTCAAGCGGCTGCAACGCGAACTGGGCGTCACCACCGTCTTCGTCACCCACGACCAGGCCGAGGCACTGGCCCTCGCCGACCGGATCGCCGTCATGGAGGGCGGCCGGATCCGGCAGGTCGGCACCCCGACCGAGGTGTTCCGCCGCCCCGCCAACACCTTCGTCGCCGGGTTCATCGGATCCACCCCGATGAACCTGGTCGACGCCGAGGTGCACGACGGCGAACTGGCCGTCGCCGGCACGCGGCTGCCGGTGCCGGAGGACGTCCGGGACCGGGTGAGCTCCGGCGAGAAGCTCGTCTACGGGGTACGTCCCGAGTACCTGGACTACTCCGCCGAGCCGGTGCCGGGGGCGCTGAGCGGGCAGGTGGTCGTGGTGGAGAACCTGGGCAGCTTCTCGCTGGTCTCCCTCGACCTGCCGAGCGGGGACGCCGCCGGGACCCCGGGGACCAGCCTCCAGGTCGTCGTGCCCGAGGGGCGCGAACCCGAGCCCGGCGACACCGGCTGGGTGGTGCCGCGGCCCGGGCGGTCGCTGCTCTACCGGGACGGCGAGCTGGTACGCGGCGTGGCGGCGCCGTCCGTGCCCGCCGCGCGTACCGGCGCCGGCGCGGAGCGGTGACCCATGGCGGTGCATCGGGGCAGGTGGACCTTGTCGGACCGCGCCGACAGCGTGCTGCGGGCCCTGCCGGTCACCGTGCCCCCGGGCACCGCCGCGCTCACGGTACGCCTCGACTACCCCCGGCAGGCCGGGGTGCTCGACCTCGGCTGCGTCGGGCCGGCCGGCTTCCGGGGCTGGTCGGGCGGTGCCCGCGACGGCTACACCCTGGCCGCCGACTGGGCCACCCCCGGGTACCTGCCCGGCGAGCTGGAGCCCGGCGAGTGGCAGGTCCTGCTCCGGTTGCACCGGATCCCACCCGACGGCCTGGACTACGAGGTCACCGCCACCACCAGCACCACCAGGCTGGCCGCCCCGGTGCCGCCGGCGGCACCGCCGCGGCCGGACCGTCCGCCGCGCCGCGCGCTGCCCGAGGTGGACGGCCGGCACTGGCTCGCCGGGGACCTGCACGCACACACCGTGCACAGCGACGGCGCGGCCACCATCGACGAACTGGCCGCCCTCGCCGCCGCCCGGGGCCTGGACTTCCTCGCCGTCACCGACCACAACACCGTCAGCCACCACCCGTGGCTGCCCGACGCCTCGGCCCGGTACGGCCTCACCCTGCTGCCCGGCCAGGAGGTGACCACCGACCGGGGGCACGCCAACGTGTTCGGCCCGGTCGGCTGGGTCGACTTCCGGCAGCCGCCCGACGTGTGGCTGGCCACCGCGGAGCGGGCCGGCGGACTGATGTCGGTCAACCATCCCCTCGGCGGTGACTGCGCGTGGCGGCAGCCGCTGACCACCCGTACCCGGCTGGCCGAGGTGTGGCACTCGGGCTGGTGGGACCGCACCTGGGGCGCGCCGCTGGCGTGGGCGCGAGCCTGGCGCCCGGACGTGGTGGCGGTCGGCGGCAGCGACTTCCACCGCCCCGGCGACGACGCACCGCCCGGCTCCCCCACCACCTGGCTGCTGGCCGACACCGACCGCGAACCCCGGGCCGCCGTGCTCGACGCGCTGCGGGCCGGCCGTACCGCCGTGTCCGCCGACCCCGGCGCGCCGCTGCTGCTCCGCCTCGGCGACGAACTGCTCGCGCTCGACGCGGACGGCGCGCTGCTCGGCTGTCCGGACGGCAGCCACCGCGTCGTCCGCGGCGACCGGTGCCGGCTCCCCGCCGGCGACGGCCTGCACGTCCTGGAAACCCACCGCATGGAGGTGATCGCACTGTGCAGCTGACCGGACGCACCCGGGTGGCCGGCGCACCCGTCAACCACGGCATCTACCAGCCCGACGACGCCCTCCTCAGCCCCGACGAGTTGCTGGCGGCCCTGTCCGGCGACGGGTACGACGGAGTGGACTCCGGGCCCATCGGCTACCTCGGCATCGGCGAGGTGCTGGCCGGCCGGCTCGCGGCGGCCGGTATCCGGCTCGCCGGCGGCTGGGTCGACCTGCGCTACGCCGACCCGGACGGCTTCACCGAGGACCTGGCCCAGCTCGACGCGGCGCTCGACGCGTTCACCGCCGTACCGGCCGACGACCCCCGGTTCGCCCCCCGACCCACGCTGGCCTGCCCCGGCAACCCCGCCCGCATGGCCCGGCCCGGCACCCCGGCCGAACTGGGCGCGGTGCTGCCGGCCGGCGCCTGGCCGGAGTTCGCCGCCCGGGTGCAGCAGGCCGCCGACCGCTGCCGGGACCGGGGCCTGGAACCGGTGTTCCACTACCACCTCGGCACCGACGTGGAGACCGAGGCCGAGGCCGACCGGCTGCTCGAACTCACCGACATCGCGGTCTGCCTGGACACCGGGCACCTGCTGCTGGCCGGCGGCGACCCGGTCGCGGCGGTACGCCGGTGGGCCGGCCGGATCGGGCAGGTGCACCTGAAGGACGCCGACCTGGCCGTCCACGAGCGGGTCCGGGCGGCCGGCGGTGGCCTCTCCGACGTGGTCGCCGCCGGCGGCTTCTGCGCTCTGGGCGCCGGTGACGTCGACGTCGCCGGGGTGCTCACCGGCCTCGACGCCATCGGCTACACCGGCTGGCTGGTGATCGAACAGGACGCGCCGGCGCACGGGCGGGACCTCGACCGGACGCTGGCCGACCAGCACGCCAACCGGCGCTGGCTGGAGGAGGCGCTGCGATGACCGAACCCGGCAAGCGAATCCGGATCGCGGTCGCCGGGCTGGGCACCATCGCCCGTACGGTGCACCTGCCGCTGCTGCAACGCCGCGGAGACCTGTTCAAGGTCGTCGCGCTCGGCGACCTCTCCCCCACCCGGGTGGCCGAACTGGGCGGCCGGTACGGCGTCGAGCCGGGCCGCCGGTACACCGACGCCACCGCGATGCTGGCCGACGGCGGGTACGACGCGCTGCTGCTGGCGACCTCCGGCTCGCACGGTGAGCTGGCCGCGCTGGCCCTGCGCGCGGGCCTGCCGGTGCTCTGCGAGAAGCCGCTGGCCTACACCCTCGCGGAGGCGGCCCGCCTGACCGAGCTGAGCGGCGGTGCGCCGGCGCTGATGGTCGGCTACATGAAGCAGTACGACCCGGCGGTGGCCGAGGCCGCCCGCCTGCTCGACGAGTGGGGCGGCGCCGAGCGGGTCCACGCGGTCGAGGTGAGCGTGCTGCACGCCGGCGGCGACCGGCAGCTCGCGTTCGCCAACCTGCCGCCGTCCCCCGCCGACGTGCCGCCCGGGGAGGCGGCCCGGCTACGCGCGGCCGACGCCGCGCTGCTCGACGCCGCGGTCGGTGGTGACCCCGGCGCGTGCACCCTCTACCAGATCCTGATCAACAGCATCTCCCACGACCTGTCGCTGCTGCGCCTGTTCACCGGCGCGCCGGCCACCGTGGAGCACGTCGCGACCTGGCCGCTGGCGCCCGACGGGCCGGCGGAGCCGTCGGTGGAGATCAGCGGGCGGCTGCCGGGCGGGGCCCGCTACGGCATCCGCTGGCTCAACCTGCCCGACTACCCGGCCTACCGGGAGACGGTGACCCTGCACCACGCCCGCGGCTCGCTGGAACTGGTCTTCCCGTCGCCGTACCTGCTCAACGCGCCCACCACACTGACCCTTGTGGAGGCCCACCGCGGCGGTGAGCGGCGGGCGGCGTTCCAGTCGGTGACCGAGGCGTTCGAGCAGGAGCTGGTGGCCTTCCACGCGATGGTCACCGCGGGCGCGCCACCGCTGACCGGGATCGCCGAGGGCGCGACCGACGTACGGACCAGCCAACAGGTGGTACGCCGCTACGGTGAGCTGACCGGGGCGGCGATCGGCGGAGAGGCGGCGAGCCCATGACACGACCGACCGAGATCATCGTCGTGCCGCACACCCACTGGGACCGGGAGTGGTACGAGCCGTTCCAGCGGTTCCGGCTGCGGCTGGTGGCACTGCTGGACGACGTGTTCACACGGATGGAACGCGACGAGCGGCAGCGGTTCACCCTCGACGGCCAACTCGCCGCGGTGGACGACTACCTGGAGGTGCGCCCGGAGCGGCGCGAGCAGGTGATCGCCCTGGTCCGCGCCGGACGGCTGGCGGTCGGGCCGTGGCAGATCCTGCTCGACGAGTTCCTCTGCTCCGGGGAGAACATCGTGCGCAACCTGGAGCGCGGGCTGACCCGCAGCGCCGATCTGGGCGGCGCCATGCCGGTGGGCTACCTGCCCGACATGTTCGGTCACATCGCCCAGATGCCGCAGATCCTGGCCGGGGCCGGGCTGGCCCACGCCTGCGTGTTCCGCGGCGTCCCCGACCGGGTCCGCACCCACGCGTTCGCCTGGCAGGCGCCGGACGGCACCTCCGTGCGCACCGAGTACCTGCCCGGCGGGTACGGCAACGCGGCCGGCCTGCTGGACGATGCCGCGCTGGTCAACCGCCGGGCCACCGACCTGGCCGCCCGGCTCGGCGGCTGGCGGCCCGAGGGCGCCGCCACCCCGATCCTCGCCATGTACGGCACCGACCATGCCGCGCCGGCCCCGGACGCCCCCGACCTGCTCGCCGCCGCCGACGTCGACGGCCTCCGGCTGCGGCTCGGCACGCTCGCCGAGTACTTCGCCACCCAGCCGACCACCGTGGCCGGGCTGCCCACCGTGCGCGGGGAGCTGCGCTCCCACGCCCGGGCGAACATCCTGCCCGGCGTGATCTCCGTACGCGCCCACCTGAAGCAGGCGATGGGCCATGCCGAGCGCCGGGTGGAGCGGTACGCCGAACCGCTCGCCGCGCTCTGGCACGACCCGTCCGTGCAGCGCTTCCTGGACATGGCGTGGACCCGGCTGATCGACGCCAGCTGCCACGACTCGGTGACCGGGTGCGGCTGCGACGAGACCGCCGAGCAGGTGGCCGCCCGCCTGGCCGAGGCCGACCAGCTCGGCCGGGCGGTCTGCGACCTGGTCGGTGCCCGCCTGGCCGCCGCCGTGCCGCACGACGGGTACCTGCTGTTCAACCCCAGCCCGACCGCCCGGACGGCGCTGGTGCGGCTGGACGTCGAGGCGCCCGACGGCGCGGCGGTGGGACTGGCCGGGGCGGACGGCAGGACGGTGGCCGCGCAGGTCCTCGACCGGGCCCGGACGCTGCTCGCCGACGACCTGGTGCCGGCCGCCGACCTGCCCGCGGTGCTGACCCGGGTGCACGGCCGGGAGCTCTACGGTCAGGAGATCACCCGGTGGTCGGTGTCGCCGGCGGACGCCACTCTCACCTTCGAGGTCGCGCGGCACGGCGATCCCGCCTTCGACGTGGAGGACGTCAAGCTGGCGCTGGCCTGCGCCGGGCAGCCGGATCGGTGGCGGGTCCGCATCGTCGCCGCACCCCGGCTGAGCGTCGCCGCGCTGGTCGACGTCCCGGCGCTCGGCCACACCGCGGTGCGGCCGGTGGCGCTGCCGGCCGGCGATGCCGCGGTCCCCGGACCGGTCACCGTCGCCGACCGGAGCCTCGACAACGGACTGCTGCGCGTCGATGTCGCCGAGGACGGCACACTGCGGCTGTCCACCCCCGACGGCGTCGCGGTGGACGGGGTGGGTCGGATCGTCGACGGCGGCGACGTGGGCGACAGCTACAACTACGCCCCGCCGGCCGCCGACGAGCTGGTCGACAAGCCCCGTGCGGTGCGGACGGTGGTGCGCCACGCGGGTCCGCTGGTGGCCGTCCTCGACGTGGTGCGCGAGTACCGCTGGCCGGTGGCGGCCGACGTCGACGCCGGTTCCCGCGTGGTGGACCGGGAGCCGGTGGTGGTCACCACCCGGGTCGAGCTGCGCTCCGGCGAGCGGTTCGCCCGGCTCCGCATCGAGTTCGACAACCGCTGCGACGACCACCGGGTCCGGCTGCACCTGCCGCTGCCGTCCCCGGCCCGCGCGTCGTACGCCGAGGGCCAGTTCGCGGTGGTGGAGCGGGGGCTGACCGCGGAGGGCGGCGGCGGCGAGGTGCCGCTGCCGACGTTCCCGGCGTCCGGGTTCGTGGCCGCCGGCGGGCCGGACGGGTCGCTGGCGGTGCTGCTGACCCAGCCCACCGAGTACGAGCTGACCGACTCCGGGCGCGAGCTGGCCGTGACGGTGCTGCGGTCGATCGGGATGCTGTCGCGCAACCGGCACGCCCTGCGCGACGAGCCGGCCGGCCCGCAGCTGCCCACCCCGTCGGCCCAGTGCCGCGGCGAGCGGACCGTCGAACTGGCGGTGCTGCCGTTGCGGGGCGAGTGGCACGCGGCGGGGGTGGCCGAGGCGGCCGAGGCGTACCGGCACGAGCTGCTGGCCTTCGCCGGTACGGGGCTGCCGTCCGTCGCGCTGCCGGGCCCGGCCACCGGGCTGACCGTGGCCGGCCCGGGGGTGGTGCTCACCAGCGTCCGGGACCGGCCGGGCCGGGTCGAGGTGCGGGTGGTGGCCGAGACCCCGACCGGTACCTGCGCGGTCCTCGGGGCCGGGCGGGGTGTCCGGGGGGCGTGGCGGGCCGACCTGCTGGGTCGGCCGGGCGACCGGCTGGCCGTCGACGCCGACGGCCTGGTCCGCCTGCCGTTGCGCGCCTGGGAGATCGCCACGGTGCAGCTCGACCTGGCCTGAGCGGCGACGCCGGGACGCGGCCTCGACGGGTGCCGAGCTGGGAAGTCGTGCGGACCAGGCCAAGCCGGGCCGGCCGGGGCAACCAACGCATAGGCTGAGCCAGAGCCGGCGCGAGGCCGTCCGAGCCGGCGCCGTAGCCGGAACGGAGGCCTGCCGTTGTCGAACTACCCACGGTTGATCGTCCCGGTCGACCACGTCGAGCCGGTACCGCGCCGGATCCGTGCCTTCGCCGCCGGCAATCTGGTCGCGGACACCACCGCAGCCCGCTACGTGTGGGAGGCACCGCCCTACCCGCAGTACTACCTCCCCCTGGCCGACGTACGCCCTGACCTGTTGATCGACGAACAGCGCACGGAGCCCTCGTCACGGGGGACGGCGCGGCTGCACGGGCTGCGGGTGGACGACGGCGTGCGGTCCGCCGCCGGCCGGGTCTACGGCGACGACGCGCTGCCCGGGCTGCGGGGCACGGTGCGGTTCGACTGGACCGCCATGGACGCCTGGTACGAGGAGGACGAGGAGGTCTTCGTCCACCCCCGCAGCCCGTACAGCCGGGTGGACGCGCTGCGCTCGACCCGTCGGGTACGCGTCGAGGTCGACGGAGTCCTGCTGGCCGAGTCGGACTCACCTGTCATGGTCTTCGAGACGGGCCTGCCGACCCGCTACTACGTCAACCGCACCGACGTGCACCACGAACACCTGATCGCCTCGGACACGGTGACCTCCTGCCCGTACAAGGGTCGCACCAGCGCCTACTGGTCGGTACGCACCGGAGAGACGATCCACCCGGACCTGGCCTGGTCCTACGACTTCCCCACCCGGCAGGTCCTGCCGATCGCCGGCCTGGTCGCCTTCTACAACGAGAGAGTCGACCTGACTGTCGACGGCGAACGGCTCGCCCGACCGAGGACGGTCTTCTCGGGGCCTTCCTCCCGGCCCTGAACAGCCGGGGCTCCCGCCCTATCGACTGCTGGACCCCCGAAGCGGGTCGCGGTCCGCCGCGCTCCCACGACGTGGTTCACCCGGTCCGGTGACGGCTGTCGTCACCTACGGACAAGGGGCACTTACGGCTGCTCCGTCCGGCGGGCTAGACCAGAGTGACCGCTTGCCCGAACGGTTCTCGGGTGCTCATGGAGGGGGTGGAACACCATGCGGACGTCTCGCCCCAGTGCCGGCTTCGAGGACGCCGAGGCGATCACGGAGGCTGTCCTGTACGAGGGATATCTGCTCTACCCCTATCGGCGGTCGTCGGGCAAGAACCGCGTCCGCTGGCAATTCGGTGTGCTCGTGCCCCCCGAGTGGGGGGAGGCGCACGGTCTGCGTGACAGCAGCGTCGCAGGCTCGGCCGAGGCGCCGTGGCAGCAGACCGAGTGCCTGGTGGAGGCGCATGATACGACGATCGTCCGCATCAGGTTGCGGTTCCTGCAGCTGCAACGCAGGGTGGTGGAGGAACGGACAGCCGACGGCGTCCACCGGGCGGTCGACCGAGTCGACGCCGGTGACCGCACGGAACTGAGCTTCGACGAGGCGGTGCCGCGGAGGTTCGACGTCGAGGCGTCGGTCGCCGACCTGCGCCGCGGGCGCCGCTTCGACGTCCGAATACCGGGCGGCGAGGACGTCGAGCCGTTGGTCGGTGATCGGGGTGAGCCGGTCGGGCGGGTGGTGCGCCGCCGGTGGCCGTTGTCCGCGCAGGTCACCGTCTCCGCCGTCCCGTGTCGGACGCCCTTCCGGTTGCTGCGGCTCAGGATACGGGTCGAGAACACGGACCGGACGACCCCGGCGGACAGCCCGCGTGACGAAGCGTTGCGGTGCTGCCTGCTCGCCGCGCACACGCTGGCCTCGGTCAGTCGGGGGCGGTTCCTGTCCGTGCTCGATCCGCCCGAATGGGCGGCGCAGGCGGCGCGGGACTGCCGGAACGTGCACACCTTTCCGGTGCTCGCCGGCGAGCCGGGCAGGTCCGACCTCCTTCTGTCGTCACCCGTCATTCTCTACGACCATCCCCAGATCGCGCCGGAGAGTCCGGGCGACCTGCACGACGCGACCGAGATCGACGAGATCCTCTCCCTGCGTACGCTCACGCTCTCCGATGCGGAGAAGCGCGAGGTCCGGGCCACCGATCCCCGTGCCGCGGCCATCCTGGACCGCGTCGAGGGCATGCCGCCCGAGATGCTCGAACGGTTGCACGGAGCCATTCGGGCCCTGGCGCCGGTCCACCGGCCGAACGATGTCACCGCCGACCCGGCACTGCCGTGGTGGGAGCCCGGTGCCGACGCGGGGATCGCGCCGGAGACCGACACCGTCCTCGTCGCGGGCACCCTGCTGTCCAGGGGTAGCCGGATCCGGTTGCGACCCCGCCGGCGCGGCACCGACGCGCACGACATGTTCCTGGCGGGCCGGACCGGTCGGGTGGAGCAGGTGCTGCTGGACGTCGACGGGTCGCGGTTCCTGGCGGTGACGGTGGACGACGACCCCGGCGGTGAGCTTCACCAGTGGTACGGGCGCCTGCGGCACTTCCGTCCGGACGAGGTCGAGCCGTTGACCGCAGAGGTGGAGGCGTGATGAGAAGCGACGGCGGCGGCCGGGTCCTGGTCGCCGGGATCGGCAACATCTTCCTCGGCGACGACGCCTTCGGCGTGGAGGTCGTGCGGCGCCTCAGGGACGCCGTCCTGCCTCCGGAGGTGGAGGTGTCCGATTACGGCATTCGGGGGATGCATCTGGCCTACGATCTGCTTGACGGTCGGCACGACGTGCTGGTCATGGTGGACGCGTTGCCGCTGGACGAGCCGCCCGGGACGCTGGCCGTCCTCCAGGTGGATCTCGACGACCCCGGCTGGCGGCTACGGCCGGCCGACGTGCTGGATTCGCCGGCCGCCGACGCGCACGGCATGGATCCCGAGTCGGTGCTGCGCCTGCTGCGCAGCCTGGGCGGCAGTATCGAGCGTGTCCTGGTGGTGGGCTGCCAGCCCGCCGACCTCGCCGAGCGCATGGGGTTGTCGGCTCCGGTCGCCGGCGTCGTCGATGAGGCGGTCCGGACGGTGGTCGAAATCGCGCAGGAGGAAGCCGCGCGGCTCACCGCGGCGATGGAGCTGCCTGGGAGTTGCCAGCAGGCGGCAGCAGGGAGGGAGGTGACCGCCGATGCATGAGACGGGTCTGTCCGAGGCGATCGTGGCGGCGGCGGTACGCAGAGCCGCCGGGCGCCGGGTCACCGGGCTGCGGGTGCGGATCGGCGGCCATGCCGTCGACCCCGATGTCGTCACGCAGGGCATCCAGGTGGCCTCGGCTGGCACGGTGGTGGCCGACGCCGCCGTCGACCTGGTGCTCGAACCGATGACGGTGCGGTGCCACGACTGCGGTCGCGGCTCACCGGTGCACGACCACCTCGCGATGGTCGCCTGCCCAGGGTGCGGCAGCGTCGACATCGAGATCACCGGGAGCGACGACGTCGTCCTGGAATCGATCACCGTGGAAGCCGTCGGGGCCGGGGCGCTCTGATGGACGCCACGGAGTTGCTGCGGCACGACCACCGCGTGGTGGAACAGCTCTTCCGGGACTACCGGGCGGCGGCCTCTGACGCACAGCGACGCGCCGTTGTCGAGATCATCGTCCGCGAACTGTCGAAGCACGCCGCGCTCGAGGAGGTGCTCTTCTACCCGTTCGCCGCGCGGGTGTTGGACGGCGGGCGGGTCGACGAACACCTCGCCGGGCACGCGCCCATCAAGGAGTTGCTGCTTCAACTGGACCGCTGCCGGGTGGGAGATCCGGCGCAGGACGAGCTGATGGCGCGGCTGGCGTCGGCCGTCGCCCGGCATGTGCGGGACGACGAGAACGAGCTCATGCCGCAGCTGTGCGCCCGGGCCGACGAGCAGGCCCTCAGCGAGCTGGGCCGGGAGATCGACCAGGGCAAACAGGCCGCCCCGACGCGCCCGCACCCGCACGCGCCGGACAAGCCGCCGGCGCTGGCCCTCGCGGCGCCGGTGGCGGCCATCTACGACCGGCTGCGGGATCGGATGCAAGGGAGGCCACGCACTTGACATCCTCCCCCGCCTAAAGGTGGGGGATTCCCTGGGTCGCCCCAGGGGTTTCCTGCTTCGTCGCCGACCGCCCCGTCCGGGAGGAGTCCCGTTGAGGTCTTACACCGGCTCCACAGGCCGTCACCGCCAGCCCGGCGGTCAGAATGTTACGTGCCGCGTTCACGTCGCGGTCGTGGACGGCACCGCACCGGCACGTCCACGCCCGCACGTTCAACGGCATGGTCTCCGCTATGGCTCCGCAGGTCGAGCAAACCTTGGAGGACGGGTACCAGCGGTCGATCACGACCAGGTCCCGGCCGTACCAGGCGCACTTGTAGGTGAGCAGTTCGCGGAACTGTCGCCAGGACGCGTCGGAGATGGCGCGGGCGAGGGAGTGGTTCTTGACCATGTTGCGCACGGTCAGGTCCTCGATCACGAGCGTTTGGTTGTCACGCACGAGTCGACTGGTCAGCTTGTGCAGGAGGTCCCGCCGGCGGTCGGCGATGCGGGCATGGACCCGGGCGACGACGAGCCTGGCCTTGGCCCGGTTGTTGGAGCCTTTCTCCTTGCGGGCCAGCTCCCGCTGAGCCTTGGCGAGGCGGGCGCGGTCGGCGCGTTCGTGCCGGGGGTTGGTGATCTTCTCCCCGGTGGGGGTCAGCAGCGAGTCCAGGCCGGCGTCGATACCAACCGCCGCGCTGCTGACCGGTGCGGGGGTGATGGTGTCGGCGCACAGCAGGGACACGAACCACCGCCCGGCGGCATCGCGGGACACGGTCACGGTGGACGGGACCTGCCCTTCGGGCAGCGGTCGGGACCAGACGATGTCCAACGGCTCGGCCATCTTCGCCAGCACGAGTGTGCCGTAGGGGTAGCGGAACGCGCTGGAGGTGAACTCGGCCGACGCCCGCGACCGCTTCCTGCTCTTGAAACGCGGGTAGCGGGCACGCTTGTCCCAGAACGCGACGAACGCGCCCTGCAGGTGCCGCAGCGTCTGCTGCAACGGCACCGACGACACCTCGTTGAGGAAGGCCAGCTCCTCGGTTCTCTTCCACTCGGTGAGCATCGCGCTGGTGGCGTTGTAGGTGACCCGCTCCTGCCGCTGCTGCCACGCCTCGGTCCGCGCGTGCAGGGCCAGGTTGTAGACCTTGCGGACACACCCAAACGTCCGGTTCAGCAGGCCGGCCTGCTCGGGGACCGGGTAGAAGCGGTATTTGTACGCCCGCTTCACCGCCCTGGTCACCGTCCACATGCTAGCGAGCCGAGCGGTGACGCTCGCGGTGACACGCGGGCAGACGCCGATCGGCCCAGGCGGCGGATCGGCTGTCCCTGTTCTGCTTCGCAGGGGTTCCGTTTCCTCCCCGGCCTGAAGGCCGGAGTATCCACGGAAGGAATCTGTTGATGACAGAGGGCGTACGCGACACCGCGGTGATCCCGCAGGAGAACGGGTTCGACGAGGTCACCATTCTCTGGATCTCCGAGGGCATGAGTTGTGACGGAGATACCGTGTCGATGACGGCCTCCGGTCAGCCGGCGATCGAGGACATCGTGCTCGGGCTCGTTCCCGGTCTGCCGAAGGTCAACCTGCACAACAAGGTGTTGTCGCCGGCGGCCGGCGGCGAGGAGTTCCTGGCGCCGTACCGGAAGGCGGCTCGTGGGGAGATGACCGAGCCGTTCATCCTCGTGATCGAGGGCTCGATCCCGAACGAGAACATCAACGGCGACGGGTACTGGACGTCGTTCGGCAACGACGAGGCCACCGGTGAGCCGCTGACCCTGAACTGGTGGATCGACCAGTTGGCGCCGAAGGCGTGGGCGGTCGTCGCCGCCGGCACCTGCGCGACGTACGGCGGCATCCACGCCATGGCGGGCAACCCGACCGGCTGCATGGGCCTGGCCGACTATCTCGGGTGGGACTTCCGGTCGCAGGGCGGCCTGCCGATCGTCAACGTCCCGGGCTGCCCGATCCAGCCGGAGAACTTCATGGAGACCCTGACCTGGGTGCTCTACCACGCCGCCGGCTCGGCGCCGCCCCCGCCGCTGGACCACATGCTGCGGCCGCAGTGGCTGTTCGGCAAGACCGTGCACGAGGGCTGCGACCGGGCCGCCTACTACGAGCAGGCCGACTTCGCCAAGGACTACAACTCGCCCAAGTGCCAGGTGAAGATCGGCTGCTGGGGGCCGGTCATCAACTGCAACGTCCCGAAGCGCGGCTGGATGGGCGGCGTGGGCGGCTGCCCCAACGTCGGCGGCATCTGCATCGGCTGCACCATGCCGGGCTTCCCCGACAAGTTCATGCCGTTCATGGACATGCCTCCCGGTGGCAGCCTGTCCACGCTGCTCATCAAGCCGTACGGCGCGTTGATCCGCCGCCTGCGCGGCATCACCAACGCCACCGCCAACCGGGAACCGAAGTGGCACCACAACGGTCCGGAGCTCACCAGCGGCTACAACCCCCGCTGGCGTCCCTACGGTCCGGCGGACCCCCGTCGTCAGGCAGCAGAGGAGAGGAACCGACCGTGACCGCGACGAAACCGAAGCCGGCCGCCGGCCAGAAGCCCGGCGAACTGGTGGAGATGGCCTGGGATCCGATCACCCGGATCATCGGCAACCTCGGCGTCTACACGAAGATCGACTTCGCGAACCGGGTGGTCGCCGAATGCCACACCACGTCGTCGCTGTTCCGCGGCTACTCGGTGTTCATGAAGGGCAAGGACCCGCGGGACGCCGGCTTCATCACCAGCCGGATCTGCGGCATCTGCGGCGACAACCACACGACCTGCTCGGTGTACGCGCAGAACATGGCGTACGGCATCAAGACCCCGCCGCTGGCCGAGTGGATCATCAACCTCGGCGAGGCCGCCGAGTACATGTTCGACCACACCCTCTTCCAGGACAATCTCGTCTTCGTCGACTTCTGCGAGGCGATGGTCAAGCAGACCAACCCCAGCGTCCTCGCCCGTGCGGAAGTCACCGCGGCACCGGGCCGGGACATCCACGGCTACCGGACGATCGCCGACATCATGCGGGCCTACAACCCGTTCGAGGGCGAGGTCTACAAGGAGGCGCTGAAGGTCAGCCGGACGACCCGGGAGATGTTCTGCCTCATGGAGGGCCGGCACGTCCACCCGTCGACGGTCTACCCCGGCGGCGTCGGCACCATGCCGCAGCCGTCGCTGTTCACCGACTACCTGAGCCGGCTGATCAGCATCCTGGACTTCGTCAAGAAGGCCGTCGCCCTGAACGACGACATCTTCGACTTCTGGTACGAGGCGCTGCCCGGCTACGAGGAGGTCGGCCGCCGCCGGGTCCTGCTCGGCTGCTGGGGCTCGTTCCAGAACCCCGACGTCGTCGACTACCGGTACGAGACCATGACGAACTGGGGGCGGGCCATGCACGTCACCCCCGGCATCGTCGTCGACGGCAAGCTGCTCACCACGGACCTGGTCGACATCAACCTCGGCATCCGGATCCTGCTCGGCAGCTCGTACTACAAGGACTGGGTCGGCCAGGAGGAGCCATTCGTCAAGTACGACCCGCTCGGCAATCCGGTCGACATCCGCCACCCCTGGAACCAGACCACCCTCCCGGATCCGGGCAAGCGCGACTTCAACGACAAGTACAGCTGGGTGATGAGCCCCCGCTGGTTCGACAAGAGCAGCGGAGAGCATCTCGCGCTGGACACCGGCGGCGGCTGCTTCGCCCGGCTGTACACCACCGCACTGGCGAAGATGGTCGACACCCCGTACGTCAAGTCGACCGGGCACAGCGTGCTGATCTCGCTCCCCAAGAGCCAGCAGCTGCCCGAGATGACGCTGGAGTGGAAGATCCCGAAATGGTCGAACGCACTGGAGCGAGACCGCTCGCGGGCCTACTTCATCGCGTACGCCGCGGCCATGTCGCTGTACTTCCTGGAACGGGCGATGGAGCGGATGCGCGCCGGCGACATGCGGGTCTTCACCGAGTTCGACGTGCCGGACGAGGCCATCGGGTGCGGCTTCCACGAGGCCGTACGGGGCACCCTTTCGCACCACATCGTGATCAGGGACCGCAAGATCGCCAACTACCACCCGTATCCGCCGACGCCGTGGAACGGCAGTCCCCGCGACAGCTACGGCACCCCGGGGCCGTACGAGGACTCGATCCAGAACATGCCGATCTTCGAGGAGAACGGCCCGGACAACTTCAAGGGCGTCGACATCATGCGGGCGGTGCGCAGCTTCGATCCCTGCCTGCCCTGTGGGGTGCACATGTACGTCGGCGGCGGCCGTACCCTCAAGAAGATCCACTCGCCGATGTTCGGCGCGTCACATGGGTGAGCAGCCGGACCTCCAGCGGCTCGACGACACGGCCGTCGAGCCGCGGCTGGCCCGCCTGGACGCCATGCTCGGCCAGCTCGAGCAGACCCCCGGCCGCACCGCCGAGCTGGCGTTGAAGGCCGTCGAGCTGCTGACCGAGGTGTACGGCGAGGCGCTGGCCCGGGTCACCGACCTCGCCGCCGGCAGCCCCCGCGCGCTCGACCGGCTCACCAACGACGAGCTGCTGCGGCACCTGCTGCTGTTGCACCGCATCCATCCGGATCCGCTGGACCGGCGGGTGGCACGGGCGGTCGACGACCTCCGGCCGCGGCTGCACGCGCAGGGTGCCGAGATCGCGCTGATCGGTGTTCAGGACGAGGTGGCGCGGATCAGCCTGTCCGCCAGGTCGTGTGGCGGTGGCGGCGCGGCCCTGCGGGACCTGGTGCGGGAGCAGGTGCTGACGTTCGCGCCGGAGCTGTCCGCCGTCGACGTGGTGGCGCCCGCGCCGGCTCCGGCGCTGATCCCGGTCACCACCCTGTGGCAGCGGCCGGACCGGCCCGAGGCGGCGACGACGCGCGAGGCGGGGCGCGCCGCCGGGCCGCTGGCGTTGGGTGGCACGCCATGACCGCGGGCGCGCTGCAGCGGGCGATCCGCCGCGCCGGGCAGCGCGCGGCCGCGGTCGAGCGCTGCGGCATGTGCGCCGGGCCGGTCGGCCCCGAGCACCGGCACGTGTGGGACGAGCAGGACGGGGAGCTGATGTGCGCCTGCACCCCGTGCTCCCTGCTGTTCGAACGCGAGGCGGCCGGCGGCGGCCGGTACCAGCTCCTTCCCACCCAGGGCAGGCGGTTGACCGGTCTGTCCGCCGACGAGCTCGGCGTGCCGGTCGGCCTGGTGTTCTTCGTGAAGCAGCGGGACGGCCGGGTGCTCGGGCACTACCCGAGCCCCCTCGGCACGACCGAGTCGGAGATCGATGCCGGCGCCTGGCGGGCCATCGAGGCGCGCTCACCCGCGCTGGCCGAGCTGACGCCACGGGTCGAGGCGTTCCTGGTGTGGACCGGCACGCCGCGCGGCGGCGGCCAACAGTGGGTGGTGCCGCTCGACGACTGCTTCCGGCTCGTGGCGCTCATCCGGCAGCACTGGACGGGCATGTCCGGGGGAAGCGCGGTGTGGCGGGAGATCGCGCGGTTCTTCGACGATCTCGGCCGACGGCATGGTCGGCCGTCCGGCAACGACTGATGGAGGGGGCGGTAATGGGCGAGATCCGAGTGGGCGATCCCGATGTCGAACTCGACGCGCCGGCGCACACCAAGGGCGTCGAGGAGGGCAACTCGCGGAGAAGGAAGCAGGCGGGCCATCACGATGACGGGACGGTGGATGCCCGCCGCTCGACCGGCATCCGGCCCAAGAAGCACGGCCCGGTCCTGCCGATCATGCCGAACCTGCCGCCGGGCTGAGCCGGCGCGGGTCCGAAGGAGGTGAGCTGTGCGAAAGCTGTTGGCGCTGGTGGCCGGCGTCGCCGTGGTGGGGATGTTCTGGAAGGAACTACCCGCGCTGCGGCGCTACATCAAGATCGAGAAAATGTGACCGGAAAGGACGAATGAGCCGATGTGCCTAGGAATCCCGGGCGAGATCGTCGAGATCAAAGCCGGCCACGACGACCTCGCCATCGTGGACGTCGTGGGCGTCCGACGGGCGATCAACATCGGCCTGCTCGGTCCGGACCAGATAGGAATCGGAGACTGGGTGCTCGTCCATGTCGGGTTCGCCATGTCGAAGATCGACGAGACCGAGGCGGCCGCCACGTTGGCGATGCTGACCAGCCTCGGGCAGGCGTACACCGACGAGCTGCAGGCGCTCGCCGAATCCGACATCACCTAGGAGCGGTGACCCATGCGTTACGTCGACGAGTACCGCGACGCCGACAGGGCTCAGGCGCTGGCCACCCAGATCGCCGCGTTGTGCGAACCGGGACGGCAGTACAAGTTCATGGAGGTCTGCGGCGGTCACACGCACACCATCTACAAGCACGGGCTCGAGGACTACCTGCCGGAGCAGGTCTCGCTCGTGCACGGGCCGGGATGCCCGGTGTGTGTGATCCCGATGGGCCGGGTCGACGACGCCATCGCCCTCGCCCATGAACCGGGCGTCATCATGACGGCGTTCGGCGACATGATGCGGGTGCCCGGCGGCACCGGCTCGTTCCTCGACGCCAAGGCGGCCGGCGCGGACATCCGGATGGTGTACTCACCGTTGGACGCGCTGAAGATCGCCCGAACCAACCCCGACCGCAGGGTCGTCTTCATGGCGATCGGGTTCGAGACCACCTCACCGTCGACCGCGGTGACCGTGCTGCGGGCAGCCGCCGAGGGAATCGACAACTTCTCGGTCTTCTGCAACCACGTCACCATCCTCCCGGCGATCAAGGCGATCCTCGACTCCCCCGACCTGCGCCTGGACGGCTTCCTCGGGCCCGGGCACGTCTCCACGGTCATCGGCTGCCGCCCCTACGAGTTCATCGCCCGCGACTACGGCAAGCCGCTGGTGTGCGCCGGGTTCGAACCGCTGGACCTCCTGCAGTCGGTCTTCATGCTGCTCAAGCAGCTCGCCGAGGGCCGCTGCGAGGTGGAGAACCAGTACACCCGGGTGGTGCCCTGGGACGGCAACCTGCGGGCACTGGAGGCGATCGGCCAGGTCATGCAGCTGCGACCGTACTTCGAATGGCGCGGCCTCGGCTTCATCTCGCACTCCGCGCTACGGATGCGGGACGAGTACGCGGCGTACGACGCCGAACAACTCTTCGACGTCCCCGGGGTGCGGGTGGCGGACCCGAAGGCCTGCCAGTGCGGCGAGGTGCTCAAGGGTGTGCTCAAACCTTGGGAGTGCAAGGTGTTCGGCACCGCCTGCACGCCGGAGACGCCCATCGGCACATGCATGGTCTCGTCGGAAGGCGCCTGCGCGGCCTACTACAACTTCGGCCGCTTCACCCGGCAGCGGTTGACGGAGGCGACGCGGGCATGACGACCGAACGTACCGCGGAATGGGCCGAGCGCGCGGTGACCGAGGCCGGCGCGATCGCCGACCGGGAGCCCGACCGCTCGTCGCCGGAGCAGCAGGTGCTGCACCGCATCGAGCGGGCGCGCCGGCGCAAGCCGAAGGTCCGGGAGAGCCGGGTCACGCTCGCGCACGGCGCGGGCGGGAAGGCGACGCACACCCTGGTCGAAGGGCTGTTCGTCGAGGCGTTCCGCAACCCGACGTTGGAGGCGCTCGACGACGCGGCCGTGCTCTCCGTGCACGGCACCCGACTGGCCTTCACCACCGACTCGTACGTCGTGTCGCCGCTGTTCTTTCCCGGCGGGGACATCGGCGATCTCGCCGTCAACGGCACGGTCAACGACCTCGCGGTCAGCGGCGCCCGTCCGTTGTACCTGGCGGCCGGGTTCATCCTCGAGGAGGGCTTTCCCGTCACCGACCTGCAACGGATCGCCACGTCCATGGCCCGCGCGGCGGACCGCGCCGGTGTCCAGGTGGTCACCGGCGACACGAAGGTGGTGCAGCGGGGCAAGGCCGACGGCTGCTACATCAACACGGCGGGCGTCGGTGTGCTGGAGCGGCCGGTGACGCTGGGCACCCCGCACATCCGCCCCGGCGACGCGGTCGTCGTATCAGGGCCCATCGGCGACCACGGCGTCACGATCATGCTCGCCCGTGGCGAACTGGACATCGAGGCCGACCTCGTCTCGGACACCGCGCCGCTGCACGGTCTCCTGGACGCCCTGCTGGACGCGGCCCCCGATGTGCGGCTGCTGCGGGACGCGACCCGGGGCGGGGTGGCGACGATCCTCAACGAGGTCGCGCAGGCGGCACAGGTCGCCGTCGTCGTCGACGAGGCCTCGGTACCGGTACGCCCCGCGGTGACCGGCGCCTGCGAACTGCTCGGTATCGACCCGCTCTACGTGGCCTGCGAGGGACGTTTCGTCGCCGTGGTGGACGGCACGCAGGCGGAGGCGGCCGTGGCCGCGCTGCGCGCCCACCGGCTGGGCGAGGGTGCGGCGATCATCGGCCGGGTCGCCGCCGACCCGCCCGGGATCGTACTGCTCAAAACGGCGTTCGGCGGTACCCGCGTCGTCGACATGCTGGTGGGAGATCCGCTGCCGCGGATCTGCTGACGCGGCACCGGCAGAGTGCCGCTCAGGCCGCCGGGTCAGCCCGGTGACGGGCGGCGGCCACCACCGCCTGGCCGAGGCAGACGCCTCCGTCGTTGGGCGGCACCCGCGAGTGCACGAGCACCCGGAACCCCTTCGTCTCCAGCCCGCACACCACGCGGTCGAGCAGCAGCACGTTCTGGAAGACGCCGCCGGACAGCGCGACGCTGGTCAGACCGGTGCTCTCCCGGACGGCTTCCGCCGCCCGTACCACGGCGTCGGCCAGGCCGTGGTGGAAGCGCGCGGCGATCCGGCCGGGGTCCACGTCGGCGAGCAGGTCATCGACCACGCACCGGACCAGCCCGCGCCCGACGTCGACGAGCGGGACCGGCCCGACCGCCTCGACCCGGTAGCCGCCGCGTTCGTCGAGACGAGCCCGCTGCTCCAGGGCGATCGCGGCCTGCCCCTCGTACGTGACCCGGTCGCGCAGGCCGAGGATCGCCGAGACGGCGTCGAACAAACGGCCGGCGCTCGAGGTGCGCGGCGAGTTCGTTCCGCTGCGTGTCAGCGCCACCACCGTGGACCACCGCCGCTCGTGCCGCCGTACCACCGCCAGGTCGGGCACCGCGTCGCCGTAGATCTCGTCGAGGTACGCCACCGCCATCCGCCACGGCTCACGTACCGCCGCGACCCCGCCCGGCATCGGCACCGCGCCCAGGTGGCCGACCCGATCGAACCCGCGCAGGTCGGCGACGAGCAGCTCACCTCCCCAGAGGGTGCCGTCCGAGCCGAACCCCAGACCGTCGAGGGCGACGCCGATCACCGGGCCGGGGTCGCCGTTGTCGGCCAGGCAGGACGCGATGTGGGCATGGTGGTGCTGGACGCCGACCAGCTCGACGTCGGCGCGCCGCAGCGCGTACTTGGTCGACAGGTACTCGGGGTGCAGATCGTGGGCGACGATCTCCGGCCGGACGTCGAAGAGCCGGCTGAAGTGCTCGATCCCGTCGGTGAACGCGCACAGGGTCTCGTAGTTCTCCAGGTCGCCGATGTGGTGCGACACGAACGCGCGCCGTCCCTTGGCCACGCAGAACGTGTTCTTCAGCTCCGCGCCGCACGCCAGCACCGGTCGGTCGAACGGCCACGGCACGGTCACCGGGGCGGGCACGTAACCGCGGGACCGCCGCACCGGCAGCTCGCGGCCCCGGAACACGCGCACCACCGAGTCGTCGGTGCGGACGTGGATCCGCCGGTCGTGCACGAGGAAACCGTCGGCGATGTGCGCCAGCCGCTCCCGGGCGTCGTCGTCGCGGTGAGCGATCGGTTCGTCCGAGGTGTTACCGCTGGTCAGCACGATCGGCGTGCCGAGCCGGCCGAGCAGCAGATGGTGCAGCGGCGCGTACGGCAGCATGACACCCAGGTCGCGGTTGTCCGGCGCCACCGACGCCGCGACCGGGGCGTCGGCCCGGCGTGGCAGCAGCACCACGGGACGGCGGGCACCGGTGAGCACCGGCACCGCCGCCGGCGGCACGTCGACCAGCACGCGCGCCGCCCCAAGGTCGCCGGCCATCACGGCGAACGGCTTCTCCTCGCGGCGCTTGCCGGCGCGCAGCGCCGAGACAGCCTGCTCGTCGTCGGCACGGGTGGCCAGGTGGTAGCCGCCCAGCCCCTTGACCGCGACGATCCGACCGTCCCGCAGCCACCGCGCGGCGGCCTCCACGGGATCGCCCGGAACCGGGGCGCCGTCGGCGTCGACGAGCCGGAGGGTGGGGCCGCAGGCCGGGCAGCACACCGGCTCGGCGTGGAAGCGGCGGTCCTGCGGATCCGCGTACTCGGCGGCGCAGTCCGCGCAGAGCGGAAACTCGGCCATGGTGGTGGCGCGGCGGTCGTACGGCACGTCCGTGACGATCGTGAACCGCGGGCCGCAGTTGGTGCAGTTCGTCAACGGGTAGCCGTGGCGCCGGTCCGCCGCATCGGACAGTTCGGCGAGGCAGTCCGGGCAGGTGGCGGTATCCGGCGAGATCAACGTTGCGCGACCGACGCCGGTGACGCTGGCGACGATGCCGAAGCCGCGCTGCCCGGTCGGCGGCACCACTTCGGTGCTGACCCGTTCGACCTGCGCCAGCGTCGGTGCGCGCCGGCTGAGGTCCGCCACGAAGCCGGCCATCGCCGCCGCCTCGCCCTCGACCTCGGCGAAGACGCCCTCGGTGTCGTTGCCGACAAAACCGGCCAGGCGGTACTCGGCGGCGAGGTGGTGCACGAACGGACGGAAGCCGACCCCCTGCACGATGCCCTCGACGCGGACCCGTATCCGCCCCGCACCAGCCAGCACCACGGCGGCTGTCAGAGTTCGCCGGCCAGTGCCTGCTGGGTGAGTTCCCAGAGCACGTGATAGATCGTGGTCTGCGCCTCCTGCACCCGGTGCACGGAGGCGGACGGCACCACGAACAGATAGTCGACGGCCTCGGACTCCGCCATCTTGCCGCCGTCGTAACCGGCGAGCCCGACGGTGACCATGCCCCGCCGAGCGGCCTCGTCAAAGGCCCGCAGCACGTTGGTCGATCCGCCGCTGGTGGAGAGGCCTACCGCGACGTCGCCGGCGCGACCGAACGCGGCCAACTGCCGGGCGAAGACCACGTCGAACCCGACATCGTTGGAGAGCGCGGTGAGCACCGCGACGTCGTGGGTCAGCGAGAAGGCCGGCAGCGGTCGGGCGGCCTTCGGCGGGTGCAGAAACAACTGCGCGAGGTCCTGAGCGTCGGTGCTGCTGCCGCCGTTGCCGAACGTGAACAGCCTGCCGCCGGCCTGGAGCACTGCGGCGAGCCGGTGGGCGCACTCGACCAACCGGCGCCCGTGCTCGGGCACCAGGGATTCACGGAGGATGACGATCTCCGCCGCCTTGTCCGCCGTGGACCGGGTGACTTCGGCGAGCACCGCCTCGGCGTCGGTCGCCCGGCTGTCGAGGAACGGGTAGAGCGCGCCGAGGGCACCCTCGACCCGGGCGCTCATCGGGCCCTCTCCACGACCGCGATGGCCTCCTTCGCGTGCACGAGCACCACATCGCCCGGTGCCGCGTCGACCAGCGCAACGCTCACCTCTTCCGGTCCGGCGTCCGTGTCGACCACGGCCAGGCCGCCGAGCAGCAGCTCACGGACCCGGACGGCAACCGCGACGTCCGAACAGGTGATGCAGACCTCGTCGTGGCAGTCGAGCCCGACCGGTGTGGTCGGACGGCCGGACGGCGAGGTGACCGGCCGCCCGTTCACCGGATCACCGCCGGCTCCGACGGACCGGGCTGCTCCAGGAACACCTGCACCATCTCCCACAGGAGGTGATAGATCGTCACGTGCACCTCCTTCACGATGCACGGGTCGTCGGACCTGGCGACGACGACGTGGTCGGCGACCCCGCCGCGGCCGATGTCCCCGCCGTCGCCGCCGACGAGCGCCACCGTGAGCATTCCGAGGTCGCGGGCGGCCTCCAGGCCCCGACGCACGTTGACACACCGACCGTCGGCGGACAGCCCGAGCGCGATGTCCTCCGGGGCGGCGAGCAGGCGCAGCTGGGCGGCGAACACCTCGTCGAAGCCCTCGGTCCGGGCGATTCCGGTGAGGGTGGCGGTGTCGCTCGTCAGCGAGACCGCCGGCAGCGCCCGCTTGCCGACGATGACGGGATGAACGAACTCGACCACGACGTGCTGGGCGTCGGTCGCCGGGCCGCCGTTACCGAAGACGATCAGCTTGCCGCCGCGGCGGAAGCGCCCGGACATGTCGTAGCAGGCCTTCGCGACCTGCGGCGCGTCACCCGCGAGCGCCTCTGCGGGCGCCACCCGGCGGGCGAACGCGAGCCGGGCCGCCGGGATCACGGACGAGTGCATCTTGTCCCCTTCAACAGTGGGAAGCGGCGTAGGGATCACGGTGCCCGTCCCGCGACCTGGCAAAGGCATCCGCCGAGCGCCTCAGGCAGGCACCGATGACCTGATCGAGTTGCGCCAAGCGGCCGATCATCGACCGGAGATCGGCACGTCCCTTGGCCGTCAGCTCGTAGCGGCGGCGCGCCGGCCCCGGCTCAGCGGTCTCCCACATGGAGATCAGCGAGCGGTCGCGCTCCAAGCCGCGGAGCACCCGGTAGACGTGGGCCGGCTCCACATCGGGCATTCCCAGCGCCTCAAGTCGGTCGATCAGGTCGTATCCGTGACCGGGCCGCTCGAGGATCAGAAGCAGCAAGAACGGATGCAGCAGGCCCCGCAGCTCACGCCCGTGCATGCCAGTCCCCTTCCGTGTCGGAGGCCGCCGTTCCTCGTTGGAGCTAAGCACACCCAGCCGCCCAAAAGTGGGCAAAGCCCCCCATTTAGGGGATACTGGCGCAAAGATGCGCTCGTTGACCGCAGGCCAATTCTCTCCTTCAGGAACAAAGGTACGGATCGCACCTTCGCGCGTGTCCTGTCTCGACGGGAGTGGTTGTACGGAAGGTGACGGCAAAATCACCCATCATCATGACGGTTCGGGCGGCAGCGCCGCGATGGCGGGTCACGTGGGCGCTGCGCGAGAACGACCGCCGGCAGCGCGCGTTCGACAGCGAGGCCGAGGCCTGGCACCGGCGCAACGACCACCTGATCCGGCTGCAGATCGAGGCCGCCGGGTTTCACGGGTACCCGCAGCCGCACAACAGCCTGCCAGTGGACCTGGGCCGCGACGAGGTCGTCTACTGGGTGCTGCCGGCTGCGGAGCTGGTCGAGGCCGAGGCGCGGCACATCGCCGGACTGCCCGCGCCGGAGCTGGCCGTCACGGCGCCCGGGGTCGACACGCCCGGTCGCGGCCTGCCGATGGGCCTGCGGGTCGTCGACGCAGGCATGGCGGCCGTGACCAACCACCGGATCGTCTTCTCCGGACGAGAGGGCCGGCGTGAGTGGACGTACCCGGACATGGTGGGGCCCGCGCACCACCCGGACGCCTCCCTCACCCTGCTCCACACCACCGACGGAAGTCGGCTTGCCGGACTACGCGTGCCGGCCACCGCCACCGTGAACTTCCGCTTCTACCTCACCCTCGCCTTCGCCGCCGCCACCGGGCAGCGTGCCGCCATCGCCGCACAGATCGACGCCCTGTTGGACGGGCATCAGAAGGCACGGCCGACGCCACCGCCACCGGCCCACCCGGACCACGCCCCGCTGACCGCGCTGCGCCCCGATCGCCTGGCGGCCACCGCTGCCGCCCTCGTCGCGTTGACGTTCGCGACGCTGGCCGCCGGCACGTCCCCGACGAAGCAGGCCGGCCCGCCGTACCGGGCCGACGCGGGTACAGGCGTCACCGCCGTCACCACCGACGCACCGGACGCCATCGGCGCCACCGCCCCAAGCACCCCCACCAGGCCCGCAGCACCGGACAGCGGTACCGCCGCATCGCTGACCGGCCCGACGGCAACTCCGCCTACCAGCGGCACGCCCACGGTAGATGGACCGACGCCGCGCCAGCACAGGACGAGCGGGAGCGCCCCCTCAGCGGTCACGCCCGCGGGCCGGGCTGCCCGCCCCGCCCCGCCCGCCGTGCCGGCCCCGACCACGACGCCGCCCCCGACCACCGGTCCGTCCCCGTCCCCGTCCCCGACCACCGCGCCACCGCCGCCGGAGTCCCCCGTTGTCAACCTCTGCCTGGAACCCCTACGGCTACCACTGGCGGAGCGCCTGCTATGTCCACCAACCAGTCCCTGAATGGGCGGTAACCTCGCCCGGATCACCCATCCTTCGACCAGCAACCGCCACCCGACAAGTACGAGGACGTCGGTCGTCCGCCGGCCGGGATCGCCCGCCCCGCATCCGCAATGAGGTCGGCTTACAGTGTGAGAATGTGGGGACCTTTTGCCGCGCCGGTGGTGGGCCTGATGGTCGCGGTGGCCGCAGCCGCACCGACGCCGTCACCGTCCCCGGCGGTGGACGCCGCGCCGGTGCTGACGTCGACACCGTTCGGCGCGCTCCCCGGGCAGCAGGTGACCCACGCCGTCACGATCTCCGGTAGGGGCACCCTCACGGCGACGCGGGTCACGTTCACCACGACGGCTGATCTCGACGGTGTCACCACCCGGGCCGAGCCGGGTCGGTGCGCGGCGTCCCCTCGTACCGTCGTCTGCGAGCTCGGTGACCTGCGCCTGGGCACCGCCGGAGCGGTGCCGCGGATCACGATCGCCGGGCGGGTACGTCCGGGTGCGCCGCCAGGCACGCTGGTCCGCAACCGGGTCAGCGTCACCTCGGCGGAGTCCACCGCGACGGGCGGCCAGATCGCCAGCAACGCGTATCTGCTCCCGGGCTCGACGGCCACCCGCACCGATCCACCGCCGGAGTCGCCGGCGGTGGGGAGCGAGGTTCCGCCACCCGGACGGTCGATGCGGGTGCCGGCCGTCGCGGCGGTGGTGGTGGCCGGCGCGGTCGCGGCGGTTGCGCTCCTGACGCGGCGGCTGCGGCGGCGTCACGGCCCGCCGCCACCCGGCCGGCTGTAACGGTCGGGCACCGGGATCCGATGTAGCAGAGGGACGGGAACGGCCGGCGGCAGGAGTACGGCATGGACCAACGGTGGTGGCGACAGGCCACGCTGGCGACCGTCGCCGGGACGGCCACGCTGATGATGACGTCCCTCTGCCTGGACGCCGGGGCGACGACCGCCGTGGCACAGACCTCAGGGCAGGGACCACTGCCCCTGCCGACCCTGCCCAGCCCGTCGCTGACCGTGTCACTGCCGCCGCTGGAACCGCCGAAGGTGACGCTGCCACCCATCAAGCTGCCCTCGGTCGAGCCGCCGACCCTCCCGTCGCCCACTGCGTCGACCGGACACCCGGCGCCGCCCGCGACCACCCCGCCGCCCACCCACAAGCCACCGCAGGTGGACACCCCGGCCCCACCCGGCGACGACGGGTCGACGGTGAACCCCGGATCGGCCCCCGCGCTCATCGCCGGCGACCCCGGCGCCGACCTTTACCCGCAGCCGCCGGTGGACGCCGCCGTCACGCCGCAGGCCCGCCAGGTCGCCGCGCTCAGCGACGTCCAGCACCGGATCCAGTATCTGGAGAACATCCTCGCCCGGACCCGCGACGACCTCATCAGAGTGCGGAGCGGACCGGATCCGGTGCTGCAACTGCTGACCGCCCTGACCGCCGGCGGGGATGCGGATGCGGCATCGCCCTTCGCCGTGGCGGACTCCGCGGACGTCGTGGACACCCCCACCGGCCACGCTGTCGCCCTGTCCGGCGCGATCACCTCCGGCCAGGCCGAGCTCGTCCGCCGCCGGCAGGAGGAGGCGCGGCTCCGGCAGGAGATCAACCGTCGCGTACGCGCCGTGGCCGCCGTGGCGGCACCAGCCCACAGCGTCGCCACCGCCGGTCGGGGCCGGCTCGGCCGTCCCCTGTCGGGCCGGCTCACCAGCCAGTTCGGCACCCGGTTCGACCCGTACTACCACGTGTGGCAGCTGCACCCCGGTGTGGATCTCGCCGCCCCGATCGGCACCCCGATCCTCGCGGCCGCCGACGGCCGGGTGTCGCGCGCCGGTTGGTACGGCGGCTATGGCAACTACACCTGCATCGACCACGGCAGGGCGGACGGGCAGCGACTGTCCACCTGCTACGGCCACCAGTCCAGGCTGCTGGTGTCGCCCGGTCAGCGGGTCCGCGCCGGCCAGGTGGTCGGACTGGTCGGATCGACCGGCGCCTCCACCGGTCCCCATCTGCACTTCGAGGTACGGCTCGGCGGGCGTCCAGTCGACCCGCTGCCCTGGATCTGAGCCGCGTCGTCCTTCGGGCCCGACGCCTCGGTGGTCGGCGAGGACCACCTGCGAGTCCAGGTCGACGCGGACGACGACACGCCGCCCGTCCAGGCGCACCCTGCCCATCAGGTGTCGCCAGGAGCGTTTGGCCGCCGGGGGCGCGGGAAGACACGCGCGCCGAGCGGGCCGGTCGGCCCGACCCGGCTGGACAGGGCTCGACCCGTCGACGGCACCGTCGGTGCGGGCCTCGGAGCACACCGCGAGGAGGAGCGAGATGGCCGACGCGCGACGCAGCACGACCGGGGCCGCCACCAGACCCACCGGCGCCCGGAAGGCCACCGGGGCCAGGAAGGCCCCGACGAACCGGAAGGCGGCGGCGAAGAAGGTCGCGGCCGCCACGAAACGGGCCACCGGGGCGAGCGTGGCCAAGACGCCGGGCGGGAAGCCCACCGCGACGACCGCCCGCGTGGCCCGGAAGAAGTCCACCGCCGCGACGGCGGCCCCGACCCGCACCGCCAAGGCCCCCGCCACGCGGGCCCCGGCGAAGAAGACGCCGGCGAAGAAGGCCGCGCCGGCCCGCGCCCGCACGACCGCAGCCGGCCGGACGCCGACGAAGAAGGCCACCACCATGGAATCCTTCGGCAACCGGCGTACGCCCCGTACGGCGGGCCGCTGACCAGGGTCACGGGGCGTCAGGAGATGCCCGGTCTCAGGTGGTCACTTCAGCCGGGGTTGCGGGATCACGGCGCGGACGGCTGCTCCGGCCGGCGGTCCGTCGGCCGCCGGGGCGCCAGCGGCGTGCTGGGAAAGTCCCGGTCGCCGCTCCACAGCGCCGGCACCGCGTCGACGTTGCGGGCCAGCGCGTAGCCGATGCTCTCGTAGTTGACCCGCCAGCCGCGGAAGTGCGGCCACGACTCCTCGGCCGAGCGTTCCACGACGAAGCCGGCCTGTTGCACGTACGCCACCGCCTCGGCGTACTCCTCGAACGTGAGCCGGAGCGGACCGTCCGGGCTGGGATCTGGATCGAACGGGATACGGACGACCCGAGCGATGTCGCGCAGCGCGGTGAAGCCCGAGCGCAGCATCAGCCGCGCCGCGGGGACCGTCGCCGCCGTCGGGGCCAGGGAGATGTGCATGGCGCCGGCGTCCATCACCGCGATCAGGGCGATGACCCAGCTACGGTACGGGCGCGGTGACCGGAACGACAGCAGCACCGGATAGTTCGTGTGGGTCTCGCCGATGTCCGCGGCCAGGCGCTCCCAGTTCTCGTACAGCCCCTGCAGCTCGTCCACGGTGCCGACGAGGGCCTGCCGGGCCAGCAGTTCCGGACCCCAGGCGGGCTGGGAGACCCGGGACTCCAGCAGGGTGACCTCCAGTTCCCGTCGATTGAAGGCGCCGTAGAGTGTCGGCAGGTAGGCGATCTGCAGCGCGATGACCAGCGGTCCGCTCGCGGCGGCGACGAAGTCCAACGCGTTGAGCCGGCTGCGGGCGTTGGACGCGAATCCGAGGGTGAACAGGCTGGATCCTGCCTCGCGGAAGGAGTCCGGCCAGGACAATCCGGAAAGTCCGTGCATGAGCAGCCCGTACGCGACCAGCAGCCCCGTCAGCCAGGACCACAGCATCACGACCAGCACGATCGGCGCCAGCCAGGCGAGGAGCCGGTCGCGTACCTCGTAGCTGTGCAGGGGCGCCGACAACCGACGCAGCAGCCATCGCATCAGCCGCCACAGCACCCGCACCAGCGCCGAGCCCAGGCCGCGCGCCACCACCAGGTTGCGCAGAACGCTGCCCACCGTGATCACCAGGACGGCCAGGCCGGCCACCCCCGAGATCCACCGCATCAGGTGGTTCTGCCGGGAGCAGGCAGTACCCAGCGGCGCCGCCGGGATGGGCGCTGCTGCCGTTCGCCTACGGCTGCCATTACGGCCCTCTCCGTGACATTGGCTCTCTTTCGGACCTGTGTTGACTGTCGGCGCTTGCGCGGAAAGGCAGCGGACGCGACGTACCCAGGGCACGCAAAAAGGCAAGCATCGGTGTCGCACCCGGCCAGCCGGATGCTTTCGACCACCCGTGCAGGCGGTGAGGGACGGTAGGTGGATGTCATCACTTTGACATCCACCACCGCCATGAATGGCGGGGATTCCCTCCGCGCTGGGAGTGGAACGCGCAACGCCCGGGTGAGTTCCCGCTTCACCGCGATCCGCCGGAGGTCGCCCCGGTCTTACGTCCACTCCACCGGCGGTTTTCGTCTCCGCAAGCCCTGCGGCGACGGTGGTGTGTCGGGCTCCGGCTTGGCTATCGCCGGAACCCGATGGGACGTTACCACGGTCAAGGGCACGCTCAGGGCCTTGCGGCCCCTCCCGCGCGGGCCTTCACCCCCCCCGGCCCTGAAGGGCGGAGCACTGGCCCCGCCCGTTGGGGTGCCTGGCCTAGCCAAGGCCGCCCCGCCGGCCCACCGCGATCGTGGGCTTCGTCGAAGTGTGCAGGTACGCCCGGTGGATCGGCGACGACGGTCAGAAGGGACTCGTCCCGGGCAAGGTCATAGCAAGGCGGCATCTTCCGCCGCTGCTCGCCGATCCCGCGAGTTGGGAGTACCCCGGCGAGCCGAGCTGGGTTGGAGCCGTCACCTTGGTGGAGACAGAGGCCGGCAAGAAGATCAGCCGCACCTCGTAGGACAAAGCATCCCGCGCGAGATGTCGGATCTGAATCAAATGTCCCATGTCGACCCCTCACGCGCCATGACCAGCACCCAGCACGACGAAAGGGCTCGATGCTTGTTCGGATACGCAGCCGACCGTTGATGCGGCCCACCAACGGTGCCCGCCGTCCCGTGGTGCCAGCCGTGAGTGGCTGCCTTCGGCGCTACCGCGTCGGTCGGCCGGGTGCGCAGGAGGAAGTGCCGAGCTGGGCCGGCGGAGGCGAGAGCGGCCTGCAGATGCTTGACGCATTCGCGTCGGTGCGGATGGATAGGGCGTACTCATCTGGTGATCAGCCTGCCCTGGCATTCCCATACGGAGGATTCACATGACAATCCCACGCCTGCGCGGTGCCGCAGTGGCCGCGGTCGCCCTGGTGGCCGCCGGGTCGGTGGTGGCACCGGACGCGGCCGGCGCGGCACCGGGCGATCCTGGCGCCCCCCGCTACTCGGCTGGTGCGGCGAGCGTCGGCGACCCGTACTTCCCGGACGAGGGCAACGGCGGGTACGACGTCCAGCACTACGACTTCAACTTTTCCTACGACCCGGCGACCCGGTTCATGGACGCCACCGCCACGATCACCGCGACCGCCACACAAGATCTCGATCAGTTCAACCTGGACTTCCGCGGTCCGGACATCTCCTCGCTGACGGTCAACGAGCATTCACCCGAATTCACCCGCGACGGTCAGGAGTTGATCGTCACCCCGCGCCCGAAGCTGAAGGTCGGGCAGACGTTCACCGTGGTGGTGAGGTACGCCGGCGTACCGGGCCCGATCACCGATCCGGACGGGTCCATCGAAGGCTGGGTGCCGACCGACGACGGTGCCTTCGTCGTCGGGGAGCCGCAGGGCACGCCGGCCTGGCTGCCCACCAACGACCACCCGACCGACAAGGCCACCTACCGGTTCACCGCGAAGGTGCCGGAGGGACTCACCGCCGTCGGCAACGGCCAACTCCTGTCCCAGGTGACCAGGGACGGCTGGACCACCTTCACGTGGGACTCGACCGAGCCGATGGCCAGCTACCTGGCGACGATCACCATCGGCAACTTCGTGGTCACCGAATCGACCACACCGAGCGGGGTGCCGGTGTACGTCGCGGTCGATCCACGGCAGGTCGCCGGGTCAGCCAGCGCGGTGGCGCAGATCCCGAAGATGATCGACTTCTTCTCCTCGAAGTTCGGTCCGTACCCGTTCGCCTCGACGGGTGCGATCATCGACCGGGCCCCGAACGTGGGCTACGCCCTGGAGACCCAGACCAAGCCGGTCTTCTCCAGCGCGGCGAGCGTCGGCACCATGGCCCATGAGCTGGCCCACCAGTGGTACGGCGACAGCGTCTCGCCGGAGCGTTGGTCCGACATCTGGCTCAACGAGGGCTTCGCCACCTACGCCCAGTGGATGTACACCGAGTACAACGGCGGCGCCTCGGTCAGCCAGACCTTCAACAGCAGCAGCAACTACGGTCGGGCCGAGACCTCGTCGTTCTGGCAGATCGTCCTCGCCGACCCCGGCCCCGTGGACATGTTCAGCAACATCCCGTACAACCGCGGTGCGATGACCCTGCATGCGCTGCGCGGCAAGGTCGGCGACGACACCTTCTTCCGCATCCTGCGCGAGTGGGCGGCGAGCCACCGCTACAGCCACGCCGGAACGGCCGACTTCATCGCCTTGGCCGAGCGGGAATCCGGCCAGAACCTCAGCGCCTTCTTCGACGTATGGCTGTTCCAGAAGGGCAAGCCCACGACCTGGTGACACGGGTGAGGCCCCGCGCCCCGGTCGCGGGGCCTCACCCGAGCCTTGTGAGCCGAGCAGGCACATCGGTCTTGTCAGAAACAGTTTCATGCACGGATACTCTGAGTTCACCACGCGCCGTGCCCACGGGGGAGGTGGTGGGGATGGCAGCCGCAGAGACTCATGTCGCACACCGCGCCATGGATGGTCGGCGGTTCCTGCTCAGCGGCCCACTCGACTTCAGCGCGCCATTCACCTCGGTGGTCGAGCTGACCATCGCCGGCCGGCCGCACGAGTTCACGGCCGGCTCGGTCGGCCTGGCTGACGAACTGGCACAGGCGCTCGGCGTCGACGACTTCGACGAGAAGCTCAATTATCAGGGCGGCGTCCTGTTGACGGCGCGCGCGAAATCGTACGACGCGCAGATCCGGCTCAGCGAGGACCGGCTGGTGGCGGCGTGGCGAGGGCGCCGATACTGCTTCGTCACCCAGCTGTACGGCGCCTCGACCGCGAATCTGCTCGCGGCGCTGCGGACACTGCGGATCGCGGAGCACGACGACGGTCTCGTCGTGCGCCCCGACACCAGGGCCGGCAGCCACTTCGCGGCGCCGGCAACCGTGATCAAGCAGGTGCCCGGGCTCGGCCTGCTGGACATGACGACGCTCACCGCGGAGCGCGCGCGACAGTTGCCGTCGTGGCGAGGGTTGCCGACCCGGGCGGGAGAACTCTTCCGGGACACACTCTCGGACGGCAGGCCCTACTTCGTGCTCGCCGGCCCGGACACCTGGGTGACCGTGCTACCACTTGCCGACACGGTGGTCGACCAGGTACCGAACCTGGTGGCTCGACTACGCGTCCGGTCCGGCGAGTGAGGACGTCGTGTCAGCCCTCGTCGCCAGCGTCGCGGCGTACACCGTGCTGCTCACCCTGCTCATCGCCTGCGGTGAGCACCTCTCGAAGCCGGCGGCGCTGTCGACGGCGCTGGCCGCCCACCGGGTGGTTCCCGCGCCGTCCACCGTCGCGGCGGTGGTCATCGCGACCGAGGGCCTGCTCGGCGCGGCCGGAGTCGTCGCCCTGCTCCGCGACGACGGTGGCCGGCTGCTGGGCGTGGTCCTGGCCGGCGGTGTCGCGCTCCTCGGCACGTACGCGGGCTACGGCCTGCACGTGAGGTCGACCGGGCGGACCGTCCCCTGCGGGTGCTCGCGGGTGGAGATGCCGATGACCGGCTGGGTGGTGGCGCGCGCGTCCACGCTCGCCGGCCTGGCCCTGGTCGGATCAGTGCTGTCCGACGCGGTCGTGCCGGTGGGGCGAGCCGGCACCTCGCTCACGATCATCCTGCTCGCCGCGGCGACGTTCACCGCACTCCTGACGCACCTGCCCGCCGCCATGCACGACCCGACCCCGGAGCAGCCCGCGGCCGGGGCGACACGAGGAGGCGTACCCGGATGAGTTTCCAGACCAGCGCGCTGATCCTGAGCTGGATCGCGATCCTGCTGCTGGCCCTCGTGGTGTCCGGCCTGGTACGTCAGGTGCACGCCCTGTCCCACGGCACCGTCGGCCGCCCCGCGTCCGTCGGCCTGCGGCCCGGCTCGCCGGCGCCCCGGTTCCGTGACCTGGCGCCGCCATCCCCGGCCGCCCTGGTCCTGCTCTTTCTGGACCCGGGCTGCGCGACCTGCGACCAACTGCTCGACGAGGCCGCCGAACAGGTCCGACGAACCGACGCCGTGCTTCGAGTCCTCTACCGCCACACTGTCCCGCCACAAGCGGCCGATCTGCCGTTGACCGTCCTCGACGAGCAGGCGGACCTGTTCGACCGGTACGACGCCATCGCCACCCCGTTCGCGGTCGTGATCGACGCGACCGGGCGCATCCAGCGATCCGAGCCCGTCGGCTCCCGGGTGGCACTGCGCCACCTGCTCGACCAGGTCGACGACCGGTCCGGCAGCGCCACCGGACCGACCGTCCAGCCGAGTCAACGGGGAGGCAGCCGGTGACCACCCTCGACGCCGTGCCCGCGCTGCGGGGAACGGACCCGGGTACCGGCACCGCGTCCCGGCGGCGCCCGTCGGCGAGCCGGACCAGGACTCGTCTCACCACGTCCTGGGTGCTGTCCCGCCGCACGCTGCTCCAGGCCGGCACCGCGCTGGGAATGACCGTGCTGAGCATCTTCCCGGCCGCACGCCGAGCCTACGCCGACGGATACACGATCTACGGCGGGTGCCCGACGTACGCCAGCGACCACAACTGTTCCCCCGGCTGCGGTCCGAGCACGATCTTCGCCGCCGCCTGCAACACCAGTGGCACGTACACGGGCTTCCACAAGAACGACGGCACGAACTGGATCCTGCGGCCGAACCAGTGCTACGCCGGCACGTACGACGGATGGCTGTGGCGCTACCAGGGCGCGTGTGGCGCGTGCGCCTGCTCGGTGGAGCGCCGCTGCCACGACGGCTACCGGAAGACCAGTTCGGGCTGGGTCAGGTCGATCTGCCGCTGGAACACCGACTGCGGGTGCCTCACCACGGTCAGCTGGCCCACCACGCGGCGCGGCCACACCGGCCCGAACGTCTACACGGTGCAACACCTGCTGACCGCGTGGGGCTATCCCACCACGGTGGACGGGAGCTTCGGCAGCACCACCGAGACCAGGTTGAAGCAGTTCCAGTCGGCCAGGGCGATCCCGGCGACCGGCGTCGTCGACGCCCAGACCTGGCCCGTCCTCGTGGCCACCGTGTCGGCCGCGGGAATCACGGTGAGCCGCGTCGTCGGCCCCCGGACGCGGCTACCCGTCCGCGTGGCCACCGTGCACCGCTCGTACGCCGGGCACGTCGTGCGTGGCGTGCAGCGGCAACTCAACAAGTACGCGTACGGGCTGACTGTCGACGGGGTCTTCGGTTCGGCGACCGATTCCGCGGTACGGGACCTCCAGCGGCAGAACGGGCTCGACGTCAACGGCATCGTGGGACAGAGCAGCTGGCGCACGCTCACCGGCGGCGCCGTATGACGGATCAGCCGCCACCCGTCCGCCCCGTTCCGCCGCTGCGCCGCTGGGCCACCGACCCGCTCGTACCCGTCCTGCTGCTCACTGCCGGCACGATGCTCGCCGCCGCGTACGGGCACGTGCTCACCTGGGCGGTCGTCGGCGGGCTGGCCGGCTACACGCTCTCCGGCTCGGTTTGAACCCGCAACAGCGCGTACGCGCTAGCCTCGCCCGGGCGGCGAGATCGGCATCCGCAGGGGAAGCTCCTCACCCTGTTCGTCATGGGGCTGATCGCCGGCGGCCTGCTCAGCGGGGTGGTCCTCGGGGCGCTCTCCGGGCTGTCGGCGCCGCTGCCGGCGTCCTGGCGGTACGCGGCCATCGTGGCGGTGGCGCTGCTGGCAGTGCTCCGGGAAGCCGAGGTGGTGACCATCCCCCTGCCGCAGAACGCCCGCCAGGTGCCGCAGGACGTGCTACGGCATAGCCCGCGGCGCGGAGCGCTGCGATTCGGGTTCGAGCTCGGCACCGGCGTGCGTACGTACCTGTCGGCCACCGCCCCGTACGTGCTCGCGGTCGCGGTCTTCCTCGGCGGTCAGCACCTGCAGGTCGCCGCGCTCGCCGGTGTCGGTTTCGGCGCGGGGCGCGCCGCCACCCCGCTCATCCGCCGCGCCTCCGGGGCGGTCGAGGGCTGGGACGCCGACCTGCGCGCACGACTTCGCATCATCACCGTCGCGGGGTCCGCCGCGCTCGCCGCTGCCTTCGGTCTGCTCTTCCTGCAGCAGTTGTAAACCCCCATCCCCTCACCTACTGGCCTTTGACATGGGGTGCCCGCCGGGCGAGCAGGAAGACCGAAGCGGCGAGGACGGCCAGGGCGAGCACCTCGCCGAACACCTCCCACGGGCCGGTCCGGATCTCCTCGTGCAGCCAGAGCAGGCCGACCCCGATCGCCACCAACGGGTCGGTGACGGTGATCGCGGCCAGGGCCGGCGCCCCCATCGGCCCGGCCTGGTAGGCGTTCTGGCTCAACAGCACCCCCAAGGGGCCGAGCACGACGATCGCGTACGTCTGCCACTGGCCGAACACGGCGAGCGGGTTACCGTGGAAGTGGAAGGCGATGCTGCTGACGAGCCCGGCGGTCACGCCGTAGCAGATGCCGACGGCCATGGCCAGCGGCAGGGGGCGCCACCGCCGTCGCAGCCCGACGGCGATCATCAGGCACAACGCCACCGACCCGACGACCGCGACGCCCAGGAACACGGCCGCCCAGACCGAGTCGAGGCCCCCACCGCGCCCGCCGGACGGCCGGGCGAACAGCAGGAAGGCGGAGAGTCCGAGCAGGCAGAGCGCGGACTCCAGCATGATCGCGCGGTCCGGGCGGACCCGCTCGGCGAGCGAGAACAACAGCACGTACCAGAGCAGGCCGGTGACCAGCAGTGGCTGGACCAGGACCAGCGGGATCAGGCTGAGCGCGCCGATCTGCAGGCCGAACGCCACCACGGCCAGCACCACGGACCAGCGCCAGCCTTGCTGCCGGACCAGCCGGAGCAGCAGGGTGGGCCGCCCGGCCGGTTCCTCGGGTACCCGTCGGGAGGCCCGGAACTGCAGCACGGAGGAGGCCCCGAAGGCCGCCGCGGCGGCGAGGGCCATCAGCATGCCGGCCAGCATCCGGACGATCAGCACCGGCGCACCGGTCCGGTCATCGGTCCTCCTCCCGGGGTCCGCTCCGGTTCGGGCCCGACGGACCTTCCCGCTGCGACCGACGGTGAACGCCCTGGTCCCTGCGGGACGACCGGTCGAGCTGGTGCGGCAACGTGACGGTCCGCCACGGCACCCGCAGCAGTATCCGCACGATCACCAGGCCGAGCAGGTATCCGCCGATGCTGTCGGTGAGCCAGTGGTAGCCGAGGTAGGTGGTGCCGATGAAGGTCAGCACGCCGGGTGCCCATTGCAGGAGGCGGCGTGCGACCACGGCCAGATACGGCGCGAGCAGCGCCGCCAGCACGCCGTAGTAGACGATGGCGTTGCTCACGTGCCCGGAGGGGTAGTACTCCTCCCAGCCGTCGCTGAACAACTCGACCGCGCCGTGGTGCGGCGCGCCCCGCGAGGTCCACCGCTTCAGGCCCACGATCAACAGGGTGCTCACGATCGGGGCCAGCCCGGCCGGAATGACGGGCCGCACCGTCCGGTGCCGCCAGGCGAGCCAGCAGGACACCAGCACGGTCACGGTGGTCAGTGCACCACCCTGACCGAGGTAGTCGAAGACGACCATCAGCACGGAAACCGGCGCGGGCCGGTGCTGGTCGCACCAGTCGCGCACGGCGATGTCCAGCCGCAGCAGCGGCGGCCACCACGCCAACGCGGCGGTGAGACCGGCCAGCGCGACGACCACCAGCCCGTCGAACCACCAGCCGGCCGGCACCGGGGCCAGGGCGGGTACGCCGAGCGGGCGCGGCGGTCGCACACCTCTCGGCGTCCGTGCGGGCGGGTCCGCCGCCATCGTTCCCTCCCCCACTGGCTCCTGGCCGGCCGCCCGTCCGGCCGCTCTCGCTCTGCACGCCGCCATCCGAGGGACGCTCCGCGGACAAGGAATGCCAACTATCCTAAATAAGAAGAATTGCCCGCTAGGCTGCTATTCACGTTGAGAAAGCATCTTCGGTGCCATTCCACCGCGTATCGCCTGGGGGACCCGACATGTCAAGGACCGCGACCGGCTGTTCCGCGCCGCCACCGGCGGCCGCCGCGTCAGTCGGTCGGGCCGGGATGTGGCTCGGCGTGCCGGGCGAGCGCGATCGCGCCGGTGACGGCGAGCACGAAACCCAACCCCGCCAACGCCTCGGCGCCGGGCCGTATGAAGTCACCGAGCAGCAGCCAGCCGGCCGCCGAGGGCGCCACGGTCTGCCCGACGATGGCCGAGGCGGAAGCGACCGTGACCGAGCCGCGCTGCAACGCGGTCGCGTAGAGCAACACGCCGGTCAGTCCGGCGAACACCACCGCGTAGCTGGCCGGGCTGGCCAGCAGCTCAGTCGGACCGCCGGCCCGGCCGAGCAGCCGGGCACCGACCGCCGCCGAGCCGAAGGACAGCCCGGCCAGCAGCCCGGGCAGCGCCGGGCGCCGCATCCGAGGGCTGCCCAGGTACGCCCCGACGGCCAGCGCGAGCACCGCGCCGAGCAGCCACCAACCGGCACCCGCCGTCACCTCGGCCGGCGGGCCGGTGCCGGCCGAGATCAACAGCAGCAGCAGACCACCGACCACCCCGCCGATCGCCAGCCAGTCCCGGGCGGTCAGCCGGACGTGCAGCACCAGCATGGCCATCAGCGCCACCAGGCTGAGGTTGGCCGCCCCGAACGCCTGCACCGCGAAGACCGGCACCGTACGCAGCGCGGTGAAGCTGAACCCCGAGGCCGCTCCGTCCAGAGCCAGACCCGCGGCGTACGGCCCAGACCGCAGCAGCCGCCACAACAGGCGGGGATCGAGGCGTTCGCTGGCCGCCACCCGGCGCGCACCGATGGACTGCACGATCGCAGCGGTGGCGCTGCACATCGCGGCGAGGAACGCCAGCAGGAAGCCGAGACTCATGAGCGGCTCCCGAGGTGTTCGGTGCCGGGCCGCCCGCTCGGGGGCGACGTGGACGCCTGCGCTTACCCACAATTGGCCGAGTCTCGCACCCGCCGCCGCCCGGATCCGGTGGGCGACCGGTGACCCCGTCCGACGACCGGCCCGGCCATCCGAACCCGTCGCCGGAACCCGCCGAACCGATCGCACGGCGCGTGCTGGTCGTCTCGGCCGACATCGGCGGTGGGCACGACGCCACCGGTCGAGCGCTCGAGGAACGCGTCCACACGTTGTGGCCGGGGAGCCGGGTGGGTTGGGTGGACACCCTCGACGCGATGGGCCCCGGGGTCGGCCGGGGATTCCGCCGCACCTACGTCACCAATGTCGGGTCGACGCCCTGGCTGTACGAGTTCTTCTGGTCCTCCGTGTGGCGGCACCACTGGTTCGCCGAGGCCTCGAAGTGGTTCACCGGGGTGTGGGCGGGGCGACGGCTGGCCCCGGTCGTCGAGCGTTTCGACCCGGACCTGATCGTCTCCACGTACCCGCTCGGCAGTGCCGGGCTGGCCTGGCTCCGTCGGCGCCGTGGCCTCGGAGTGCCGGTCGGGGCCTGGGTCTCCGACTTCGCCCCGCACCCGTTCTGGGTCTACCCCGAGCTGGATCTGGATGTCGTGGTGCACCCGGCGGCGCTGCCGGTGGCGGCAGTCGCCGCACCGGGCTCACCGCTGGGAGTCTGCGCGCCGCCGGTGCTCGAACGCTTTCGTCCTGGCGACCGGGCCGACGCCGCCCGGCGTTGCGACCTCGACCCCGACCGGAAGCCGGTGGTGGTCGCCTGCGGCTCCTACGGCTTCGGAGCGGTCGAGGAGGCGATCCGCGCGTTGGTCGACATCGGGGACGCGGTGCAGGTGGTGGCGGTCTGCGGACGCAACGAGCGGCTGGCCGCCCGGCTGATGCGCCTGGAAGCCCCGCCCGGACGGCTGGTGGTACGCCGCTGGGTCGACGACATGCCCACGCTGCTACGGGCCGCCCATCTCCTGGTGACCAACGCGGGCGGCGTCACCGCGCTGGAGGCGTGGGCCACGGGTACGCCGGTGGTGATGTACCGGCCGATCGCCGCGCACGGTGCGGCCAACGCGGCGCTGATGGCCGCCGCCGGGCTCGCCGAGACGGCGAACACGCCGGCCGCGCTGGTCGCCGGTGTCCGCTCCCGGCTGGTCGGCCGGCATCCGCCCCACCCGCTGGCGGCACCGGCCCAGCCGTGCCTGCCGGACCTCGGGCTGCCGGCGGTGGCGCAGGCGCGTTCACCGCACGACATCCGGTCGCCCGGTGACGCCCACCCGCCGGACCCGGTACGCCCCGCCCCCGGTCGGCCACCCGTTCACCGCCCGGCCAGCTGGCCGCTGCGCCCCCAGGACGCGTTCTTCCTGCACGTGCAGTCGGCGACGGTGGCGCAGCAGGTCGGTGTGGTGCTGGAGCTGGGACCCCGATCCGACGGCCGGCCACTGACCGGCGGGGAGCTGGCCGCGCTGCTGGCCCGGCGGCTGCCGGCGATCACCACCCTGCGTCGCCGGCTGGTCGACCGGGGCCCGTGGCGCCGGCCCGGCTGGGTGGTGGACCGGTACGTCGATCCCGCCGCCCACCTCGACGAGGTTCGGGTTCCGCCTGGCGACGACGGCAGCGCCGCCGTCGACCGGTTCTGGTCGCAACCGCTGGCCGCCGACCGGCCGCTCTGGCGGATCCTGCTGGTCGCCGGCCTTCCCGACGGCCGTACCCGGGTCGCGGCCAAGCTGCACCACTGCCTCGGCGACGGGCTGTCCGTGATCGGCGTCCTGCAACGGCTGCTCGATCCGGCCGACGTCCGACCGGCCGGGCCGGGACGACCGGACCCGGCCCGGTCGGGACGGCCGCGGTCGGCGCTGGGTGACCGGGCCCGGGAGGCGGCGCGGTGGGCCGGGCGCACCGCAGGCGGCCTGGCCCGACTGGCCGTGCAGGGACCGGCGCCGGCCACCGCGCTCAACCGGCCCCTCCGCTCACCGCGCCGCCTCCTGTTCACCTGCACCCTGCCTTCCGCCGACGTGCTCCGCGCCGCACGCGCCTGCCAGGCGCACGCCAGCGAACTCATGCTGGCGCTGACCGCCGGGGCGCTGGGCCAGGTCCACCCGGCACCGGTACCGGCCCGGATGCGGGCGATGTTCGCCGTCACCCGGGACCTGCGGCGGCGGGCGCCCACCCAGGGCAACTGGACCGGGGCGGTGACCCTCGACCTCCCGCTCGGGCGGGTTCCGCCGCGGACCCGGGTCGGTGCGGTCCGGCAGTCGCTGCGCACCGCGTTGCGCAGCGGGGAACCCGAGGCGGCCGGCCTGGTGATGCGGGCGGTGGGCGCACTTCCCGCGCCGCTGCACGCCGCGTTCGCCCGGCGGGTCTACACCAACCGGCATCTCAACGTGATCGTCTCGTACGTCCCGGCGCCGTTCCAGCCGCAGGTGCTGGCCGGCGCCCCGGTCCGGACGGCGACCCCGGTGGTCGCTCTCGCCCAGGGCGTACCGGTCGGCGTCGGTGTGCTGCGCTGCGGGGAGACCTTCGAGGTCGGGGTGCTGCTGGACGAGTCACTGGCCGACTTCGGTGACCGGTTCGTCGCCGCGCTGCGCACCGGGCTGGCCGACCTGCTCGCCGAGGTCGACGGCGAACCGGTCACCGCCTCCCCCATGGACGTCGCCGACCTCCGACAGGCCGGGGCGGCACCACCGGGGGCGCGGCGGTGCAGCTGAGCGGCGCCGTGGTGCTGGTCACCGGCGCGTCGTCGGGCATCGGCGCCGCGCTGGTGCGACGGCTGGCCGAGGCGGGCAGCCACGTCGTCGCGGCCGGCCGGCACCCCGACCGGCTGGCCCGCCTCGCCGCCGAGACCGGCGCCACCACTGTGCTGGCCGACCTGGCCCGCCCCGGCGGTGGCCGGGACCTGGCCGAGCGGGCCCTCGCCCGGCACGCCCGGGTGGACGTGCTGGTCAACAACGCCGGCATCGGTTGGGCCGGCCGGTTCGGCGAGATGACCGACGCGACCGCCGACGAACTGCTCACGGTGAACCTGCGCGCGCCGATCGAACTGACCCGGGCGCTGCTGCCCGGCCTGTGTCGGCACGGCGGTCACCTGGTCTTCGTCGGCTCGATCGCCGGGCGCCTCGGCGTGGGCGGGGAGGCCGTCTACGCGGCCAGCAAGGCGGGGCTGGACACCTTCGCGGAGAGCCTCCGCCTGGAACTGGACGGCCGTGGGGTGACGGTCAGCGTGGTCGTGCCCGGGGTGGTGGAAACCCCGTTCTTCACGCGCCGAGGTCAGCCGTACCGCCGCCGCCGACCCCGCCCGCTGCCGGCGGACCGGGTGGCCGCCGCGCTGGCCACCGCGATCAGCCGGAACCGGGCCGAGGTGTACGTCCCGGGCTGGCTACGCCTGCCGGTGGCGGTACGCGGCCTGCTGCCCGCGACATACCGCCGTCTGGCCACCCGCTTCGGCTGAGCGGAACAGCCGCAGGTTCTCGCCGGAGTCGGGCGGATATCCCTCGGCGGTCGGCTGGCGCGGCTCAGCCGGCCCGCATCGCCCGCAGCGACTGGCGCAGCGAGGACATGGTGGCCAGCACCGCCGTCGGCTCGTACCCGCAGTGCGCCATGCAGTTCTCGCAGCGCGCGTCGCGCCCCCGGCCGTAGCTGTCCCAGTCGGTGGAGTCCAGCAACTCCCGGTAGCTGGCGGCATACCCGTCGGCCATGAGGTAGCAGGGCCGCTGCCAGCCGAGCAGGGAGTACGACGGGATCGCCCACGCGGTGCAGGGGAAATCCACCCGGCCCTCGAGGAAGTCCAGGAACAGCGGCGAGTGGTTGAGCCGCCAGCGGGCCCGCCGGCCCCCGGCGAAGGCCTTGCGGAACAGTTCGCGGGTCTCGGTGATGCCCAGGAAGTGCTCCTGGTCCGGCGCCTTCTCGTAGGCGTAGGCCGGTGAGAGCATCATCTCGTCCACCCGCAGGTCTTCGTTGAGGTAGTCGAGCACCTCGATCACCGTCTGCGGCGTGTCGGTGTTGAAGAAGGTGGTGTTGGTGGTGACCCGGAACCCGCGCCGCTGGGCGTCCCGCACCGCCGCGACCGCGGCGTCGAAGACGCCGTCCTTGCACACCGACGCGTCGTGCCGCTCGCGCAGACCGTCGATGTGCACGGTGAAGGCGAAGTACGGCGACGGCCGGAACCTGTCGATCTTCTTCGGCAGCAGGACCGCGTTGGTGCAGAGAAAGACGTACTTCTTCCGCCGCACCAGTTCGGCGACCAGGGTGTCGATCTGGGGATGCATCAGCGGTTCCCCGCCTGCGATGGAGACCATCGGCGCCCCGCACTCCTCCACCGCGGCCAACGCCTGCTCCACCGGCATGCGGCGCTTGAGCAGATCCGCCGGCTGTTGGATCTTGCCGCAGCCGGCGCACTTGAGGTTGCAGGCGAACAACGGCTCCAACTCCAGCAACAGCGCGAACCGCTTCCGCCGGCGCAGCTTCTGTCCGACCAGGTATGTCGCGACCCGCACGCTCTGACGCAACGGCATACTCACGGCTGGCGTGCCTCCTTCGGAAGGGTGAAACTGACGTCTTCAACGGCAGCGACGTGTTCGCTCACCTCCCTGGCACCGAGCGCGGTGAGGGCGGCGACGACCTCGTCGACCAGCGCCGGCGGAGCGGAGGCGCCGGCGGTCACCCCGACCGTCGTGGCCCCCGCCAGCCAGCGCAGGTCCACACAGCCCACGTTGTCGACGAGATGGGCCCGCGCGCCGGCCCGCTCGGCCACCTCGACCAGCCGCAGCGAGTTCGACGAGTTGGCCGAGCCGACCACCAGGACGACGTCGGCACGGGCGGCCACTGCGGTGACCGCCCGCTGCCGGTTCGTGGTGGCATAGCAGATGTCATCCGAGCCGGGGCCGGCCAGGGCGGGGAAGCGGCGGCGCAACGCGTCCAGGATGCCTGCCGCCTCGTCCACCGCGAGGGTGGTCTGCACCAGGTAGGACACTCGGGACGGGTCGTCCACCTGAACCGTCTCGGCCGTGGCCGGGTCCGGCACCAGGCGGATCCGCTCGCGGGCCTCGCCGAGGGTGCCCTCGGTCTCTTCGTGGCCGGCGTGTCCGATCAGCAGCACCGTGTCGCCGCGGCCGGCGAACCGGCGCGCCTCCGCGTGCACCTTCGTCACCAGCGGACAGGTGGCGTCGATGACCGGCAGCCGCCGGTCGGCCGCCGCACGGCGTACCGCCGGCGACACGCCGTGCGCGGAGAAGACGGTGACCGCCCCGTCGGGGACCTCGTCGAGTTCATCCACGAAGACCGCGCCGCGGGCCCGCAGGTCGGCCACGACCTGGGTGTTGTGCACGATCTGCTTGCGGACGTAGACCGGTGGGCCGTGCCTGCGCAGCGCCTGTTCCACCACCTCGATCGCCCGCTCCACCCCGGCGCAGAACGACCGGGGCGACGCCAGCAGTACCCGGTGGACGCTGTCGGCGGCAGCCGCCCACTCGGCCAGCGCCGCCGCCACCACCGGCAGCACCCGCAGTGCGGTACGGACCTGGCCGAGCGCGGCCGGCCGGTACAGCGGACCGGTCGCGGTGTCGGCTACCACCCGGACGCAGGCCGACGGCCGATCGGCGCAACCGGCCAGCAGCCAGGCTGATTCGAGGTCGGCGACCAGCGCGCCGGTCTCGGCGAGTCGGGCCCGGGCCGCTCCATCGACCAGTCGGTCACTGCTCAGCACCGGGCCGAGGTGCACCCGGAGCCCGCGTCGACGCAGGGCGGCGGCGAGCATGGCGGCGGCCGGCATCCGTACCCCGTCCGGCGTCCCCCGCGCGGCGAGCGGGTCGCCCAGCAGCTCGCTGGCCACGACGACGTCACCGGGAGCCAGCCCGGGAGCCAGGCCGCCGCCGATACCGGCGACCGCGACCGGTGTCGTCCCGGGCGCGCCGGGCGCGGGCGCCCCCCGGGCCCCCCCCGCCGCCCCACCCGGGACCCGCCGCGCCCCGCGCCACCCCCGCGGCACAACCGCCCCCCCCGCGCCGGGGCTCGCCCCGGGCCCCCGGTCGGCGGCCGCCGACCGGGCACGCCGCGCTCCGACACCGGTACGCCGCAGCGCAGGCCGACACCGCAGGTCAAGACCGGCCAGCCCACGGCGCAGGGCCGACACCTCCAGCCGCATCGGCGCGTACAGCGTCCAGGCCGGGCCGTCGGACCGCCCCGGCCCGCTCACCGCACCACCTCGGCAGAGATCGTGGCCTCGACACCGACCGCCGGCGCGTCCAGGATCCGGCCGAGCGCGCTGATCGGAAACACCAACCGGTACAGCCCGTAGTTGATGTAGAAGTCGCCGGGGAACCCGGTGCCGGTGTACTGCGGCTCGTCCCAACCACCGTCCGGTCGCTGGGTGGTGACCAGCCAGCGCACCCCACGGCCCGCCGGCTCCCCGGCACCGTGGCCGGCGGCGTGCAGCGCGAGCAACGCCCAGGCGGTCTGCGAGGCGGTGGACTCGCCACGCCCGATCCAGGACGGATCCCGGTATGAGCGCAGGTCCTCACCCCAGCCGCCGTCAGGGTTCTGGTGCGCCAACAGCCAGTCGACGGCCCGGCTGACAGCCGGGTGTCCGGTCGGGACGCCGGCCGCCACCAGGGCCGGCACCACCGCCCCGGTACCGTACACGTGGTTGGCGCCCCAGCGGCCGAACCAGGATCCGTCCGGCTCCTGGGCCCGCAGCAGCCACGCCACCCCACGGCGCACCGGGACGGTGCCGGCGAAGTTCTCCGCCGCCAGCGCTTCGACGATGTGCGCGGTCACGTCCGCGCTGGGCGGGTCGATCACATTACCGAAGTCGCAGAACGGCAGGTCGGCGACAATCGCCCGGGTGTTGTCGGCGTCGAAGGCGCCCCAGCCGCCGTCGCGGCACTGCATGCCGAGCAGCCAGCGGCTGGCTCGCAACACAGCCGCGTCAGCCGGTACCCCCGTCCGCCGCAGTGCCATGATCACCTCGGCGGTGTCGTCGGTGTCGGCGTACCCGTCGTTGTCGAACTCGAAGGCCCAGCCGCCGACTGGGGTTCGCGGGCGGCGAACCGACCAGTCACCGCGGACCCGGATCTCCTCGCCGAGGAGCCAGGTGCCGGCCCGGGCCAGCGCCGGATGCCCGGCCGGCAGCCCGGCATCGGAGAGCGCGGTGACGGCGAGCGCGGTGTCCCAGACCGGCGACTGGCACGCCTCCAGCCGGCGGACCGGGCCGTCCGGGGTCTGTTCCCGCACCGTGAACCGGTCCAAGCCGTCCAGGCCGGCCCGGAGAACCGGGTGGTCCAGCGGATAGCCGAGCAGGTGCAGTGCCATCAGCGAGTAGACCCAGGGCGGCTGGATTCCGCCCCAGGATCCGTCGGCCTCCTGGCGAGCCACGATCCACTCGGCGGCCCGGCGCAGCGCGTGCCGGCGCACGGGTCCCCGGGCGATCCGCTCGTAGCCGCCGGCGAGTCGGTCGAGCCGGTGCAACAGACCGGACCGGGACCGGAGTCGGGGCGACCGTGGTGGCGCCGCGTCGGTGCGCAGCTCGTCGACGGTGAAGCCGAGGTCCCGCACCGGGCGCAGCGCGCGGACGATGGACAGCGGGACGATGGTCTGCCGGGCCCAGCACGCGAAGTCGTAGATGTTGAACGGCATCCAGGTCGGCAGCAGCACCAGCTCGGGCGGGACGGCGGGCAGACTCGACCAGGGCCAGTGGCCGAACAGGGCCAGCCAGAACCGGGTGAACACCCGGCTCGCCGCCAGGCCGCCGTGCTCGCGGACGAACCCGGCGGCGGCGGCCAGGTGCGGCGCTTCCGGCGGATCGCCGGCCAGCCGCAGCGCGAGATATGCCTCGACAGTGGTGGAGAGATCGCCCGGGCCGCCGTGGAAGGTGGCCCACGAGCCGTCCGGGCGCTGCTGGGACCGGATCCACCTCGTCGACTCGGCCGTCTGCTCGGCGGTCCGGATACCCAGGAACTGTCGCAGCAGCAGGTCCTCGGCGTCCATGGTGACGTTGGTGGCCAGTTCCCCCTTCCACCAGCCGGCATCGTCCTGCAGCCCCAGCAGGTGGTCGCAGGCGCGACGCAGAGCCTCCCAGGCCGGATCGGGCCCGGTCCCGCCCGCTGGCGGAGCCGCCCGGTCGCTGGCGGTGGGCTTCGGGGACAGCAGTTCGGTCATCAGTGGTCCCGTCCGGTGATGAAGGTGGCGATGTCGAGGAACTCCCCGCGCACGTCGTCGGGCAGATCGAGAGCGTCCAGCTCGGCCCGCGCCCGCTCGGCCTCCTGCCACGCCCACTGCTCGGTGCGCTCCCGGGCTCCGGCCGCCTCGATCAGCGCGCTCGCCCGGACCACGTCGTCATCGGTCAGCGGCGCCGGCGATCGGTACAGCTCGGCCAGGGACCGACCGGCCCTGTCCCCGCCGGTCACCGCCAGGACGACCGGAACGGTGCGCTTGCGGGCCCGCAGGTCCGAGCCCACCGGCTTGCCGGTCCGCTGCGGGGCCCCCCAGATGCCCAGCAGGTCATCCACGAGCTGGAAGGCCAGTCCCAGATGCCTGCCGAAGCGGGACAGGCCGTCGATCAGGCCGGGTGGGCCCCCGTAGAGGACCGCACCGAGGGCACACGAGCTGGCCAGCAGTGCCCCGGTCTTGTCGGCGGCCATCCGCAGGCACTCGTCGAGGGTGACGTCGTCGCGCCGTTCGAAGCTGAGGTCGGCGGCCTGCCCGGCGACCAGGGCCCGCACGTCCACGGCGAGCCGCTGCGCCGCCGGCCGGCCTCCGGGCACCTCGGCGAGGGCCTCGTAGGCCAGCCCGATCAGGGCGTCACCGGCGAGGATGGCCGGACCGACCCCAAAGACCGTCCATGCCGTCGGGCGGTGGCGGCGCTCCGTGTCACCGTCCATCACGTCGTCGTGCAGCAGCGAGAAGTTGTGCGCCAGCTCGACCGCGGCAGCCGCCGGCACTCCGGCCTCGGGCGTGGCGCCGGCGGCCCTGGCCGACAGCAGCGCCAGCGCCGGGCGCAGCCCCTTGCCCTGGCAGTCGGCGGGTGACTCGTCGGCGTTCCAGTAGCCGAGCTGGTAGCCGCCGACCAGCCGGTTGCCCGGGTCCAACCGGTCCAGCAGCGCCCGGATGGCCGGCTCGACGTGGGTCGTCTGGATCTGATCAGCGCTTCGACTGCGTGCGATGGTCATCGTGCGGCCTCCGTGTGGTGTCGAGGCCGGGACGCGAGCTCGCGGGCGACGACGTCGGCAGCCCTCTGGCCGCTGCGCACCGCTCCCTCCATCGTGTCCGGCCAGCCGGTGTCGGTCCACGCTCCGGCCAGTACCAGCCCGGGTAGGCGGGTTGCCGGACCCGGCCGGTACGCCCGGGTGCCGGGCGTCTGCCGGAAGGTCGCCTTCGGCTCCCGGGTGACGAACGCGTCGCGTACCCGGGTGTGCCGTGCGGCGGGGAACAGCTCGGCGAGCGCCCTGCGCTGCGCCGCCACCAGCTCGGCGGCCGGCCGCCCGATCTCCGCGTCGGCGGCCGACAGAGACACCACCAGGTGCTGCTGGCCATCGGCGCCCAGCTCCGGGCGGTCGAAGATCCACTGTGCCGGGGATTCGACCGCGGCAGCCATGGACAGGTCGGTGACCTTGGCGGCGTAACGCAGGTGCACGTTGACGATGGGCGCGGCACCCAGACGACGCCACTGCCCGGCGGCGGGCGCGGCGGCGGGCGGCACCAGCGACGCCGCGGCCTGGTGGGGCACGGCCAGCACCACGGCGTCCGCATCGACCTCGGCGTCGCCCACCCCGATCCGGAATCCCGCCGGCTCCGGCCGGATCCACCGGACGCGGGAGCGGGTGTGCACCCGGACACCGAGCCGGTCCAGCAACCGCCGGGCCGCGACGGCGTGCAGGTCGACCATCGGGACGCGGGGACGGCCGATGTCACCGGCGTCCGCGGCGTCGAGCAGGCCGGTGCGGAACACCCGCGCGGCCAACGCCAGCGACGCCTGGGCGCAGGGCAGGTTCAGCGCCGCCACGGTGATCAGGTCCCAGAGCCGACGGATCGCCCGTCGGCTCTGGCCGTGGTCGACGAGCCAGTCGCCGAAGCTGTGTCCGTCGGTGGCGGGCAGGTCCGGATCGACGTACCGCAGCGCGGCCGAGGCTCGGACGGCGGCGAGCCGCTCCGCCGGGCTGAGCAGCCGATAGCCGGCCAGCGCGGGCAGCAGGTGCGCCGGCGCCGGCAGCCGGCGGCGGGCCAGCAACTGCGGAGCCCGTCCCGGGAGCAACACCGGCACCGCGAACCGCCGCTGCAGGTCGGTGTCGCCCGTGGTGCCGAGCCGGTCCAGCAGGCCCCGGTAGGCGGTGTAGCAGCGCAGGAAGACATGCTGGCCGGTATCCACCGTCAGCCCGTCCCGTCGCAGGGAGTAGGTGGCACCGCCGAGCTCCGGCCGGCTCTCGAGCAAGGCCACCGGCAGGCCGAGGTCGGCGAGCCGGACGGCCGCGGCGATCCCGGCCAGACCACCGCCGATCACACACACCCCGCCGGTACCGGTCATCGGCGTCAGGACCGACCCGGTCATCCGAGACGCCCCACGAGAGCGCGGGCCGCCACCCAGGCCTTCTCCCGCCCCGGCAGCGAGACCCGGCTGCGGGTGACCGCCAGCGGATCCGCGGCGATCCGGGCGAGCAGGCGGCGGTAGATGCCCGCCATCGCGGCCGTGCAGGCCGCGCTGCGCCGGTCCAGCAGTGGCAGCAGCCGCAGCCCGGTGTCGTACCAGCCTGCGGCCCGGCCGGCCTGGAAGCGCACCAGCTCGACCAGCCGGTCGGGCGGATCGGCGAAGCCGCCGTCGGTCAGCCGCAGCGAGCAGCCGAATCGGTCCAGGTCCTCCGCGGGCAGGTAGATCCGGCCGGCGACCCGGTCCTCGACGAGGTCGCGCAGGATGTTGGTCAGCTGGAGCGCCACGCCCAACGCGTCGGCCAGCGGGTCGGCCCGGCCCGGATCGGCGGCGCCGAACACTCCGAGGGAGAGTCGGCCGATCGAGCCGGCCACGCAGCGGCAGTACCAGACCAGGTCGTCGAAGGTGGCGTACCGGCGGCCGGTCACGTCGGCGGCGCAACCGTCGATCAGCTCGTCGAACGCCTCCAGCGGGATCGGCATCCGGGCCGCGGCGTGGCCGAGTGCGGTGAGGACCGGGTCCCCGCCGTCGCGGCCGGGTAGCCGGTGCAGTGCCTCGCGGGTCTGGGCCAGCCGGTCCAGCTTGTCGTCGGGGGGCAGGTTTCCGTCGCCGATGTCGTCGATGCGGCGGGCGGTCGCGTAGATGGCCGAGAGCGCCCGCCGCTTCGCCGGTGGCAGCAGGCGGATGCCGTACGAGAAGTTGGCCGCCTGCGTGCGGGTGATCTGCTCGCAGTGCCGGTAGGCGGCCTCGGCGCCGGCGGTCGTGGTCATCCGGCGCTCCGGACACTGGCGGTCAGCCAACGGGTGAGGACGCGCCGGCGGCGGGGGCGGACGGTTACGGCCAACGGGTCGTGGTCTGCGGCCGCCAGCGCGTCGAGCGTCGCCCGACCGCCGGCCAGGTAGCCGCTCACCGCGAGCCGGCCCCAGCCGCGCAGCGCCGCCACCAGCGGGGCGCCCGCGTCGAGCCAGGCCCGGGCCCGCTCCGCCTCGAACCCGATCAGCTCCCGCAACCGGCTGCCGGCCGTGGGTCGGGCGAGGTCGGCCTCGGTGACGCCGAACCGGTCCATGTCGGCGTGCGGCAGGTAGATCCGGCCGCGTCGGTGGTCCTCGGCCACGTCCTGCAGGTGCTCGACGAGTTGCAGGGCGGTGCAGACCCGATCGGACAGCGCGAGCGTCGCCGGTCCGGCCTGCCCGAAGATGTGCAGGACCAGCTCGCCGACCGGATTGGCCGACAACGTGCAGTAGTCGACCAGCTGGTCGAAGGTGGCGTAGCGGGTGACGTGCTGGTCGACCCGGTTCGCCTCGATCAGCCGGACGAGGGCGTCCAGGGGCAGCCGGCACTCGGCCACGGTGGGCGCGAGGGCACGCAGCACCGGCTGGGTCACCGGACTGCCCGCGTAGAGGGCCCGCAGCTCGGCCTCGAAGTCGTCCAGGGCCGCCAGCCGGTCGACCCCCTCGTCCAGCGGTTCGTCACCCAGGTCGTCGACGTACCGGGCGTAACCGTAGACGGCCAGCAGGTGGCGGCGGTGCCGGCCGGGCAGCACCCGCAGTGCCACCGGGAAGTTCTCCTGCGCACGGGCCTGCTCGACCCGGCGTGCGGCCGTGGCGATGGCTGGTTGACTCATCCGAACTTCCCTTCTGAGGGGCCCGGGCCGACAGTGCGCACCAACCCAGCGTCGACGTATCGGCCGCCGGCGGCTGGGCGGCCACTCGGGCTGGGTGGCCTCGGCGGCGAGTCGTCGCGGATGCGGTGACCCGGCCGCAGGTGGTGCGGGTGGCGCCGCGAGGGCAAGGGAGTTACCTAGCACATGCGTAAAACGAGCATAACCATCCCTATCGCCTCTACCGCTCAAATTGGCCTCGAATCCGTCGGCGGGAAGCGGCGACGGCACCGCCGGACGCCCGCCGGCACCGACTCAACCGGCCTGACGCCGGTCCGACGCGGCCGCCGTGGCCACGTCGACCGGATAGCTGCCCCGGGCGGCGATCAGGATGAGGCCGTTGGCGGCCAGCGGTACGAGCATGATCAGGAAGGCGTCGCGCAGGCCGACCCCGCTGGACCGACCCGCCGGCCCGCCGAACTGGTCGGCGATCCAGCCGAAGGTGGCCGGGGCGACCGCCTCGGCGGCGAGCCGCAGCACCGTCCGCAGGCTCTCCGCCCGCCCCCACAGCCGCCCGGGGACGATGTCCAGCCGGGCCGCGTCCAGCGGCGGATTGGACGCCGCCAGCGCACCGGCACCGAGCGCGATCAGGGGTAGCGCCGCCAGCGAAGTGAGCCACACCCCGGGCACGAAGAACAGCGCGGCGGCGACGTAGCCGGCCGCCGGGACGAGAATCCGGACTCCGGTGTGGCCCTGCCCCAGTGCCCGATCGGTCAACCGGCCGGCCAACACCGCCCCGACCAGCGCCGCCAGCCCCACCACCGGCACCAGACCGCCGAGCGCCGTCTGCGGGATGCCGAAGTGACTGACCACGAAGACGACGACGAAGGTACGCATACCGGCAAAGAAGAAGTAGCCCATCGCCGATGCCACGATCAGCAGCCGGTTGGTGGGGATGGACAACAGGTAGGTCGTGGCCCGGGACAGGGACCACTGGTTCGGATCATCAATCAGCACGCGGTCTCGGGCTGGCGCGACGCCGCGGGCGACCACCGCCGCCTGCGCCCGGCCGGTCGACTGCTGCCCGGCGTCCGGCGGCTGCCCGGGCTCGGGCGCGCCCCGGTCCGTGGGCAGCCAGCCGGCGCCACCCCGGCCCGGCTCCGGCAGCAGCCGCCACACCGCCACCGAGAGGACCGCACTCGCCACCGCCAGCAGGAAGAACGCGTGCCGCCAGGAGAACACCGCGGCGACTTCGTCACCGATCAGCAGGCCGAGGCCCGCACCGATGATCTCACCGGTGAGGATCCAGCCGAGGACACCCGCCCGATCGGAGGGTGGAATGAAATCGCCCGTCAACGAGACCACCGCCGGGCCGGCCGCGCCCACCGCGGCGCCGAGCAGCAGTCGGGCGCCGAGTAGCCACCAGTAGTTGGGCGCGAGGCCGCTGGCGACCATCGCGACCGCCCAGACCGCCACGGTGATCACCAGCAGCTGTACCCGGCCGGTCCGGTCGACGAGTACACCCAACGGCACGGAGGCGACCGCGCCGACCCCCGACGACGCCGCCGCCAGCAGGCCGAGCCGGGCGTGGCTGATACCGAAGTGCGCCTCCAACTGGGGGGCGACCGCACCGAGCGTCCCGGTGTCCGCGGTGTTCAACGCGAGCACCGAGGCCAGCAGCAGCACGACGCGCACCCGACCGGGCCCACCCAGGAGACGACGGGCCCGCCGCACGAACGGGCCGTCCGGTCCGCCGCGCGGGCCGCTGTCCTGGCTACCGCCAGCCGACCTGCCCATGATCGCTCGATCCCACCACCTGGCACCGCTCGATGCCCATCTGCGACTCTGCCTGACCGGGTCGGCCGTCCGAGTCGCATTCGGCGAACGACGGGGTGACCAGGCCGGCTCAGCTGGCGGGGAAGCTCGTGCGGGTTCTGCCGGCTGCGGCACCAGCTGCCGCAGCAGCCGCCGGTCCGGCCACTCGCCGGTGCAGCTCGACCTGAACTGAACGGCGAGGCCGGGACGGGACCTCGACGGGTGCCCCGCGTGGGAGCACCCTCACCGCTCGTGCCGGCGCGCCACGACCCGGCGGGCGACGGCCAGCAGGTACTCCTTGCGGTCGGTGGGGTTGTGGTCCGAGCGGGGGCGGGTGGGCGGCTCGCCGCGGACCGGTCGGTGGTGGTCGAAGGTGGACTCGAAGATCCCCTCACCGCGGGTCAGCGCCGGCAGCCGCTGCTCCACCGCGTGCACCCGCCGCGCCGGAATGTCCCCCTCGATCACGTACGACGAGCCCTGCGCCAGGGTCGTCCGGGGCACCGCGTCCAGCCTGGCCAGCGTGGGCAGTACGGCGCTGAGCACGTCGCCGGGCGCCTCCAGCCGGAATCGGTGCATCGGCTCCTCCACCCGGGTGCCGGCGTGGGTCAGCGCCGCGATCAGCACCAGCGGGGTGAGGTTGCGGAAGTCCCCGGCCGTGCTGGACATGCTCTTGTCGAAGGTGCCGTGGGAGTGGCTCTGGCGGGCCCAGTACCCGGCGTGGGTCATGGTGACCTCGCAGTCGAGGACCTGCCAGCCGTGCGGTCCCTGGCGCAGCGTCTCGCGGACGGTCTCCTCGACCGCGGTGAAGAAGGCGGGTGGCATCGAGCCGAGTTCGACGCCGAGCCGGAAGCGGAACCCACTGCCGGTCGTCGTGGGTGCCACGCGGAGCCCCACGGTAGCCAGGAACGGGTTGGCTGCCACGCCGATCAGCTCGACGGCCGATCCGGTTCCGAGCGGCCGTTCCACGAAGACCGTCGTCGTCTCCCGGAAGCTGACCGCCAGGCCGTACTCCTCGGCGAGTGTCGCCTGGATGACCTCCTTCTGGACCTCGCCGTAGAGCGAGACGCTGGTCTCCCGCCGGATCGCGTCCACCCGGACGTTGATCAGTGGGTCCTGCTCGGCGAGCTGGCTGAGCGCAGCGTGCAGTGCTCTCTGATCTGCCTGCCGCTCGGGTACGACGACGGTTTCCAGACCGGGCAGGGCGAAGTGGCGGTTGCCGGTCCACCCGGTCCGCCGCGCCACCCCGATCGGGTCGCCGATCCGGACGTCTCCGAGGCCGCGAAGCAGGGCGATTCGGCCGGCGGTGGCCGCGTCACCGCGTACGGTCGAGCCGCGGTCGAAGACCTCGATCCCGGTCACCGTGGCGACCCGCCCCGCACCGACGGGCAGCCGGTCACGCACCCGTACGGTGCCACCGAACAGCCGGACGTAGGCGATCCGCTCGCCGGAGGGGCCCCGCTCCACCTTGAAGACGGTGCCGGAGGTGGGGCCGCCGGCGCCTCCCTCGGCCACCGGCAACAGCTCGGTCAGGCCGGCGATCAGCGGTGTCACACCCGCGCCGGTGATCGCGGAGCCGGCGAACACCGGATGAACCAGCGCCTGCCGGGTCTGCCCGGCGAGGACGTGGCGCAGCCGCCGTCCGGTCAGTCGCCGCTCGTCCTCGACGTAGTCGGTCAGCAGCGCGTCATCGTGCACGGTGAGCAGGTCGAGCAGCCGTCGGGTGAAACCCGGGTCGGTGTCGGGGTGGGGTACGCAGCGGGCAGCTGCCGTGCCGGCCCCGTGTACGGCGCCCGTCGCCACCACCGCGGGGGTGAGCCGGGTGGCGATGTCGCGCAGTACCCGATCAGGATCGGCACCGGCCCGGTCGATCTTGTTGATGAAGATCAGGGTCGGCAGGCGCATCCGCTGGAGCGTCCGCATCAACACCCGGGTCTGCGCCTGCACGCCCTCGACGGCGGAGACCACGAGCACCGCACCGTCGAGCAGGTCAAGGACTCGTTCCACCTCGGCGATGAAGTCCGGGTGGCCGGGCGTGTCGATGAGGTTGACCGTGACGCCGTCGACGACGAAGGAGACCACGGCGGATCGGATGGTGATGCCGCGTTGCCGCTCCAGCGCCATCGAATCGGTCCGGGTCGTGCCGTCCTCCACGCTGCCCATGTCGTCGATGACCCCGACGGCGTGCAGCAGTCGCTCGGTCAGGCTGGTCTTGCCGGCGTCAACATGCGCCAGGATCCCGATGTTCAAGGTCTTCACGAAGCGTCATGTCCTTCGGGTAGATGATCATTCCCAGGCGGTTGGACATGAACGCTGCGCGCATCTCTGATCCTCTCCGGTTGGTTGCGACGGCCCACCCAGTCGACCAGCGCGTCCGACGGTGGGCAACCGAATAACGCGATCCGTGCAGTGGGGTCACCACCGGAACCGTCACGGTCCCGACACCGTCATACCGGCATGCGCCACCGGCTACTCGCCCTGTCCGTCGCCCTGACGGTGATCATGCCGACTGGCTGCGCGCGCGACCGCTCGTCGGGCCCGTCTGCGCAGGTCACCGCGGCGTCGAGCGACTCGGGCATCGAGGGGCGTACCACGGTCGACGGCGGCTGCCCCGTGATCAGGGACAACTCTCCGTGCCCGGACGCGCCGCTGTCGGCACGACTGACCGTGACCCGACAGGGCTTCGACGTCCCGGTCGCCAGCACCACCAGTGACTCCGACGGGCGATTCCGGCTCCCGCTGCCGCCCGGCCGATACGTCGTGCATCCGAGCAACCTCACCGGCGGCATCCACCCCGCCGCCGCCCCGATCGAGGTCCAGGTCAGCTCCGGCGCCTACACGACGGTCACGGTGCCGTTCGACACAGGCATCCGTTGACGTTCTCTCCGCCTTACTCCCGCCGTCGGCGCTGGCGCTACGGTTGCGCCTCCTGACAAACCCGCCCACGCCTGACGCCCCGTGCGAGGGACTCCCAGTCGTCACACCCGGCTGCCGCCGGATGTACGGCTCAATGACGACCTTGGGAAGTGGCGTCCACCAGGGAGTAACCGACGCCTCGGGCGGACTCCACCGCGACGGTGGCGTTCGCGTCGCGGAGCTTGGCGCGCAGCCGCTTGACGGTGGACCGGACGGCCGAGGCGTCGTCCAGGTAGTCCACTGCCCACACCCGCTCGTAGAGCTGCTGGTAGGTCCAGACACGCAGGGGCGGGCTGGCCAGCGCGGCGAGCACGTCCCGCTCCAGGCGGGTCAGCGGGAGGACGTGGCCGGCCCAGCTGACCTGTTGCCGCTGCTGGTTGACCACCAGCCGCCCCAGCGCCACGGCACCCGTCGCGGGAGCAGCGGAGACGGCCGTGTCGTCGAACAGCACCGCGCGGATCGCCTGCAGGTCGGGAAACATCAGCACGACACCGTGGCCGCTCAATAGCCGAGCCAGTTGGGCCCGTTTGCTGCGGCTGGCGGTCACGCAGAGTACGACCGGCTGTTCGTCGAAATCCCCCGCAGGACTGCTCATGACAGAAGGAAAGCAATTTGCGGAAGACAGGTCAACATCAGGGCGCTGCACGTTCAAACCTGAAGCTCGATATTGAACCGATTTTGCCCCCTTCCTGCCCGGCCCCTGCGCTTGAGGAAAGATCGAAACCCATCGACGATGATCGCAGGATTCCGCTTACCGACGGTATCCGCGTCCCGCACCCTCGGTGAGCCAGTCACTCTTGGCCACCGTCAACCAGGAGGTCGTCGCCTGATGCGCAAAACGCGAAGAGGACTTCTGAGGGCAGGCCCGGTCGCCGCCGTGGCCGCCGCCGTCCTGCTCCTCGGTGCCCTACCAGCAGTCGCCCGACCCGTCGACCCGGGACCCGCCACACAGGCACGGGCAGCGGCAAAGGCCGAAGTGCGCCAAGCCACCAAACACGACGTTTCGCGAAAACTGCGCGACATCGCTGCGAAAAACAAGGGCGGCGAGGGATCGGAAATTGCGGCACAGCCAGCTCGGTCACTGGACCGCCAGGCGACGCAGACGTCCGCCGCCGCGGGAAGCGACGCCGTGCAGCAAGGCGTCACCGCCACTCAGGTACCTGAGTTCGCCGCGAACTTCGAGGGCGTCGGCAACGTCGACGGGGTGCTGCCGCCGGACACCAACGGCGATGTGGGGCCCAACCACTACGTGCAGATGGTGAACCTGCACTACGCCGTCTACAGCAAGACCGGCAGCCTGCTGCTCGGTCCGCTGCCCGGCAACGCGATCTGGGCCGGCTTCGGCGGACCCTGCGAGACCAGGAACGACGGCGACCCCGTCGTGCTCTACGACGAGGCCGCAGACCGGTGGATGGTCACCCAGTTCGCCCTCCCCGGCGGGTCGGCCGGCAACCACCAGTGCATGGCCATCTCCCAGACCCCGGACCCGACCGGCGCCTACTTCCGGTACGACTTCCTGTACCACCAGACCCGGATGAACGACTACCCGAAGTACGGGATCTGGCCGGACGCCTACTACATGACGACCAACGAGTTCGCGCCGTCGTTCGTCGGCGCGGGCGCGGTGGCGTTCGAGCGGGAGAAGATGCTCACCGGCCAACCGGCCCGAATGGTGTACTTCCACCTCGGGCCCGATTTCGGGGGCCTGCTGCCCGCAGACTCCGAAGGGCTTGCCCCGCCGGCCGGCGCACCGAACCCGTTCGTCATGTTCGACGACGACGCATGGGGCATCTCGCCCACCGACCGGCTGTTGATGTGGGACTTCAAGGTCGACTGGACCAACCCGACGAACTCCACGTTCGGCAACAACCTCGCCCCGGACCGCTTCCTGGAGACCGCACCGTTCGACTCGAACATGTGCAACTACGCCCGCGCCTGCATCCCCCAGCAGGGCACCTCGGCGCGGCTGGACTCCATCTCCGACCGGTTGATGTACCGGGCCGCGTACCGGAACTTCGGCGACCACGCCTCGATCGTGCTGAACCACACGGTCGACGCTGACGGCACCGACCACGCCGGCATGCGCTGGTACGAGCTGCAGAGCACCTCGCCCACCAACTGGCGGATCAACCAGCAGGGCACGTACGCGCCGGACGCCGAGCACCGCTGGATGGCCAGTGGGGCGATCGACGTCTCCGGCAACATCGCGTTCGGCTACTCGGCGTCGGGCAGCACGTCGTTCCCGTCCATCCGAATGGCCGGCCGACTCTCCGGTGACCCGCTCGGCCAGCTCGGGCAGAGCGAGCGGACGCTGATCGCCGGCACCGGAGCGCAGACCCACTCGGCGGCCCGCTGGGGCGACTACAGCTCGATGTCGGTGGACCCGACCGACGGCTGCACCTTCTGGTTCACCTCCGAATACCTGACCACCACCAGCTCCGCCACCTGGCAGACCCGGGTCGGCGCGATGAAGTTCCCGAATTGCGTGGCCGGGCCACGCGGGGAGGTCACCGGCAAGGTCACCAAGTCCGGTGGTGCGCCGATCGCCGGCGCCGCGGTGCGCGTCGGCGGCAGCGGCACCGTCACCGACGACCAGGGCGGCTACAAGCTGACGCTGCCGGCCGGGCAGCACGAGCTGACCGCGTCGGCGTTCGGCTATGCGCCGAAGACCCAGACGGTCACCGTCACCGACGGCGGCAGCGTGACCGCCAACTTTGCCCTCGACGCCGTGCCGATGCGCAAGCTCTCCGGCGTGGTGAAGGACAGCTCCGGGCATGGTTGGCCGCTGTACGCGCGGATCGACGTGGCCGGCAAGCCGGGCGGTCCGGTGTTCACCGACCCCGCCACCGGCGCGTACTCCGTCGACCTGCCCGGCGGCGAGTACGGGCTGACCGTCAAGGCGATGTACCCGGCCTACCAGCAGGGCACCGCGCAGGTCACCGTCGGCGACGGCGACCAGGTGAAGGACTTCGGCCTGGCCGTCGAGAACAGCTGCACCGCCGCCGGCTACAAGTTCAACTACGGCGCCCCGGTGCTCACCGAGCAGTTCGAGTCCGGGACGACCCCGCAGGGTTGGAACGTGGTGAACCGGACCACCAGCGGTGGCTGGGTGTTCACCGACCCGCGTAACCGGGGCAACCTCACCGGCGGCACCGGCAAGTACGCGATCGCGGACAGCGACGCGGCCGGTTCCGGCACCACCATCGACACCGATTTGATCACTCCGGCGCTGGACCTGTCCGCCGTGTCGTCGCCGGTGCTGCGGTTCAACAGCGACTACCGGGCGCTCAACGGTTTCGCCGACATCGACGTCAGCGTCGACGGCGGCACGACCTGGGTGAGGGCGGCGAACTGGACCACCGCCAGCCGGCGCGGTCCGGTGCTCGAGGAGGTCCAGATCCCGCAGGCCGGCGGGCACGCCGACGTTCGGGTCCGGTTCCACTACCGGGGTAGCTACGCCTGGTGGTGGGAGGTGGACAACGTCTCGGTCGTCAACCGGGCCTGTGAGCCGGTTCCGGGCGGTCTGGTTGTTGGTCAGGTGCTCGACGGCAACACCTCGACCGGCCTCAACGGCGGCACGGTGACCAGTGTGGACAAGCCGGCCGAGAAGGCCACCGCCGGGCCGACGCCGGACGACGGCAACCTCGGTGACGGCTTCTACTGGATGTTCTCGTCGCTGACCGGGGAGCACCCGTTCACGGCCTCGAGCAGCAACTACGGGGCGGTCACCGCCACCGTGAACGTGGCGGCCGACCGGAGCACCCGAGCCGACTACTCGCTCAAGGCCGGCCGCTTGACCATCACCCCGCCGTCGGTGACCGGCACCCAGACGCTGGGGCAGAAGACGACGGTGAACACGACGATCACCAACACGGGCAACGCGCCGGCCAGCGTGGAGCTGTCCGAGCGGCGCGGTGGCTTCGAGATCCTCGGATCGCGCGGCGCGCCACTGCAGAACAACCTGGTCAAGGGCAGCGGCACGTCGATTGCCTGGCGGGGCGACAGCACGGCCGGTGACCCGGTCGAGCCGTCCCCCTACGCACCGCCGTGGGTCAACACAGCCAACTATCCGGTCTCGGTGATGGACAACGCCGTCGCCGCGTACGACGGCAAGGTGTATTCGGTGGGTGGCGCCTCCGCCTCCGCCAACCTCGCCAACAGCTACGTGTACGACCCGGCGACGAACGTCTGGACCCGGATCGCCGACCTGCCCGCGGCGCTGGAGAAGCCGGCGGCGGCGTTCGTCGACGGCAAGCTGTACGTGTTCGGCGGCTGGGACTCGGCCGGCAACCCGTCCAGCAAGGTCTACGCCTACGACCCCGCCACCAAGGCCTGGCAGACCCGGGCTTCGGTCAACCCCGCGCCGAGGGCAGCCCCCGGCATCGCGGTCGTCGACGGCCAGATCTACCTGGTCGGCGGGTGCGTGGACGGTACCTGCGCCAAGTCCAACGCGGTCGTCCGGTACAACCCGGGAGCCGACTCGTTCACCACCGTCGCGCCGTATCCGGTCGCCGTGGCCTGGCAGGGCTGCGGCGGGATCAACGGCACGGTCTACTGCGCCGGCGGTAACGGGCCGACGACCCTGAAGAGCACCTACGGCTACCACCCGGGCACCAACACCTGGACCCAGCTGGCCGACCTGCCGGTCGACTTCTGGGGCGTGGCCGCCGACACCGCCAACGGCCTGCTGCTGCTGTCCACCGGTGTCATCAACAACTCCACCATCGTCACCAACCAGGGCTGGGCCTACGACCCGGCGGCCAACTCCTGGGCGGCGCTGCCCAACGCCAACTACGCCCGCTACCGGGCTGGGGCGGCGTGCGGGTTCGTGAAGGTCGGTGGATCGACCGGCGGGTTCACCCCGACGCCGGAGAGCGAACGGCTGCCCGGCTTCGACCAGTGCTCCACCGTCAGCGACGTTCCGTGGCTGGCCGCGTCCCCGACCACGGCGACGCTGCAGCCCGGGCAGAGCGTCACGGTGAGCGTCACGCTCGACGCCACCTCGGCGGCGGGCGTAGGCCAGCCCGGCACCTACACCGCGCAACTCGGGGTCAGGTCCAACACCCCGTACGCGGTGAACCCGATCGACGTGACGATGGTGGTGCAGCCGCCCAAGGACTGGGGCAAGCTGGCCGGCACCGTCACCGGAATCGACTGCCAGGGCAACAAGGCCCCCCTGCGGGGAGCCACGGTCCAGGTCAACGGCAAGGGCGGCTGGACGTTCACGCTGAAGGCCGACGCCAACGGCAAGTACGCCATCTGGGCGCCGGAGGGCGCCAACCCGACCCAGGTGATCGTGGCCCGGGACGGGTGGATCCCACAGACCCAGAAGGTGACCATCAAGGCGGGCAAGACGGTGACCACCGACTTCGCCCTCCGACCCGACACGTGCTGACCGCCGACTGAGATCACCCGGGCCCGCGCCGATCAATCGGCGCGGGCCCGGCCCGTTGGCAACCACCACGAACACCTTCAGGAGGGGTGCTCGGGTATGTCGCGCCGCTACCTCACCTCGTGTCCGTCGCGGTGAGGGTGAACGGCACGGCGGCGCCCAACCAGAGTTGGGTCAGGATGTAGCGGGCTCCGCTCGGGATCGTGCCGGACTCGTCGGCGGCCGACGACGCCGCGGTGCCGAGCAAGGTGCACGAATCGTCGTAGAAGTACAGGTCGAAGTCGTACGGAAGGATGCTGTCGCTGCGTACCTGCACTTCGTGGGCCCCGTCGCCGAAGCTGTCAGGCAGCTTGGTGACCCACCCGTCCGCGCCCTGCGCCGGCGCGGCGGGCACCGCACAGGTCGTCTTGAACGCTGTCGCGGTCACCCCGGTGGCGTCGTCGGCCGTGCCGGTGGACGGGTTGCCCGTGACGATCACCCCGGCGTCGGTCACCGGCGCGTCCGGCGGCGACGGCGGCAGCGGCTCCACCCCGGTGACGGTCTGCGAGAAGACCTGCAGTTCCGCCGTCTGCACGTCGCTCTTCGTCTCGCCGAGCGCGGTGTCGGTCCAGAACCGCACGTACTGGGCCTGCGCCGGCTTCGACAGCGTGAACTGTTTGTAGTGCAGGTCGGGTGCGGTGGGGCGGGGCGTCTGGTAGCCGAACGCGTCCGCCCGGGTCAGGACCGTCTGCCAGTTCGTTCCGTCGGTGGAGGTTTGCACGGTGAATCCGCGCAGCCCTTCGAATCGGGAGTTCGTGAAGGCGCTGACCTGCACCGACGAGATCTCCGCCGGTGCGGCCAGCTTGATCACGGCGTTGCCGGTGCCCCGGCTGGCCTTCCAGGTGCTCGCCTCGGTGTCGTCGATCAGCCGTCCGGCACCGGTCGCGGTGGCCGAGACGACGGTGGCGCCGTTGGCGGCGGAGGCCAGGTTGGGCGGCAGCGCGAACTGCAACGCGGTGGCCTTACCGGCGGTGATCTTCACACCCGGGAAGGTTCGGGAGCCGAAACCGTCCGCCGCGATGGTCACCGGGTAGGTGCCGGCGGTCACGGGCGCGGAGAACCCGCCGTCGGCGGACGACGTCCGCAGCGGGGTGACCCTTGCTTCGAAGACGCCGAGGATGATGCGGGCGCCGGGGATCGGCTTGCCGGTGGCGGCGTTGACGGCGGTGCCGGTCAGGGTGCCGTTGCGAGCCGGGTTCACGTGCTCGTACGACGGGATGGGGTCGGTGTCGTCGCCACCGTTGCTGGCCGCGTGCAGGCCCAGGCCCCGCTTGGCGAAGGCGTCGTAGACCGTGTCCACGACGGCGGTGTAGTCGGACCTGCTGTGGTAGCGGTTGCCCAGGGCGGTGCGGATCGAGTCGCGCATGTCGATGAACGACGGGTCCGCCGGGGACAGCGGCATCGCGTCGGTGACCAGGCGTGCGGCCATCTCGCCACCGGCCGTCTCGCCGTAGCGGGCGACGAGGGCCTTACGCATGTCCCACAGGATCGCCGTCCAGATCTCCCCGTCGGAGTGGACCTCGGCGCCGCCGAGGTCGTATCCGATGTCACCGAACCCGGTCGGGTTCTTGTCGTAGCTCCAGTTGCGGATGCCGCGTTCGAGGTTGCCGGTGGCGTACTGGCCGACCACAGCGGTGGTGGCGAGCTTCTTGCCGTAGAGGTAGTTCAGCGCGTACCAGTCGCCCCACCCCTCGCCCATCGAACCGGACTGGTGGGTGTTGAGGGCGTTGTCCTCGCCGCTGACGTACCGGTTGGACAACCCGTGCGCGTACTCGTGCTCGATGACGGACGCGTCGAAGTTGCCGTCCGAATACGGCCCCTCGAACGTGTCGTTGATCGGCTCCCACAGGAACATCCCGCTCCACGCCGGGATACCGTCGGGCAGGGTGAGCATGTAGGCGTTGTCCCGACCGGTGTAGGTGGGCGCGCCGCCGCTGGCCGCACCGGCATGCACCAGCCCGAGCACCGGGTCGCCGCCCTGTCCGCCGTTGCTGCCGTTGCCGACCTGGAAGTTTCCTCCGGACTCGGTGAAGCCCAGCGCCCGGAACTCGTCGTGGATGCGATTGTGCTGCCAGAACAGGTTGGTCGCCGCCGGATTCAGGTCCTGGGCGTAGCTCGGCGGCACCGTCTGCCCCTTGCTGCGCGCCCAGTTGGCCTCGTACGGATAGTTGAACTGGGCGGTCGGGCTCACCGGACGCGGCCCCTGATCGGCGGGGACCAGGAAGTTCGAGTAGTTGGCATACGTGTTGGCGTTGTTGCCGAAAGTCGTCGGCCCGGCGGCGCCCACCAGACCGGTCGGGTCGACGTACCCCGACGGCGACTGGGCGGTCGGCCCGAACGACTTGATGACCGGAGCGCCGCCCGCCGGCGCCCCGGGGTAGTTCTCGTAGACGGTGCCTTCGGCGTCGCGCGCCACCAGGGACGCCTGGTACAGCGTTTCCCCGGTCGCCGCGTCGACGACCGTGTCCCATGCCTCGTCGAGGGCCTTGATGAACAACACCCGGTAGGCCGGCCGGGCGCCGTCCTGGGTCGGGAACGCTGCCTTCTGCACGTAGGACTCGCCGGCGAAGGGGCCCTTGGCGAAGACCTGGAATCCGGCGCGGTCACCGGCCGGCTGCGCCGTGTAGGCCACGCCGGGGGCGAGCTTGCCCGCCAGACCCTCCACCACCTGGCCGGCGGACAGGGTGTGGGCGGCGGTGAGCGCACCGCTGCGGACGGAGTTGCCGGCATAGGAGAGGACTCTCCCGTCGCTGCTGACGGCCACGCCGAGGCGCCCGCCGCGCACCGCCGGCAGGCCGGCGTACGTCTGCGCGAAGTTCACCACGTGGGTGCCGGTGCCGACGAGTTCGTGATCCCGCACGATGGTCAGCGCCGCGACATCCGCCGCCGTGAGACCGAAGACATCGCGGTTGGCGTCGATGAACGACCGGGCCACGACGGCCGCGTCCCCCGATCGTGGACCGGTGAGCCAGCCACCGTCCTTGCGGATCGTCCGAGGGGTGCCGAACCGCCGGTCCCAGCTGACCCGCGTGCCGGCGCCCGCAGCACGGGCCAGTTCGCGTACTGCGGTGAGCTGGGCGTCAGTCGGTCGCGCCGATGCCGACGTACGACGAACATCCAGCCGGTCGATGCCCGGTGACCCCACGTCCACGACGGCCGAGGCGGCCGATGGACTGAGTGTGAGGACGAGGGCGAAGGCCGCACCGACGGCCAGGGGTGGACGAATACGCATGGAAGCTCCCTCTGCGGGTTGGGTCATGCCGGTGTCGTGCCGGAGGTGGTAGCGCCTCGCAATGAACATCGACGCCACCGGCTGAAGCGCAACACCATCGACCTACCGGCTGCGCTCCTTGTCCCGGCACGGCCAGGACGCCATCAACGAGGCCTGACGCCTCGGCAGCACCAGCCGACCGGATGCGTGCGCCCGGCTCCTTACCGGGAGGGTCGACCGAGAGGCTCCCCTGTTGCTCTGAGTAGCCGCAGGATGCCTGCCCCGACCAGAAAGGCGACCAGTGCGCCGGGGGGCAGTCCCAGCGGCTCGGGTGCGGACATCCCGACCATGGTGTTGATCAGCAGGCCGGCCACCACACCCGCGTAGCCGGCCGCGGTGAGTACGGTGCGGGTCGTACTGGTCCGGCCGGTGCCCGTCCGTTCGCGGTCCTGATGCCGGGTCCGGCGGCTGGTGCGTGCCTCGATCGGGCCGAGGACGGCTATCAGCGCCAGCAGGACGGCGGTCAGCATCAGCAGCCAGAGCGCCCGGAACGCATACCAACTTCCGCCGCCGACCGGTGGGGACGGTAGCCAGTGCACCGTGGTCAGCACGCCAATCAGTACCACGACCGCGGTCAGGTGCCACAGAAAGACGGTCATGACGACGGCGTTCACCCCAATCACTGCCCGCCAGGGGCGGGGGCGGCGCAACCATCGTTCGACCGGATGGTGCAGCAGCAGGATGACCCCGAGCTGAAGGGTGGCCAGAGCCAGCAGGGCCAGGCTGGGTGGCGAGGTGTTGTCCAGTCGTTCGCCAGGCACTTCGATCATGCTGACCGGATAGGGGCCGACGACGGTGAGCAGCAGCAGCGCGCCAAGACCCACGAGCAGCAGGGGCACGCCCGCCGGTCGACCCAACGGCAGCCGGCGGGCGAGCAGCCGGCGACGACGCCCATCGTGCCCGGCCGGCCCCTTCAACGCGTATGCGTCGTACCAGGCAAAGCCGATCTGGTGGATGACCAGCCAGCCGAGGAGGAAGTTGCCGCCAGACAGCGGGCCCGGGCCGAGGAGTCGCCCGAGATCGCCGGCGGCCACCAGCGCCACCAGCACCAGCGGTACGGCGAACCCGAAGCGGTGGTGCAGCGGATACATGACCGGAGTGAGCCCCACCACGGCAACGTAGGCGCTGAGGAACCACAGCGGGATGGTGGCAAACGAGACCACGGTCCGGATCTCGGCGGCATCCACGCCGATCACCCTGCCCAGCAGGCTGCCGATGGCGAGCGTCAGGAGCAGCACGGTGGTGGGGCGGACCAGCCGGGCGCTGCGGTCCAGCAGCCATTCTGTGGCGTTGCCACCCCGAGCCAGCCTGTTGTTCAGCGAAGCAGCGTTGGCGAAGCCGCCCACCAGGAAGAACACTGGAATCACCTGGAAGATCCAGCTGAGCGGACGGGCCCACGCCAGGTCGGACAGCGCCGAGAAGCCGGTGAGATGGCCGGAACTGTCGTGGACCACGACGGTGACCAGCCAGTGACCTACCACCACCAGGCTGATTGCCAACGCCCGGAGGAAATCGACGTACCGCTCCCGCCCGGCCGGCGTCCGTTCGGCGAGCTGTCGCACGCGGCGCATCGAATCAGGATATTTCAGGATGAGCCCGGCGGCCGTTCGCCGAGCCGAAGTCCCGGGGATCGCGGCGCCCGCTCCTCACCCGTTCGGAGTCCGATCCGCTGCCGGCCGGCGCCAGACCACAGGTCCCGCACGTAAGAATTGACTACCGTCGAGGCCCGACAACGGCAAGGTTGAGGCCGCTGGGGCGTTGTGCCCACGATGGCCGATTCTGATTACCCTCACGCCCGAGGACGAGCAGTTCAGCGGCGCTGCCAGCAAATACTCACTGTCGCCGATTAGTTGCCACGGTCGGCCAGGTGACCATTCGTTTTCGTACATCTGGCGGCTCTTGCCCGGGCACCGATCCCGCTTACCCTGCAGGGTCTACCCCCCTCGGAGGCCGAACTTCATGCACAGGACCAGACGCAGACAAGCACTCAACACACTGGGTGTGCTGCTCACCAGCGGTGCGCTCACGCTGGCCAGCGGCGCGACCGCGTTCGCCGCACCGGCGACGGCGACACCGGCGATCAGCGAGATTCATTACGACAACGCCGGCACCGACACCGGCGAGGCCATCGAGATCGAGGCGCCGGCCGGCTACGACCTGACCGGTTGGGGAATCGTTCTCTACAACGGTGGCAACGGCGCGGCGTACAACACCAGGACGCTCAGCGGTGTCGTGCCGGCCGCGGGTGTGGTCGTCGAGTCGTACCCGACGGACGGCATCCAGAACGGGTCTCCCGACGGGGTCGCGCTCGTCGCCCCGAGCGGAGCCGTCGCGGAGTTCCTGACCTATGAGGGGACCTTCAAGGCAGTCGGCGGGCCGGCGGACGGGCTGACCGGTGCCGACATCGGCGTGGACGAGACGTCGACCACCCTGGTCGGCCACTCCCTGCAGAAGATCGACGGCACCTGGCGGGCCCCTGCACCGAACACGTTCGGCGTCCTCAACGGCGCCCCCGGTGGTGGCGGCGGTGACCCCGACCCGACCCCGGGCTGCACCGTCACCGTCGACCACACGATCGCCGAGGTACAGGGCACCGGGAGCGCGACGCCGCTGCCGAACACGAAGGTCACCGTCGAGGGCGTGGTGACCGCCGACCACCGCACTGGTGGCTACAACGGCGTCTACGTGCAGACCGCTGGCAGCGGCGGAGACCGTCCGGCCGCCGCCGGCACGGCGTCGGACGGCATCTTCGTCTACCTCACCACGAACACCGCCAACCACCCGTCGGTCGCGATCGGCGACCGGGTGCGGGTCAGCGGCACCGCGAGTGATTTCAACGGGCTCACCCAGCTGAACATCGCCGCCAAGAGCGACGTGCAGGTCTGCGAGCACGGCGCGGCGCTGCCCGCACCGGTCCCGGTTTCCCTGCCGCTGGACGACGCCGCCCGCGAGTCGGTCGAGTCGATGCTGGTCGCGCCGGTCGGCGCGTTCACCGTCTCCGACGTCTACAACACCAACCGGTACGGCGAGGTCGTGCTCGCCGCCGGTGACCGTCCGGCCGCCAACCGCACCGACGTGGCCCGCCCGGGATCTGACGCCGCCAACCAGGTGGCCGCCGCGAACAAGCTCGCCCGGGTCCTGGTCGACGACGGCAGGACCACCAACCTGGCCACCGCCGGGCTGCTGCCGCCGTACCTGTCCAAGGCCAACCCGCTGCGCGTCGGCGACTCGGTCGAGGCGTTCGGACCGTCGGTGCTGTCGTACGGCTTCAACGAGTGGCGGCTGCAGCCGACCACGCCGGTCAGCGCGGACACCCCGTCCGCCGCACGGACCACCTTCAAGGCCACCAACCCGCGTACCGCGGGACCGGTGGACGTCGGCGGCGACGTGCGGGTGGCCAGCTTCAACGTGCTGAACTACTTCGTGCACTTCGGCGGCGACGCCCGCGGCGCGGCCGACGAGGCCGCGCTGGCCAGGCAGGAGGCGAAGATCGTCTCGGCGATCGGCGCGCTGGGTGCCGACGTGGTGGCGCTCGAGGAGATCGAGAACTCCGTCCGGTTCGACGCGGGTGACCCGCAGCAGGCGCTGAAGCGCCTGGTGGCGGCGCTGAACACCGCGCAGGGCGCGGGCACCTGGGACTACGTCCGCACCCCGGCTGAACTGCCCGGCCCGGCCCAGCAGGACTTCATCACCACGGCGATCATCTTCAAGCCCGCGAAGGTGCAGCCCAAGGGCCCGTCCCGCTCCGTGAACGACGAGAGCGTCTGGTTCAACGCCCGCGAGCCGATCGCGCAGACGTTCACCGCGGGGAAGATCTCCTTCACCGTGGTCGTCAACCACCTCAAGTCCAAGAGCGGCGCGGGGACCGGCGACAACGCCGACGCCGGCGACGGCCAGGGGTCGTGGAACGGCGACCGGGTCCGTCAGGCCCGCGCGCTGACCGCGTTCGTCGACCAGGTCAAGGCCGACAGCGGCACCGACGACGTGCTGCTGCTGGGTGACTTCAACGCGTACACCCAGGAGGACCCGATGCAGGTCCTCTACGACAAGCAGTACCGCGACCTGAACGACACCGGCAAGGCCACCTACGTCTTCGGCGGCGAGTCCGGCTCGCTCGACCACGCCCTCGCCTCGCCGTCCCTGGCGACGCGGGTCACCGGGGTCGACGTGTGGCAGATCAACGCGGTCGAGTCGATCGCCTTCCAGTACGACGGGCTCGCCGCCTTCTACGAGGCGAACCCGTACCGGGCCAGCGACCACAACCCGCTCGTGGTGGGCATCAGCACCCGGGCGAAGCCGGTCAACCTGCAGCTGCTGAGCATCAACGACTTCCACGGCCGGCTGGAGTCCCCGGCCACCGTAGGTGGTCAGCCGGTCGGCGGCGCCGCTCAGCTCGCGGGTCTGGTGGGTCAGCTGCGGTCGCAGAACCCGAACACCACTTTCGTCTCCGCCGGCGACAACATCGGCGCGTCCACGTTCATCTCGGCGATCGACGGGGACACCCCGACGATCGACGCGTTGAACACCGCCGGACTGGCCGCTTCGGCGGTGGGCAACCACGAGTTCGACAAGGGCGTCGCTGACCTGACGGGCCGGGTGTCCGACCGCGCCGACTTCCCGTACCTGGGCGCCAACGTCTACCGGGGTGACACCCGGGCGCTGCCGGCCTACTCCGTCAGCACCGTGGGTGGGATCCGGGTCGGCTTCGTCGGCGTGGTGACCGAGCAGACCACGTCCCTCGTCAGCCCGGACGGCATCGCCGGCCTGACCTTCCGTGACCCGGTGGCCGAGGCCAACCTGGTGGCCGGCCAGCTCAAGGACGGCAACCCGGACAACGGCGAGGCCGACGTGGTGGTGCTGCTCGCGCACGAGGGCGCGGCAACGGAGAACATCCGCTCCGCCGAGGCGCTGGCCAACGACCCGGTCTTCGGCAAGTTCACCCGGGTCGACGCCACCATCGACGCGATCTTCAGCGGCCACACCCACCAGCCGTACGCCTTCAAGGTCCCGGTGCCGGGGTCGGACAAGCTGCGTCCGGTGGTGCAGGCCGAGGACTACGGCAAGCGGCTGGGCAAGGTCAACCTGACCTTCGACCCGAACACGGGTTCGGTGACCGCCGCCGACGCGCAGCTGGTCGACGTGGTCGGGGCGCCGCAGGACCCGACGGTGGCCGACATCGTGGCCGCGGCCAAGGCCAAGGCCGCCGAGCTGGGCAAGCAGCAGCTCGGTTCGATCACCGCGGACGTGAAGCGGGCCTACACCAACGGCAACGAGGACCGGGGCAAGGAGTCGGCGCTGGGCAACTTCATCGCCGACGTGCAGCTCGCCGGCACCCGGGACGCCGGCCGGGGCGGGGCGCAGATCGCGTTCATGAACCCCGGCGGACTGCGGGCCGACCTGCTCTACCGGACCGACGGCACGGTGACGTACGCCGACGCCTTCGCCGTCCAGCCGTTCGCCAACGATGTGGTCACCAAGAGCTACACCGGTGCCCAGATCAAGCAGGTGCTGGAGGAGCAGTGGCAGCCCGAGGGCGCGTCCCGGCCGGTGCTGTGGCTGGGCGTCTCGAAGGGTTTCAACTACACCTACAACCCCGAGGCGCCCAGGGGCTCGCGGATCACCTCGATCAAGCTGAACGGCACGCCGCTCGACCCGACGGGCACGTACCGGGTCACGGTGAACTCGTTCCTCGCCTCCGGCGGTGACAACTTCGCCACCCTGGCGAACCGCCTCGACCAGGTCACCACTGGTGACAACGACCTCACCATGCTGGTGAACTACTTCGCGGCGAACTCGCCGGTCACCGCGGACACCAAGCCGCGATCGGCCGTCGGGCAGGCCGGGCTGCAGTGCACCACGACGATCACCGGGAACTACGCCAAGTCGCTGGTCGTCACCGCCGGCCTGACCTGCCTGGAGAACGCCACGATCGGCGGCTCCGTCACGGTGAACCCGGGCGCCTCACTGGTGGTCACCGGCGGCACCATCGGCGGCTCGGTTTACGCCACCCGCCCCGTGCTGTTCGACCTCACCGACGCGACGGTGGGCGGTCCGGTCACGGTGTCCGGCGCGACCGGCGGGCTGAAGATCAGCCGGGGCAAGGTGAAGGGTCCGGTGTCGGTCTCGTCCAACAGCGGCGGGGTACGGATCGAGACGGTCACGATCGGCGGTGCGGTCACCGTGACCGGTAACACGGGCAGCCAGCCAGTGGTGGTTACGGCGAACATCATCAGCGGGCCGCTGGGCTGCTCGGGCAACGACCCGGCCCCGGTCAACGAGAGCCGGCCAAACACCGTGAAGGGCCCGGCAACGGGCCAGTGCGCGCGGTTGTAGTCCGTAGTTGATCCCCGGTCCGCGGCCGAATCCCGGCCGCGGACCGGTCGCTCTCCACGGCCACGATCGGACGAGGGCGGCCGGTTCAGCAGCACATCGTGTTACGAGCGGAGCCATCGGTCCAGGTAGGCCAGGAGCCCGGTCAGGTCGACGCCGCCGGCCCGGTAGCCGATGTGCCCGTCGGGGCGGACCAGGAACAGACCGCTGCCGCCAGGGGTGATGCCAAGGCACCGCAGCGCCCGAGCGGCGGACGTACGCGCTGCTGCCGTACCGGCGGGTTCGGGCAGCCGGTGCACGGTCAGCCGGTACCGATCCAGCGCCGGGGTCGCGGCGGCCGGCCAGGCGGCGGGTGGCCCGCACAGCAGCAGGTGCCACCCGGGCGTGGCCGTGAGCTGGTGCAGGGTGGCACTGTCCCCGCCGGCGGGGACCGGGGCGTCGGGCAGCCGGTCACCGGCCCGGGGGCCTTTGCGGGGCGCGCTCGGGTCCTCCACCGACAGCGGGCTGTGCCGGTAGCCGATGCCGAGTTGCGACACGGTGCGGAAGGCGGATGCCCGGACGAATCTGGGTGCGAGCGCGACGGGGATGAGGGCGGGGGCGAGGCGGGTACGGGCGAAACGGACGAGCGGGTTGGTGGAGGTGGCGACGGTGAACGCCCGGTCGGTGAAGCGCAGCACCATCCGCCCGACCGGCGCCCGCTCGGTGTCGTAGGTGTCCAGCAGGGCCGGGGCGGCGTCGCCGCGCAGGGCCTGGGCCAGTTTCCAGCCGAGGTTGACTGCGTCCTGGATGCCGGTGTTCATGCCTTGGGCGCCGGCTGGGCTGTGGATGTGCGCGGCGTCGCCGGCAAGGAACACCGGCCCCGCCCGGTAGCGGGTGGCGGCCCGGTGGTGCAGCCGGAAGTTGGTCATCCAGACCGGGTCGTGCAGTCGCATCGTCGCGGCGGTGTAGGTGTCGGCGAGGGCCTGCACCTCGTCGAGGGTGACCGGGGCGTCCGGCGGGGTCAGGTCGGTGGGCGGCCGCATGGCCAGCAGCCGCCAACTGGTTGGGTGGCCGAGCGGGAAGAGGAACAGCATCCCCCGCTCGGACAGGAACACGTGCGCCGCCCCGGGCTCGACGCCGTCGGCTTCGAGGTCGGCCAGAACGAACGTTTGTGGGTATGCGGCGCCCTCGAACCCGATCCTGGCGAGGTGGCGTACGCTGCTGTGCGCGCCGTCACAGCCCACCACGTACCGGGCCGACACTGGCTCCTCGCGGCCGTCGCGGTGCCGCAGCCTCGCCATCGCGCCGTCGTCGGTCTGCTCCAGCCCGACCAGTTCGACACCACGGTCGACGGCAAGGCCGGCCGCGGCCAGGTGTTCACCGAGCACACGTTCGGTCTCCGCCTGGGAGAGGAAGAGCAGATAGGGGTACGCGGTGTCGTGAAGGCCCAGGTCGAACAGCGGCACCGACCGCTGCCGGCCGCGCGCGTGCAGGCACATGCCGACCGCCCGGTTGCCGCGGGCCACCAGCTCGTCGGTCACACCGAGACCCGCGAGAACCTCCAGAGTGCGAGGCTGAATCGCGAGCGCCCGGGATTCATGGACCCGATCAACGGCCCGGTCGACTACGCGAACCCGCACGCCGAAGGCGGCCAACTGCCCGGCCACGGCCAGCCCGGTCGGCCCCGCCCCGACCACGAGCACCTCGACCGCCTTCATCAGACAAGGACACGTCGGGGGCAGACGATCGCTGCCGCTACCGCCAACCGGTCGGCCGGGGCGCCGAACCCGATCACGTACGCGATGCCGACCATCAACATCTCCTGACTTGGCCCCACGTCCCGCAGCAGGGGCGGTCACCCCGATGACTGGCGACTGCCGCTTCCCGACCTGACGATAGCCCGGTCATGCAGCGGCGTCATCGCCGATCAGCGACAACCCACGCCTCATCCAGCCCCTGGTGATCCCGTCTGGGCTGTCTGGTCCCGGGCAGCCGCACTGCCTGCGGTCGGGGGGCTCAGCCGGGTCGTGGGGCGTACCTGATGACGGCGACGCCGACCAAGCACAGGTGGCGACGAAGCCGTACGCGTCGAGGGCGATGATCCCGGCGGCGACCCCCACCGGCCCCGGTGCTCGCGCCAGCCCTGCCAGACCAGCCGGGCGCCGCCGATCTCGGCGGGTGTGGCGACGGGCCCACCACCAGGCGGCACCTGACGCTGCGGCCAGGGCGACGGTGAGGCCGGGCATCCACCGGCCGAGAGCGGCCCAGCCGGCGCCGGACAGGATGTCGGCGGCCAGCAGCAGCGGGATGGCGCAGCATCCCAGGCATGCCGCGCCGGCCAAGCCGGTCAGCCCGGACGGGAGAAGACGTCGTGACAGGTCAATGAGCGTCGGCATCGGGGTTCCTTGGCCGAGGGGGGCGAACGGGAGCGGGCAGCACGGGCTGCGGGCGCAGGTGACAAGGTCGTCGCAGCCGGCGTCGACCGCCGCGCGCAGCGTCTCGGCGATGACCTGCAGGTCGGTGATCTTCGCCTCGACCTCGGCGAGCTTGTCCGGTGTCCGGGCCCGCAGGCCGGCGTCGGCGGAACGGCGGTGCCGGTGGCGGGCGATGGCGAGCATGTCGGCGACTTCGTCGAGGGTGAAGCCGAGCCGCTGGGCGGCCTTGATCACCCGCAGCACGGTGATCGTCTCGGCCGGGTAGCGGCGGTGCCCGCCGAGGCTGCGGCGCGGTTCGCTCAGCAGGCCTCGCCGCTCGTAGTAGCGCAGGGTCTGCGGGTTCACCCCGGCGGCGGAGGCGACCTGGCTGATGCGCAAGCCGCTCATGCCGTCAGCCTGGACGTGGCGTGAGCAGCGAGCGCGTCGAGGACCTCCACCTGGGCATCCGAAACCTGCACATCCACCTGCACGGCGATATCGGTTCGGGTCAAGGCGAACGTGAAGAAGGAACAGCAGTCACTCTCGCGCGCGGTGAGGTCCCGGACAGTGTTCTCCGCCGCCGGGTCCAAGCGCCACCGCAGCCGGGTGGGCGCCAGCCGCTCCTGCTCGCGCAGGGCGGCGGTGAACAACTCGTCGAACTCTGCCAGTCGCAGCGGCTGCTGTGCCGACGGCAGGCCGCACGCCTCGGGCACCCATCCCTGGTCGATGCTCATGCCACGACGGTAAGCCCGTACCTGGGTACCGGTTGCAACCCTGAACAGCCCCCACCCTGAATCGAGCAATAGTCAAGAGTTGTGGATGAGAAATCTTGATTAGTACGGCAGCCGCCGTTTGAGATGCCGCTGGTGGGGCTGGTAGACGTGGCGCGGCCACCGCGTGATCGTCTGTATGTTGCTCAGGACGGCGCCGACCCAGTCTGGTCGGCGTCGTCCGCCGGTGGCCGGGCCGCCTCCGCCTCCGCCTCCGCCTCCTCGAGGAGCGTGCTCCGCAGCCGCCGCCGTTGCGGGCGGCTGACGATGAACTCCGTCACCGCCATGACGAGGCAGACGACGGCCAGCCACATCAAGGCCCGTAGAGCGGAGATCCGCGTGGTGACGGGGATCGTCGCCAGCAGCACGGCCGCCGCGGTGAGCCGTGGCCAGATGATAGTGCCGATCCGGGGGCTCAGCCGCCACTGGAACGCGGCGTGGGCGAGCAGGAAGAGGGCTACGCCACCGTACATCCCGTACCGGCCGAGGTCGTCGAGCGGGTCGCCCCGCCGGTACGCCGCCTCGTCGCCGACGAGAGAGGGCACGTGCTTCAGGCCGAGCGCCAGCAGAATGACTCCCGTGATCATCGGAAGGTGGAGGTAGCTGTACCCGTCCCGTCCGAGCCCCGCCCGCCGGGCCGGATCCGCCGCGTACAGCGCGCTCTCGCCGGCGAGTGCCGACAGGTCGAAGTAGATCCACTCGAGCGAGCCGGCGACGACGACGGCGAGCGCCGACGCAATGAGCAGCCCCAGCGTGCCGGGCAGGTGGGCTCCGGCCAGCCCGATCGCCACCAACACCTCGCCGATCGCCACGATGACGATGAGGTTGTGCCGTTCCGTCCAATGCCGGACGGAGAAGATCCGCCGGTCGCCGATGGGCAGGGCCATCCCGAAGGCGTAGTCCACGACGGCCGCGACCGCCCAGAGCGTCACCTGCCCGATCCCTATGCGGCCGGTGTCGAGGCCGGTCAGGGGCAGTGCGGCCGCGGCGGTCAGCAGCCCGACGGCGACGAGCATCGGCACGGTGAGCGCCGCGAGGTCCCGGCGGCGCAGCCCGGGCGAAGCGTAGATCCGCAGCGCCAGGTAGATGGCCCGCACCAGGACGAACCCGGCGACGAAGACGAACGGCATGTACACCCCGCCGGGCCGGTCGGTGAAGGCTTCGGGAATGGAGACCGAGAGCACGAACATGATCGGCGTCGCGGTCAGCAGTACCAGACGAGACAGGCCGTAGTTGGCGTTTGCCCGGTTGCCCAGCCAGGCGAACAGCGACCAGGACCACCAGAGCACGGTGAGCAGCAGAATTCCCTGCAGCACGTTGAGCAGGCTGGCCTCGTCGGACATCCGGGTGGTGACCTGAAGGAAGGCGACCACGAACACCAGGTCGAAGAAGAGCTCGGCCGTAGTGACGTGGGTCCGCTCGGTGACGGGGCGGATGCCGGGTCGTGGGCCTCGACCACCCGAACCGGCGCGGTCAGGTTCAGCCACGACGGGTAGGTCCGCTCACTCGTGGCTCCTCAGCCAGTCCAATCTCGTGGACGCCGGCTACCCCGTCGATCCTCCGGTAAACGCCGGTACTTTGGCTCCCGGCCGGGGAGCCGACGTACCGGTCGACCTTCGGTCACATCAACGAGGGCGGGTCGCGGTAGCGCGATGGCCGCCTCGCGTCCACCCCGCTCCACCAGCAGCATCTCAAAGGGCGGCGGCCGTATTAGGCGGCTGCGGCTGGGTTCGTGACAGTCTCGGTGACGGGTCGTTCGACGAGTTTGCCGCGTTCGAAGCGGGCGCCGGCGCGGACGAGGGCGACGAGGTGGGGTGCGTTGACGGCCCGCCACCGCTGTTGGGCGGCCTCGATGAGTTTGAACGCCATGGCGAGGCCGGCGGCTTTGGAGCCGGGGCCTTTGGTGACCTTGGTGCGGTGTCGGACCGTGGCGAAGGTCGACTCGATGGGGTTGGTGGTGCGCAGGTGCACCCAGTGCTCGGCCGGGAAGTCGTAGAACGCGAGGAGTTCGTCCAGGTCGTCGACGACCTTGGCGACGGCTTTGCCGAACTTCGCGCCGTAGGCGAGCTTGAACGCGGCCACGGCGCGGCGGGCGTGGTCGCGGTCCTCGGCGTTCCAGATCTCGGCCAGGGCCTTCTTCGCTCCGGGATGGGCGGATTTCGGTAGCGCGGCGAGGACGTTGGCGATCTTGTGGAACCAGCAGCGCTGCTCCCGGGTGGCGGGGAACACCTCGCGCAGCGCGTTCCAGAACCCCAGTGCCCCGTCCCCGACCGCGAGGACGGGGGCGCGCATGCCCCGCCGCTTGCAGTCGCGTAGCAGGTCGGCCCACGAGCCGGCCGACTCGCGGTAGCCCTCGGCGAGGGCGACGAGTTCCTTGCGGCCGTCGACACGGACCCCGACCACGACGAGCAGGCACAGTTTCGCCTCGTCGAGACGCACGTTGAGGTGCACGCCGTCGGCCCACACGTACACGTAGTCCGCGCCGGACAGGTCCCGGTTGCCGAACGCGCGGGCCTCGTCCTGCCACTGGGTGGTCAGCCTCGTGATCGTCGCAGCGGACAGACCCGAGCTGGTACCGAGGAACTGCTCCAAGGCGGGCACGAAGTCCTGCGAGGACAGGCCGTGCAGGTACAGCAGCGGCAGCACCTCGTTGATCTGCGGCGACTTGCGGCACCACGCGGGCAGGATCGCCGAGGCAAACCGCCGCCGCTCACCGGTGGTCTCGTCGACGCGCTTGTCGTTGACCCGCGGCGCGGCCACCTCGACCGCACCAGCCGAGGTGAGCACCTGCCGCGGCCGGGCGTGACCGTTGCGCACCACCAGCCTGCGACCCTGCTCATCCACCTGGCCGGCGTGCGCAGCGATGTACGCGGCGACCTCGGCCTCCAACGCCGCGGCCAGCATCCGACGTGCACCGTCGCGCACGATCTCGTCGATCAACGACCCGCCGGACGCGGCCGGCTGCGGCACCGCCGATGGCGTGGGCCCTTCCGGGTTGACTACTGTGAGCACGGGCGTACCTTCCCGACCCGCGTTGGCGCGCGGGCTCTACTCGATTCCTTGGATTCGGACGCGCCGGGAGGGTACGCCCCCACGGCGCTCATCCACAGGTTTCGAGCATTGCTCCCTGAATCATCACGAATCTCAGCCAGACTCTGCTGTGTACGTACCTGTCCGCGATCGTGCTCATCGGCCTGGCATTGAACACGTGGCTCGGCTTGGTCCTGGGCAGACCCCGTCGCCGCACGGGCCGTCGCAGCCGTCGCGGTCCGCGAAGGTGCCGAGGCGTGGCGCGGCGAGCAGTGCGTTGACTGCGCCCACCCGCCGGCCAGCCCCATACCGGTAGTAGCTGCGGTTGCGAGCCGGGCTGCGCGTGCTGCTCACCCAAGGCAGCGCGGTGAACCGGCGTCTCCAACCTTACGGCGGGTTACCACAAGGCAGGCGTCAGCCTGTGTTGACGGCGTGGACCACCAGCATCGGCGCGGGGTCCTTTGTGGCCGGTGTGGTCGCTCGGCGCATGATGGGTGTGTCATAGGCTGCCGTCCGGTTGAGGGCCGGCCGAGGAGATCCATGACGAACGCTGTCCGTAGTCCGTTGCATCGGCTGTCTGAGGCGTGTTCGGCGCGGGTTGCCGCGTCCTGGTTCAGTCTTGCCAGCTTCGTCGTGGTCGTCGTCAACGCGGTGGCGCTGGGCTTGGAGACGTACGACCCAGTGGTCGCCGTGGCCGGCAGCGTACTGCGGGGGATCGAGTACCTGTGCCTGGCCTGTTTCGTGCTGGAGTTGCTGCTCCGGTTCGGGGCACACCTGCGGGCGCCGGTCGGGTTCTTCCTGGATCGGTGGAACGTGTTCGATCTGCTGATCGTCACCGCGCCGCTGTTGCCCGGGGTGCGGGAGAACGTGACGATCCTGCGGCTGCTGCGCCTGGCCCGCATCGTGCGCGCATTCCGGCTCTTTCCCAGCTTGCGGGTGATCCTCGTGGGGATCCGGCGCAGCCTTCCCGGCTTGGGCAGCTTTCTACTGGTCACCGTGCTGTTGTTGTACGGGTACGCGATGCTCGGCTGGATGCTGTTCGGCGCTGCCTACCCCGACAGATACGGCACCGTCGGGCAGGCGATGCTCACCCTGTTCTTGCTGCTGTCGCTGGACGGCATCACCGACACGTTGCAGGCCGGCCGCACAGTCACCGACTGGGCGGTGCTGTACTACGTGTCGTACATGGTCGCCGCGTGTTACCTACTGACCAACCTCCTGATCGGCGTGGTCCTCAACGCACTGCAGGAGGCTCATCAGGACGAACGCGCCGCGGCGGAGCGGACCGGCCGGCCGGGGGTGCTCGACGAGCTTGACGAACCGTCGGTGCGCGAGCAACTGGCACGAGTGCAGGCGATCATCACGGACCTGGAGCGGCGGCTGCCGGAGATCGATCAGGGTGCGGCAGAGAGGACTGCCATGGCTCGGGGTCCCGTCGGGAGCGGCTCGGGGTCCCGCCGCTGACCTGCTCGGACCGGCGTCCGCGGCCGGCCTTCGTCGAGCGGTGCCTGCGGCCTCGTATGCGAGGAGTCAGATGTCGACCTTGAGGGTTGTTGACGGCGTGGCGGCTTGAGATGAGATCGCGGGCGACGCGGGACGGGGGGCTGGGCGCCCTGCTGCTGCGGATCCACCGTCAGCTTGTCGGGGGAACGTAGCCGAGGGCGGCGTGGTGTCAGCCAAGGACCTGGCCGCATCGGCCGCCGGCGGTCGGACGGTGATCTCGGTGGTCAGCAGTCTCCGTTCGGCGCTGGTGAGCGTGGCGTCAGTTGCGGGGCAAGGTGCACCTCGGCGGGCACATCCGGCCTGACCTTCATCCCTCCGACAGGGTGACCACGTCCCGACGCGGCACCAGGATCTCCCGCAGAATCCGCTCCGCCACCTCGAACGCCCCCGAAATGATCATCCGGTGCTCCGGCGTCAGGTTCCGCTGCGCGGCGACCATGTCCCGGATCTCCTCGGTGGTGATCTCCTCCCGTCGGGCGCGGGGGTCGCTGCCAGAAAGTTGGACGACCATGTCGGTGGCCGTGCCCACCGGCCATCCATCCATCTCAGCAGACCGCGAGCCGGACGTCGGGAATGCGCTGCCCTATCCCTCGCCGACCTGAGGCTCCCGCCGGACACAGTCACCGCCTGGGTCCACGCCGCCTACCGTCGCCACCTCGGTCTCGACCCCTTCCCGGCCCGGCCGAGGCCCGAATGGACCTGGCCCACCAACTGACGGCGCCTCACGGTCGGCGGGCGTAGGCGGCCAGCCGCTCGCCGACCGGGCTGGCCCGGCGCGATCCGTTTGCTCTGAGCTCGCGCAGGCCGCAGCCGTAGGCGACGTCGAAAAGAGGCTCCGAAGGCCGCCGGATAACCACCCATTAAGGGAATATCCGATATGCTGGGGCAAGGGGAATGGTGACGGGATCGTGGGAAACAGGATCGACGCCGGTTTGGACATGCAAGGGCGGCCGTGGCAGCCCGGGCCAGCGCGATCACGCAGAGGCCGGCGGGCATCGTCGTGAAGGGTGAGCGACATGACAAGCCTTCCCGCGCGTACACATTGCGCCGGAGACAGACGGCCGTGATGACCGGAGGCCGTTCGCGGCGCGGCCGTCCCCATCAGATCCCCGCAGGGCGCCGACCCCTGACGCGGCTGACCGTGGCCAGCCTGGCGGGACACGTGGTATTCGAGCTGGGGGCTGGCGTTGGTCTGCCGCTCGCCTCGGTGCTCGGGCCGTACGCCGCCGCGGGTTTCTGGACACTTGCTACGGGCGGCGTCTGGGTTGCGAGCGGCCGCGACGCGTCAGCTGACACATTGTTGGCCGCCGTGAACGGCTTCGGGCTCGCTGCGATATCGGCTCATCTGCTCGGCTGGCCAACTCGTCGCACAAGAACAGGTCTGCCCTGGTTGGAGGATTGCGAGGGGCTGGGGTCCGAGTTGATGCCCTTCTACAACCCCATCCTCTACTTCTCGGGCGCGACGGGCCTGCTCGCCATCTTCCGGGAGAACCGCCCCGCCCGCGTGCCCCTGTCGATGGCCATGCTCGGGCTGGTGCCGGCGCTCATCGCGTTCCAGCACTGGGAGCACCGGCGATTGCTGAGGCAGGCCCACACCCACCCCCGGTGGTGGAACCGCCGGCTGCGGCGCCTCGCCTACACACCATGACGCGGTGAACCGCCCGTTAGTTGTCGGCGTAGACGAGGTCCATCGTGTCGGTGCGCCCGGACCAGCGGAGTTCGAGGTGCCAGCAGCCCGCCCGCGGCATGTCGATGATCGATGGGCCCGGACCGCCGGTGACCTCCCGGGTCACCTGCGTGTCGGTGCCGTCCAGCGTCGCGGTGATCGCCAGGGTGGCCGGCGACGCCGTGGCGGACGACGTCGTGGCGGGACGGGAGACCCACAGGATCTTGTTGTTGGACCCGCCGTCTCTGGCCCGCGCCAGCGGGTGACCGAACAGCACCGCGACGATATCGCCCTTCGCGCCGAAGACGTGCGGGATCCGGGAGTCCCCGCTGAACCCGGCGTCCGCCCAGTCGGGCAGGGACCCCGTCTCGATCCGCGAACCGCAGCCTGTCGCGGCGCTCGCCAAGGCCGTGGTGGCCGGAGCGCCGACCGGCGTAGCTGACCGGCTCGTGGTCGTGCACCCCGCCAACAGGACCACCGACCCCAGCAACAACCTGCTCCAGGTACCCATCTCGCGCCTTCCCGATGAACGTCGTGCCTGCCGATGATTCGACTCGGGCCTCCCACTTTCAGGACACCGGCCGGGCTCTTCGGGTTCCTGGCCGAGCTTCCGGGTCGCCGCACGGCTGGCGGCGGGTATCCCTGCAGCTTGTCGGCGAGGCTGAAACAGTTGCTTGCCGTGCATGGCGCGACCCTCGACGTGTTGCACCCGAAGAAGCTCGGCGGACGCGAGGAGTTGCTAGAGGACTTCGTTTCGTTGGTCACCATGTTCGCGAGACGCCTGTACGGGATGCGGTCGGTCGAGAATCGGCGTCGTCTGCTGGCCGAGTCCGGGCAGTCCCCGGATTGTGGTGGCTGGTGAGCCGGAAGCTGCCGCTCGCCGAAGACGAGACCTGCCGCACCGCGTGTGCCCGCATCCCGGTGCGTGTGGGTGTGGACGAGAAGACCGGCGAGCACCCGGCCCCACAGCCGAGCGGGCAAGCGTCCGGAGGGACACGCACCAACGGACCGGACCCGGCTGCCCCGCGCAGCCCACCGACACCAGAGCGTGAACACGATCAGCACACCCACCACCGGCCACCGGCCACCGGCCACGAGGAGCAACACCGGGCGCGGGATTCCACTGTGAGCTCTCACCCAATCTGATCCGTGCTGGGTGGCGCGGAGCTGCGGTGGATCAGATTCGATGACAAGGAGCACGTCCTTATATGTCTCAGTGAATGTGATCCAGTGCCGGGATCGGCGCTCTCATCGAGGATCGTGGGCGCTCAGCGCTCGCCGGAGCCCTGGTCGAGACCTGGACAGCACGACCGGCTACCGACGCTGGCATGGCCATTTTCCGCCATACCAGCGGGCGGTGGATGTCCGACGAGAACGCCGACCACTCCCAGCTCCTGGCCGACAGTGCCGCAGATTCGCTCGCTATCTCGCCACGTATATGCGGGATGACCACACGAACCAGTCCCTGTCATGGTCTCGACCCGAGACAGGCGTGTTCGCATTCATTTTCGGTTGCTCAGGCGAAATTAGTTGGCGGGCTTGCCGAACCAGCGGGAGAGGTGGTCGTCCAGGTCCTGCTGATCGTCGCCGATCCAGGCGACGTGGCCGTCGGGGCGTAGCAGGACGCACGGAACATCCAGTACCGCAGTGGGATCCCCGAGGTAATCGACCCGGTCCGACCAGCCGCCGACGGTCAGGCGTTCGGTGCGGTCCAGCAGCAGGCCGCGGCCGCGATGCAGCAGACCGTAGAGGTGGCCCTGTTTCACGTCGATGTCGCGCAGGCGGCGGCCGAGCAGGTCGGGGCCTTCGCCGAAGTCGTAGCGGATGCCGATCGCGGTGATCTTCTCGATCAGATGGCGGTTCACCTCGTCGAAGTCCATCAGTTCGGTGAGCAGCCTGCGCACGGCCTGCGGGCCCGGTTCGGTGGACAGCAGTTCCATCTGGGCGCGGGTGTTGTCCAGCACGTCCTCGGCGACCGGATGACGTTCGGCCTGGTAGGTGTCCAGCAGTGTTTCCGGCGCCCAGCCGCGGATCTGTGCGGCCAGTTTCCAGCCGAGGTTGAATGCGTCCTGAACGCCCAGGTTGAGGCCCTGTCCGCCGATGGGGGGATGGATGTGGGCCGCATCGCCGGCCAGCAGCACCCGTCCGACCCGATAACGTTCGGCTAGCCGTGTGGCATCCCCGAAGCGGGACAACCAGCGCGGGGAGTGCACGCCGAAATCGGTTCCGGCGATGGTGCGCAGCTGTTGTTTGAAATCCTCGAGGGTGGGCGGTTCCGCGCGGTCGCTGACTCCCGCGGCGGGGACTACGACGCTGTAGACCTCTTCGCCGAAGGGCCGGAGCCAGAATGGCTGATGGGTCTCGCGGATTTCGGTCACCTTGGCGGTGATCTCCTCCTGTGGCACGCCCACTTCCATCTCGCCCATCAGCGTCTCGGTCCGCGAGGGCTCGCCGGGGAAGCCGACGCCGAGCAGTTTGCGCACCGTACTGCGCCCGCCGTCACAGCCGATGAGATAGCGCGAACGCAGCTGTTCCCCGTCGGCCAGCTCGACGGTCACACCGTCGTCGTCCTGCTCGAAATCGGCCACCGCACAACCACGCCGGACCTGCGCGCCCAGTTCGATCGCATGTTCTTCGAGCAGGTGAACGATGACCGGCTGCGGGATGCCCAGCAGATAGGCGTGCGCGGAATCCAGGCCCTCGGGCGCGGGTTTGTTGATGGCGGCGAAGAAGCCGCCGGCCGGACGCTGTCTTCCGTGTTCGAGAATGCGCTCCAGCAGCCCGCGCATTGCCATCAGCTCGATACTGCGAATATGCAGACCGACTATGCGGACGAACGACACGGGCTCGGTTTCCTTCTCCAGGACGAGTACCCGCACATCGTGCAGCCGCAGTTCGGCGGCCAGCATCGCACCAGTCGGCCCGCACCCGGCAATGATCACGTCGAACATGAGGGGCGCGCGATCGGTGCCGGAGGCCGGCGATGGGAGTCCGGGGACGTCGCCCACGGTGGAGTCGCGCTCGACCGTATCGGTCGACGACGGCTCGGCGGTGAACTGCAGAGAGTGCATAGTGTTGCCTTTCGGGAGTGCCTTGTTGGCGAGGCGCTCCCGGCGACACCTACGTCAATCGCCCGACCGTGACGGGAAGGGGGAGCACCCACATCGATACAACGTTCATGGGTCTCACCTCCTCGGGCGGTGTCACGGTCAGCTGCAAGCTACAAGCCCGAGCATCATCCCGTCCAATCCTTTCCCAGCCACGTGATCATGACTCCAAACGGGCCCGTGCGGCGGCGATGCTGATCAGGGGTGGTCGAGGTAGCGGGCGGCGTGGATGAGGAACACCGTCGGCGTCGGGTCGCCGGTGCTGCCGTGCGGTGTGAGCAGCAGCTGCGGCATGCGGGCGAACAGAACGGCGAGCGCGATGGTCTCCGGGTAACGGACGACCTGGTCATCGACTCGGGGCAGCAGCTCGCTGCGCTCGCGCCATCGAAGGACGATGTGGTCGGACTCGCCTCGGCGCCGTGGCCAGCTCCGCCACCCGCTGATGATCTGGCTGGCGACGCCGAGCCCGGCGTCGAGCGTGGCGCGCCGTCGCCGCCGCAGAGCGCGGTAACGGCGCACGGCCGCGAGGATCTCCGGTGTCGAGTCGAGCGGCTGCTCGGACGGCGGCCCCAGGCGCCCGAGCGGACGGCCGCGGCGTGGCTGCTCGTCGCGGAAGCTCACCAACGTCCGGCGGTGCCGGACGCAGATGGGCAACTCGTCGCGGTCGAGCCGGACGAGGGCCGGTATCCGGGCGTCGCGGCGGGCCGCGCAAAGGGTGCAGGGCCGCAGGACGCCCGAGAGCCGGGGGCCGAGGGCAGCCCAATGTCGTGCCGGCTGCGGGTCGTCGTCGCGGTAGAGGTGCTGGCGGGTGGAGAGTACCGCGCGTAGCAGCGTCTCGGGGTAGCCGCTGAGGATCGCCAGTCGCTGCCGTGCGGCGCGGTTGAGGACCAGGTCGTGGGTGCGCAGCTGCTGCATGCCGGGATTCCACTTCCACGCCCACGCAACCCCACCACGATGGGAAACGATCCCGGAAACTCAATTCGACTCAGGATCGATAAGCTGATCAGAGACGCTGAACACTCGGGGCTCCACACAGCGTCGGGGAAGGCAAGCCACCGACTTGCACGCGACGGGGCTGCAGTCGTACGGTTCGGGTCCCCAAGAACCTCAACCGCCACTCTTTTGCTGCGGGTCGCGCGATTTGCCGACGCAAGGATGCCCGGCAAGAGGAAGTTGGCTACCGCTGCCCTAATTCAGGGAGTTGGCGATCTCGATCGCCTCGAGCTTGGTGAGGTTGCCTTCGAGCCGGTAGCTCACGCCAGCCTCCTCCCAGATCAGGGTCGAGGCGGCGAGCCTGGCGGTCTCCACGCGGAGTGTGCCCGCGCGATCGACATAGGCCAGTGCGTGTGGGCCGCCGATCCAGACGGCGAAGCCACCATTGACCTGGACCCAGTCCGTCCCTGGTCCGCTGGCCTGCTTGTGGAAGACCGGGTCGAGAGCGCCGTCGAATGCATCGATGCGCAGCGTGCCTCCGCGATAGAGCAGCGTCGCCACTCGACAGGCGCCCGTGCCATCGGGGTCAGCGACCAGCATCTGCTCGGGCGGGCCCAGCTTCGCCGGTAGGCGGATCGGGAAGCGCACCTTCCGCTGTGCCTCGTCCAGGGTGGCGGGTCGCTGCGACGGCAAGGGCGACGGAGTGCCGGTGGGCGGTGCCGGTGCGGGCGACGTGGTGATGGTGATCCCGGCGAAGCGCAGCAGCCCTGTGACGGCGTCGGCGAGGGCCGCCCGCCCCGGCGGTAGCACAGCGACGAGCAGGGCGACGAGCGCCGTGGCAACGTAGTAGCGCCACGGGCGTCGCTTGGGCCGGGTTGCGGCGAGCTGTGCGCGTACGCGGGCGGTCACGTCGGGCGGGTCGGGTGTCTCCAGCCAGGCGGAGAGGTCGCGCAGTTCCCGCTCGAGGTCATCCATCGTGGACCTCCTCGCGGTCGAGCAGGCCGCGGAGCTTCGCCAGTGCCCGGGACGTCCGCGACTTCACCGTGCCTCGCGGCCATCCCAGCATCGCCACGGTCTCGTCCTCGCTGAAATCGAGGAGGTATCGGCAGACGATCACCTCACGGTCCTTCACCGGCAGCAGGCGCAGGGCCTGTATGAGCGTGGCGCGGCGTTCCCCGGCGAGGACAGTGCCGACCGCGACGTCCTCGGCGATGTCCGACTCCAGGTTTGCCGCCGCAGCCCGCAGGACGAGTCCGTCCCGCCGATTGCGCGACCGGTGCAGGTTGCGGGTCTCGTTGGCGACGATCGCCAGGAGCCACGAGCGGAAGGACGACTCTCCCCGATAGCGGGAGAGCTTGCGGTATCCCTTCACGAACGCCTCCTGGATGACGTCCTCCGCATCCGAGCCCGCGCCGAGCAGCACCGCCGTCCGGTACGCGGACGCGGTGTGGCGGGCGACCAGGAGTTCATACGCCTCCAGGTCACCTGCCTGAGCGCGGGTGACGAACACTTCGTCGTCCAGGGAAACCTCCGGTGGGGACGAACTCATGACACCGCCCGCGCCGTGCGGGTTCCACGCGCCGGGTGGAACCCCGGCGGGTCTGGGAGTGTCATCCGAACATGATGGCGAAGACAACGATCTCGCGTCGCACCGTTCTGACCCTGCTCGCCGGCACCGGCACCGCCGCACTGATCGGCTGCGATCCGGTCCGGAGCCGGAACTCGGCACCGGCCGTCACGCTCCCCGACGCACTGCTCGTCGGGATTGACGACGGGCTCGGCGTACTGCGTGGCACCGACCGATTGACGATCCCGCACTCGATCGCCACCGCCGACGGGCTGGCGATCTACGCCACCGCACCCGACGGCGCCGACACCGCCTTCTGGCGGATCGACAGCACCACGGGCCACACCTCCACTCGGGTCACGCTGCCCGGACGCTGGGCGCCGCAGGCCGTTTCGGCCAACGGTACGAAAGTGGCGCTCACGTCGAACGAGGTGAATGCCACAAAGGGACGCCCGGACGGGCGGGACGTGACCCCGGTCCTGATCGCCGACGTCACCGGGGTCCAGCACCGCCTCGATCTGCGGGGCAACTTCGTACCGGAAACGTTCACCGAGGATCTCGCCGGACTGTTCGTCCTCGAGTGGCTCCCGGCGAAGGCGCCGGACCGCTACCGGGTCCGCGTCGTCGATCTCGCCACCAAGGTGCCCGGCCCGCTCTACACCCGCACCAAGGCTCCGATCCCGCCCGGCGCCGAGGAGGAGATGCGCGGGGACGGACGCCAGGCCGTGCTCGCGCCCGATCGCACGATCCTCTACACGCTCTACACCCACCAGCCCGACCACCGGCACACCCGCAGCCTGATCAGCGGACGACCGGGCAGCACGGTGCACGCGTTCGTGCACACGCTGAACCTCACGGCGCGATGGGCGTACTGCATCGACCTGCCGCACCCGTTCGGGGAGGCGTCCGCGAACGGTCACGCCATGACGATCAGCCCCGACGGAGGCCGGCTCTACGTCGCAGACGTCACGTCGGGGAACGTCGCGGAGATCTCCACGGAGGAGCTGACGGTACGCCGGACGGCCACGCTGCCCAAGGGCATCGGCACCGGACACGCCGTCGCCGACCGCGACCGCCTTTTCGTCGGCGCCGGTACGGTGGTGCGGAGGATGGATCTCACGCGCCTCGGCCTCGCCGCCGAGTGGCCGGTCCGCGAGCCCGTCACCGGCCTCGTGCTGAGCCCCGACGGTAATCGCCTCTACGTGGGCCAGACCGATGCCGTGAGCTGGCACGATTCCGCAACCGGCACCGAACTCGGCCGCGCCGCCGTGCCCGGTCTGGCTGTCGTACGTGGCCTGGCCGGGTAGGCGACCCTCCGCCGTGACAACTGAGCCAAGCCCACGACCCGGACTCCCCCGAGGCGGCCGAGGGTTGCGCCTTCACCGCTTCCGGGCCCGCGCGGTGGCCCGCGCGTTCGCCTTTTCGATGGCTCGGACGAGTTCGCCCTTCTCCAGGTCCTCCGGGTTGACGATGCCGACCTTCCGCGCCACCTCGTCCAGATGGTCCTTGCCGGCTTCGGCGTCCACGCCTTGGGCAGTGGGCCGGCGCCGCTCCCGGGACGCCGGCGTGCCCAGCTCAGCCTGCGGGTCGGACGGTCCTTTGTGCTGCTTGGGTTCCCAATGGTCGCCGACCTTCTCGTGGGTGTGCTTCAACGACGCGTACGCCGTGCGGTGCGACCGCTCGCCGCTGCCGTAGGTCTCCTCGGCGGACTGCAGGGTCTTCTTGTACGTGCGCACGGCCTTGTCGTCGGAGCGGGCGATCGTCGACGGCACCTCGTCACGCATCTCCTCGGCCTGTTCGTGCTTGTCCGGCATCGGTGCACCTCCGAATCGCGCGTCCTGTCATGCTCCGGCCTCTCGTGGCGTGTCCACCGGCGGTGGCCGAGACGGCGTGACTTTTCTCGGCCCCCTGCGTACCCGGGAACGGTGACAGAATGCGAAATCCACAGGTCGGGTCGGCCGGCTACGTCGGCGAGGCGGCATCGCGGCGGCAACTCAACGATCCGGCAACAACACTTGACTACGGTATCCGTTGCGGTTCTATCCTTCGGCCCAGGAATTCGTAGCCGCCACCTGCTCACCTCCCTGCGATTCGTTGAAGAGTTGGAGCTCGTCGCCGTGTCGGAACCCGCGATCCGCCTGACCGGTCTGCGCAAGTCGTTCGATGCCGTGGAGGCGGTCGCCGGGATCGACCTGGACATCGCCGACGGCGAGTTCTTCTCCATGCTCGGGCCGTCCGGGTCGGGCAAGACGACCGTGCTGCGGATGATCGCCGGATTCGAGGTACCGACCGCCGGCACCGTCACGCTCGCCGGGCGCGACGTCACCCGGCTGGCCCCGTTCGACCGGGACGTCAACACCGTCTTCCAGGACTACGCCCTCTTCCCGCACCTGACCGTCCAGCAGAACGTGGAGTACGGCCTGCGGGTGCGCAGGGTGGCGCGCGCCGAGCGCCGTGAGCGCGCGGCGGCGGCGCTGCGGACGGTCCGCCTCGAGGGGTACGGCGAGCGCCGGCCCAGCGCGCTGTCCGGCGGGCAGCGCCAGCGGGTCGCGCTGGCCCGCGCCCTGGTCAACCGCCCGGCCGTGTTGCTGCTCGACGAGCCGTTCGGCGCGCTGGACCTGAGGCTGCGCGAGGAGATGCAGGTCGAGTTGAAGGCGATCCAGCGCGAGGTCGGCATCACCTTCGTCTTCGTCACGCACGACCAGCAGGAGGCGCTGACGATGAGCGACCGGGTGGCGGTGTTCAACCAGGGCCGGATCGAGCAGGTCGATACACCGGCCGAGGTGTACGAACGTCCGGGCAGCCCGTTCGTGGCCGGCTTCGTGGGCACCTCCAACCTGTTCGAGGGCGAGACCGCCCGCGCGGTGCTCGGCCGCGACGGCGTGTTCTCCGTACGTCCGGAGAAGATCCGACTCGGCGGCGCGCCCGCGTCCACGGAGGAGATCAGCGCGGCGGGCCAGGTCGTCGAGGTGATCTACGCGGGAGCGGCGTCCCGCGTCGTGGTCGATCTCGACGCCGGGGGGCGCGTCGTCGCGTTGCAGCAGAACCATCGGTCCTCCCCCGCCGACGTGGCGGCTCTGCGCGGCAAGCCGATCCGGCTGACCTGGCGGGCCGAGCACGTCGTCCCGGTTCCGGTCAGCCCCCGTTGAACCACCCCGATCCCGAGTCGACAACCAGAAGGAGAGCGCCGATGCGCACGACCCGAGTCTTCACCGCGCTCGCCGCGGCCGGCCTGCTCGCGCTGGCCGGATGCGGCGACGGCGGCGGCACCACCGGCGGTTCCGGCCCGGGCGGCATCAAGCCGCCGAAAATCGACAAGCTGGCGTCGCTCGGCGCCGGCGAGGGCCAGGTCAACGTCGTCGCCTGGGCGGGGTACGTCGAGAACGGTTCCACGGACCCGAAGGTCGACTGGGTCAGCGGCTTCGAGAAGGAGACCGGCTGCAAGGTCAACGTGAAGGTGGCCGGCACCTCGGACGAGATGGTGACGCTGATGAAGACCGGCGACTACGACGTGGTCTCGGCCTCCGGCGACGCCTCGCTGCGGCTGATCTACGGCGGTGAGGTCGCCCCGGTCAACACCGACCTGGTCTCCAACTACAAGGACGTCTTCGACGGCCTGAAGCTGAAGCAGTGGAACTCGGTCGACCAGGTGGCGTACGGCATCCCGCACGGCCGCGGCGCGAACGTGCTCATGTACCGCACCGACAAGGTCACCCCGGCGCCGACGTCCTGGAGCGCGGTGTTCGACGCGAACTCGCCGTACAAGGGCAAGGTGACGGCGTACGACTCGCCGATCTACATCGCCGACGCGGCGCTCTACCTGATGAAGCACCAGCCGGACCTGGGTATCAAGAACCCGTACGCGCTGGACGACAAGCAGTTCGCCGCGGCCGTGGACCTGCTCAAGAAGCAGAACGAGCTGATCGGTGAGTACTGGTCGGACTACACCAAGGAAGTGCAGGCCTTCAAGTCCGGTAACTCGGTCGTCGGCACCGCCTGGCAGGTCATCGTCAACCTGGCCAAGGCCGATGGCGCCGCCGTCGAGGCGGTCCTGCCCTCCGAGGGTGCGACCGGCTGGTCCGACACCTGGATGATCTCCGCCAAGGCCAGGCATCCGAACTGCGGCTACCTCTGGATGAACCACATCATCGCCCCGGAGGCGAACGCCGCGGTGGCGGAGTGGTTCGGCGAGGCCCCGGCGAACAAGCTCTCCTGCGACAAGACGGCCGACAAGAACCACTGCACCACGTTCCACGCCGCCGACGAGGCGTACTTCGACAAGGTCTGGTTCTGGAGCACCCCGGTGGAGCAGTGCCTCGACGGCCGCACCGAGGTCAAGTGCAAGGACTATGCGGCCTGGACCCAGGCCTGGACCACGATCAAGGGCTGAGAGACGTGACGGCTCTCTCCACGGTGGACCGGCCGGCGGGCGATGACAGCATCCGCCGCGGGCCGGTCCGCCGGCTTTCCTCCTGGCTGCACCGCCACAGCGGCGCACGGCTCGCCGGGCTGCTCTCGGCGCCGCTGCTCTGGCTGCTCGTGGCGTACCTCGGCTCGCTGGCCGTGCTCTTCGTCTCCGCGCTGTGGACGGTCAACAGCTTCACCGGCGACCTAGTCCGCGAGCTGACGTTCGCGAACTTCCGCACCATCCTGGCCGAAGAGGTCTACCGCGCCGTCACCCTGCGCAGCCTCGGCGTCGCCGCCGCGGTCACCGTCATCGACGTGCTCATCGCGCTGCCGATGGCGTTCTTCATGGCGAAGGTCGCCTCCCCGCGCAGCCGCCAGTTGCTGGTCATCGCGATCCTCACCCCGTTGTGGGCGAGCTACCTGGTCAAGGCGTACGCCTGGCGGGTGATGCTGGCCAACGGCGGCCCGGTGGACTGGCTCTTCGGGGGTGCCGGCAACGGCCCCGGGTACGGGCTGGTCGCGACCGTACTCGTGCTGAGCTATCTGTGGCTGCCGTACATGATCCTGCCCATCTACGCCGGGCTGGAGCGGCTGCCGGACTCACTGCTGGAGGCGTCGGCGGACCTCGGTGGCCGGGGCGGGCGCACCTTCCGCTCGGTGGTGCTGCCGATGATCGTGCCGTCGGTGATCGCCGGCTCGATCTTCACGTTCTCCCTGTCCCTCGGCGACTACATCACGGTGCAGATCGTGGGCGGCAAGACGCAACTCATCGGCAACCTGGTGTACGCCAACATCGGCGCGGCGAACAACCTGCCATTCTCGGCGGCGCTCGCCACGATCCCCGTACTCATCATGGTCATCTATCTGGTCGCGGTGCGCCGGTCCGGCGCGTTGGAGGAGCTGTGACGTTGTCGCGCGGAGCGCGCTGGCTGCTGCGCGGGGCGATGGCGGTGGGCTTGGCCTTCATCTACGTGCCGCTGGCCATCGTGCTGGTCAACTCGTTCAACGCCGACCGCACCTTCGCCTGGCCGCCGCCGCGCTGGACCACCGACTGGTGGGTGCGGGCGTGGGACAACGCGGGCGCCCGCGAGGCGGTGTGGACCTCGGTGAAGGCCGGCCTGGGCGCGACGGCCATCGCGCTACTGCTCGGCACGCTGGTCGCGTTCGCGGTACAGCGCTACCGGTTCTTCGGCCGCGACGCGGTGTCACTGCTCGTGGTGCTGCCGATCGCGCTGCCCGGCATCGTCACGGGGATCGCGCTGGACACCGCCTTCCGCTCGGTGATCGAGCCGCTCGGGGTGGGCAAGGGGCTGTTCTCGGTGGTCGTCGGGCACTCGACGTTCTGTGTCGTGGTGGTCTACAACAATGTGCTGGCCCGACTGCGCCGGCTGGGCGGGAACCTGGAGGAGGCGAGCGCAGACCTCGGCGCGGACACCTTCCAGACGTTCCGCTATGTGACGTTCCCGCTACTGCGCTCGGCGCTGTTCGCCGGCGGGCTGCTGGCCTTCGCGCTCTCCTTCGACGAGATCATCGTGACGACCTTCACGGCCGGGCCGGGCGTCCAGACCCTGCCCATCTGGATCTTCAACAACCTCTTCCGGCCCAACCAGGCGCCGGTCATCAACGTCGTCGCGGCGGTGCTGATCGTGCTCTCGATCGTGCCGATCTACCTCGCCCAACGCATGTCCAACACCGCTGCCGGTGGTCGCCTCTGACCCGCAAACACCGTGGCGGGGCGTGCCGAATCTCTGATCCCCGGCACGCCTCGCTCACCATTCGGTGACGTGGCCGAACCCGCGCCGGGTCGGCCCACCTGTCCTCCGCCTTTGGGCTCCACCGAGCTGACGCTCCGTTATCGTCTTATACGACCGTTCTCGCAGCAGCCGATCCCGCCGGAAGCTGCCGCCGAGTCCCTCACGATCCCGGAATCAGCAGACGGGCGACCGATGACGACCGACCAAGCGGTGGGGCTGACACGCGAGGGTGAGGGACCGCAGCGAGCGACCCTGCTGGAGCTGTTTCTCGATCTGGTGTTCGTCGCCGCGCTCTCCCTGACGTCACGAACCTTGGCGCGGAGTCTCGACTGGGCCGGAACGCTCCAGACCGCGGTGCTGCTGATGGCGATCTGGTGGGTCTGGTCCGTCACCGCACTGGTAACCGACCTCTACCACGCGCAGCGGCCTCCCATCTTCGTCATGACGCTCTGGGTCATGCTCGGGACCATCCTGATGGCCGGCTCGCTGCCCGGAGCCTTCTCCGACCACGCCCTGGTCTTCGCGGTCGCATACGTGGCGATCCACGTGGGACGTGGCATCTTCCTCGCCTCCGCGCTGCACGGCCGCACGGCGCAACTACACGCCAGCCGGTTCATCTTCTGGTTCGTCGTGTCCGCCGTACCGTGGCTCACCGGCGGCCTCCTGGCGGGAACGGCGCGCGGCCTGCTGTGGGCGGCTGCGCTGGCCGTCGACTACGGGTCGGCCTGGCTCCGTTACCCCACGCCCCGGCTCGGTCGGGTACCCACCTCGCAGTACAGGGTGGCAGCCGACCACCTGGCGGAGCGTTACCAGCAGTTTTTCACTCTCGCCCTCGGCGACCTCATCCTCATCACCACCCTGGCGTACGCCGATACCAACGTGACGGCCGAGCGGACAGCGGCGCTCCTGGTCGCGTTCGCCGCCACCGTGCTGCTGTGGCAGATCTACGTCCACCGCGCCGGGGCCCTGCTGCAAGCCGCCATCGAGTCCTCCCGGGACCCGGGCGGATTCGTCAGGTCCGCGCCCTACACCCACCTGCTCATGGTGGCCGGCGTGGTCGCCGCCGCCGCCGGTTTCGAAATCGTCATCGCCCATCCCACCGACCACACCACACCATGGCTGGCCGGCATCATTCTCGGTGGTCCCGCGCTGTTCCTGGCCGGACGAGCCCGATTCGAGTACGAGGTGTTCAGCCGGGTGTCGCCGTCCCGGCTGGTCGCGCTGCTCGTGCTAGCTGTCGCGGCACCGGCCCTGGTGCTCGCGCCCGCACTGGTGGCCGGCCTCACCGCCACCCTCGTGCTGGCCGGGGTCGCCGTCTCGGACGCCATCCGTGCCCACGGAAAACCACCCGAGCCACCAGCACCCGCCCTGTAGCCGCCGGCGGCCCGTCCTGTACCTGACGGCAGCCTTCGTCACCATCCGTCAACTCATCCGCCGCCCCGTACGCTCTACCGCTGGGACACCCAACCCACCACCCGCAGGCTCAAGTAACACCTATTGCCGGTCGCTCTTAGTTAGGAGTTCTATGATGCAAGGATTGGATGGAACCGCGGAACGATCGATCACATCGGCTCCGTCGCCCTTCATCGACGTCGCGGCCACCTGGACGATTCGCGGAAGGCAGGCAGCTCGAAGCTACCGTCATTCGTCACGCGAACCAGGCCGTCGCCTGCCCGTGCACCCGGGTCCAGGCCAGCGGTGTACCGTCCAGCGCGGAAGGGTACCGGGTACGGGTGCCTCCTACCGTTAACAACGACAGCGCTACCGGCGTACCCGGTCCAACCGTCGCCCGGGCAGGGCGGAAGCCTCGGCGCCAGCGCCTCCTGATCGTCCTGGCCGTGCTCGCGCTGCTCGCCGGCGCCGGGCTCACGGCCGTGACCTACTACATCGACAGCGTGCCCACGCCCACCGACCTGAAGCTGCCGGAGTCGACCACGGTCTACTTCGCCGACGGCCGCACGCCCATGGCCAAGCTGGGCGCGGAGAATCGCACGGTCGTGCCCTTCGACCAGATGAACGACTCCGCCAAGCAGGCGATCGTGGCGGCCGAGGACCGAACGTTCTGGACCAACGAGGGCATCGACTTCAGCGGGGTGCTGCGCGCCGCCTGGTCCAACGTCACCGGCGGCCAGCGCCAGGGTGCGTCGACGATCACCCAGCAGTACGCCCGGGTGGCAGCCGACCTCAAGGGCGTCTCGTACTCGCGCAAGCTCCGCGAGGCGGTCATCGCGTGGAAGCTCGACGACAAGTACAGCAAGGAGGAGATCCTTGGCTTCTACCTGAACACGGTGCCGTTCGGGCGGGGGTCGTACGGTATCGAGGCGGCCGCGCAGGCGTACTTCGGCAAGACGGTGCGCCGGGACGCGCCGGCGGCGAAGCAGCTGACCACGGCGGAGGCGATGGTGCTCTGCGCCATGGTGAAGCAGCCGGAGGCCAACCCGGACGACCCGGCGGGCCAGCCCGGCTACGATCCGCAGCGCAGCCCGAAGGCCCGGCAGAACTCGATCGACCGCTGGAACTACATCCGCGACGGCATGGTGAAGCTGGGCTACCTGTCGGCAGACGAGGCGGCCAACCTGGCGTATCCGGACACGGTGCAGCCGATCGACCCCACCGCCCGCCAGTCCGGCCTGGATCGGCCGACCGGCCTGGTGGTCAACCACGTACTCAGCGAGCTGCGGCAGACCGAGCCATTCAAGGACAAACCCGCCGACTACGTGCACAACGGCGGCTTCAAGATCGTCACGACCATCGACAAGCAGGTCCAGGACGCCGCCGAGGCAGCCGCCGACCTCCGGCGTGACACCGCCCCCGAGGCGGTACGCGGGCAGCCGACGAACTGGCAGGCCGCGCTCGTGGCGGTGGAACCCGGCACCGGCCGGGTGCTCGGCTACCACGGCGGCAACGACGGCTCCGGCGCCGACTACGCCGGTTGGTACCACGACGAGAACGGCGAGGCCCGCGGCTTCGGCCAGCACCCGCCCGGGTCATCGTTCAAGGTGTACGACCTGGCCACGGCGGTACAGGAGAAGATTTCGGTGAAGCAGCACTTCGACTCCCCGGAGACCAAGGAGTTCCCCGCTTCCGGCCGGACGAAGGACAGCCCCGCCGGTCCGATCCGAAACGCCGAGCACGCACCGTGCCAGCCGGACTGCGCACTGTGGGAGGCCACCGTCGCCTCGCTCAACGTCACCTACTTCGCGCTCACCGAGCAGCTCGGCACGGCCAAGGTGATCGACATGGCCACCCGCGCCGGGATCGACTCGATGTGGGCCAACCAGAAGGGCAACCCGCAGCCGAAGCGGGTCGAGCTGCGCGGCCACCCCGGCCAGGAGGTGGCGCGGCACTTCTCCACCGAGGTCGGCATCGGCCAGTACGGCATCACCGTGCAGGACCACGCCAACGGGATGGCAACGTTCGCGGCCGGCGGGAAACGGGCCGAGGCGCACTTCGTCCGCTCGGTGACCAAGGGCGACGAGCACGTCCTCGATGAGCAGTTGGTGCAGACCGACGTCGGGCTCGACCAGGACGCGATCGATCAGCTCAACTGGACGCTGCGCCGGGTGAAGGCGGCCAAGCTGGACAACGGCTGGGATTCCGCCGGCAAGACCGGCACCTGGCAGGCCGGCAAGAGCACCACCCAGAACGTTCACACCTGGATGGTCGGCTACACGGGAGCGCTCGCCGCCGCGGTCTGGCTCGGCACCGTCGACGGCAAGCCGCTGAAGACCAAGGACGGCAGCTACGAGGTCTACGGCGCCACCGGCCCCGGGCCGATCTGGCGGCAGTTCATGGAACAGGCAACGGCCGCGCGCGAACTCGACCCGGACAAGTACCGGTTCCGGGAGCCGACGTTCCGGGAGGAGACAGCGTCCACCGCTGGGGCGACGCCGAAGCCGACCGCCGCGCAGCCGACGCCGACCGTGATCCGGCCGACCTGTGAGCCGGCGCCGTGCGTCACCGCGAGCCCGACCGGGAGGCCGACGCCGACCCGGACGCCCAAGCCGAGCCCGTCGTGGAGCCTGGAGCCGTCCCGGAGCATCGAGCCGTCGCTCACCCCGCCACCGAGGTGACGGCCGGTCTCAGCCGCCGCCTTGCCTGCCGAGGCTGTGTCGGGTGGCGGCTGCGACTGCAGATCATTCAGTTAGGAGCTCTCACTCGTCGCCGCGTCTGAAACGGCGGGTTCACCCGCCGGACCCTTGTCCACGCCTGGTGGCCGTTGAACACTGCCCGCCCCGAAGCTTGCGGTGAACAGCAGACCGACCGCGACCACGCCCAGGGTGACGGACAACGAACGCAGGATGCCGATGTGGTTCGCGAGGAAGCCGAGAAGCGGAGGCCCGGCCAGGAAGGCGGTGTAGCCGATGGCGGACACGACGCTGACGCGGGCGGCCGCGCGGGCCGGGTCGTCGGCCGCCGCGCTGATGCCGAGCGGAAAACCCAACGCGGTGCCCAGCCCCCAGGCGAGGACACCGGCCAGGGCCAGCAGTGGGTGCGGGCCGAAGATCGTGACCGTGAGACCAGCCATGGCGAGGACCGCGCTGGCGCGGGTGACACGTCGGGGGCCGTGACGGTCGACGAGCGGCGGCCCGAACCACCGACCGAGGGTCATCGCGGCGACGAAGACCGCGAAGCTCAGCGAGCCGGCGGCCACCGAGGTGTGGTGCCCCTCGACCATGCCGGACGCGAGCCAGTCGTTGCCGGTGCCCTCAGAGAAGGCCATGCTCAGCACGAAGATGCCGAGAACGACAGTGCGGGGCTCGGTCCACACCCGCAAGGCGTCGCGTGCTGGAACGCGGGCGGACGGCTGCGCGTCCGTGGCCAGGTACCGGCGAGTGGACAGCGGCACTGTTGCGGCAACGAGGACCGCGATGGCGGCCAGATGGGCGACGACGGGGATGTGGAGGGCTGCGCAGGCTGCGGCGAAGCCTGCGCCGAGGACGGTTCCCGCGCTCAGGGAAGCGTGGAACCGGGACATCATCGACGCGCCAGCCCGTTGCTCGACGGTGGCGGCCTCGACGTTCATCGCCACATCCCAGATGCCGGTACCCAGGCCGAGGAGTCCGAGCCCCGCGGCCGTGACGGCGACAGCGCCCTGGGCGCCGGCACCGGCGAGGCAGAGCCCGGCCGCGCTGGCCAGGCTGGCCGCGGCCACGGCACGGCGTGGGCCGGTACGCGCCACGAACGCTCCGGCCAGCAGCAGCGACACGATCGACCCGACGGGAAGGGCGAGCAACAGCAGTCCCAGTTGTCGCGGGTCCAACTGAAGCTGCGATTTGACGCTCGGGATACGGGCCGCCCAGGTCGCGAAGGTGAATCCGCTGGCAACGAACGCGACGTACACCGCCGCCGTGGCCGCTCGCATCGGGGAACGCGCGGCGGCCACTGGTGCGGTCGACGGCAGCGACCTTTCCCGCGCGTCGACGCGGTTACCAGTCATCCCGTCACGTCCCAGGGCACGAAGCGGCGGATCGCGTCCCGGATCTTCCCCGCATCGACCGGCCGGGTGGACAGCGTCGCGTGCAGAATCAGTCCTTCCATCAGCGCGTCGAGCGCCTCCGCGGTGTCGGGATCGAAATGCCGCTGCAACGAGCGGCGGGTGCTGTCCATCCACACCTGCGTGACCACGCGGAGCTGGGGATCACGTGCCGCCGCGGCGTAGAGCTCGTAGGCGAGGACAGCGCTGCGATGGTTGTCGGCCAGGTCCGCCAGCATCGCCTCGACGACCTTCGCGCGGGCGTCGGTTCCCGGTTCGATCGCCGCCATCTGCGTGTCGAACGCAGCAGCCGCCGTCTCCGCCAAGTGTGTGAAGGCCGAGGTCAGCAGATCCTGGAGGCTGGCGAAGTGGTAGGAGACCGATCCCAGCGGCACGTCGGCGGCGGCGGCCACCCGCCGGTGGGTCGTCCCGGCCACACCATGCTCGGCGATGACGTCCAGTGTGACCTCCACCAGCCGCTGGCGCCGGTCCGGTTCGTACCGCCGGCGGAGTCGGCGGGAGGCCGGCTGCCTGGCGGTCATCTGTCGTGGACCGACCGGAGGATGCGAGCGGGGTTGCCCACGGCGACGACATCAGCGGGAACGTCCTTCGTGACGACCGCGCCGGCGCCGATCACCGAGTTGTCGCCGATGGTGACACCTGGGCAGATCACCGCCATGCCGCCGATCCACACGTTGTTGCCGATCGTGATCGGCAGGGCCGCCTCCCACTTGGCGCGGCGTGGCTCCGGGTCGATCGGATGGGTCGGTGTCAGCAACTGCACGTTCGGACCCATCAGCACGTCCTCACCGATGAGAATCTGCGCGACATCCAGGGCCGTCAAGCCGTAGTTGATGAACGTCCGGGCGCCGACGTGGATGTGACTGCCGTAGTCGACATGCAGGGGAGGGCGGATGTCCACCTCGGCGCCCACCGAGCCCAGCAGCTGCTCAAGCAGCGCCCGACGCCCCTCGGAGTCCCGCGGGTCGCTGTCATTGAACGCCTTCGCCAGCACCATCGCCTGGCGCATCTCCGCTTCCAACTCCGGGTCGGCGCCCCGGTAGAGATCGCCGGCGAGCATGCGCTCCCGCATGGACCGCAGGTCACCTTCAACAAGATCAGGAGCAGTCATGCGTACGATCGTACGTTGTTTGTGCGATCGTACGCAAAGGCGGGTGAGGATATCGGAATCACGCAGGAGACACTCGACCGATGCCGACCGGCGCGGTCAACGACAACACCATGTGGTCGACGCCGGTGATCAGGCGGGGCGCTGGAACTGCGCCCTCCAGCGGCTGCCGTTCGCTCGATGTGGGCCGACGACTTCCTCGATACGAACGACTCAGCCCATCGATCGCGAAGGCGTCGATTTCTTCCCGGGTGGCCGGCCAAGGCGGCCCCTGGACCTCAACACCGGTCGGGTCCTGCCGGGCCGCGATGACGACAGCTCATTGCAGGTTGCGGCGGTTCCCCTCGCCGCGGGACACCGCACTGGCGGCACTGGCCAGCAGGTTGATCTCCCGCTCGCACGGTCCCGGTCGATGGCAGGTCAGCCGCCGTCGGAGCCGCCGGCGGCTCTGAGGAGTTCGGCGCGTGCCGCCTGCAGGGCGACGAACAGTGCTCCCGTGAGGGAGGCCGCCTCGCCCAGGGCGCTGGTCTCGATCCGCGGCGGAAACGGCGCGTACGCGTTGACGGTCTCCCGGACTGTCGGCAACAGCAGCGGGTTGCGGCCGACACCGCCGCCGAGGACAACGAGCTCGGGGTCGAAGACGGCGCACGCGCTGGCGATCGTGAGGCCGAGTTGCCGCGCCTCCGCCTCCACCAGGTCACGTGCGGCAGGCACGCCTGTGGCGGCCTGGGCGAACAACTCCTCGACCGAAGATGGCCGCGTGCCCGGCCAGGACCGGCGGGCGTTCATTGCCGCGAGTACTCCGTATGCGCCGGCCTCGTCGGCCAGCTGTTCCTTGCCGCGTCCGGCCCGCTGCTCGGGCGGCACCGTGCCCGGCAGCGGCAGGTAGGCCACTTCACCAGCGGCACCGTGCGCCCCGCGTACGAGTTCGCCGTTGTGGACCAGACCCATGCCGATGCCCGCGCCGACGGCCAGGAACGCGAACGTCGCGACGTCTCGGGCGTGTCCCCGCCACCGCTCGCCGAGCGCCGCGAGGTTGACGTTGTTCTCCAGCACGATGGGCGCGTCGACACGCGCCTCGAGGGGCGTGACCAGGTCGAACGAGCCCTCCTCACCGAAGTTGCGGGCGACCGACATGGTGCGGCCGTCGGCGTGTACGGCGCCAGGCGCCGAGACTCCGACCCGACGAAGTGGCCCGAGCTGGTCGCCCACCGCCTTCGTCGCGGAGGTGATCATCCGGGCAACCTGCGCGGCGACCCGGCTCGCGCCGGTGGCTCTGGTTGCCTGTCGCTGCTCGAAACAGAGAGCGCCGCTCAGGTCCGCCGCCGCGACTCGGAGGTTGTCGCCGCCGACGTCGACCGCCACCACGTATCCGGCCGTCGGGGCCAGCCGGTAGTAGGTCGGCACCCGACCCGGTCGACCGCGTCGTACGCCGGCGTCGACGATCAGACCGCTGTCGACGAGCCGGCGTACCACCTCCGAGATGGTGGGCCGCGACAGACGCGTCCGGCTGGCAAGCTCCGGCCGGGTCATGGGCACACTGTCGAGCAGGACGGCCAGCACCGCCCTACCGGACGGATCGACGGAGACCAAGGCTTGTCCACTCCTTCGCCGGTTGGATCGGGAAGCTGCGACGACGGTCTTGACCGGTGATCGCGAACCGAGTACAAGTTTTTGTTAAGCAGCCTACCTAATGCCCAGGAGGGCGATCATGTCGGAGAACATGAGCGAGCTGTCCAGGCGAAGACTCCTTCAATTGTCGGCTGTCACCGGCGCCGGCCTTCTTCTCGCGGCCTGCGACGTCGGCGGAGGCAGCGACACCGGCGCGGGCGGTGACAGCGGTGCGGCCGGCACCGGCGAAGGCCAGATCAAGGCCCTGTTCATGAAACAGGCCGGCTACTCCGAGGACGACATCCGCGCGATGACCGACGAGTTCCAGACGAAGTACCCGAAGATCAAAGTCGAGCCGTCCTTCGTCGCCTATGAGGCGCTGCACGACAAGATCGTGGCGGCGGCCCCGGCCAACACGTTCGACGTGGTGCTGATCGACGTGATCTGGCCGGCCGAGTTCGGCAGCAAGCGCATCGTCACCGATGTGACCGACCAGTTCCCCGCGGCATGGCGGAGCGACATGCTCGGTGGGGCGCTGGCGACCGCCGCCTACCGCGACCGCTACTTCGGCGTCCCGTGGATCCTCGACACCAAGTACTTCTTCTACAACACCGACATGCTGAGCAGGGCCGGCGTCGACCCGGCGAGCCTGTCCACCTGGGACGGCGTGCTCACCGCCGCCCGGGCCCTCAGGGCCACGAAGGTGGTCGAATATCCGCTGATCTGGAGCTGGAAGCAGGCTGAGGCGCTCATCTGCGACTACACCCAGCTCGTGGGCGCCTTCGGCGGCAAGTTCCTGTCCGACGACGGCGGATCCGTCGCCTTCAACGCCGGCGGGGGCCTGCAAGCACTGGAGTTCATGAAGCAGACCCTCGACGCCGAGCTCACCAACCCCAACTCGGTGGAGTCGCTGGAGGAGGACGTACGCAAGATCTTCTCCGACGGCCAGGCGGCGATGGCGCTCAACTGGACCTACATGTTCAACGCGGCCAACGACCCGCAGCAGTCGAAGATCGCCGGCAGGGTCGGCGTGGCGGCGACACCGTCGGGACCGGCCAGCGCCCCGGGGGTCAACGGCTCGATGGCCCTGTCGGTCAGCTCCGGCAGTAAGAACCAGAAGGCGGCCTGGACGTACATCAGCTACATCACCAGCGCCGAGGTGCAGAACAAGTACGCCAAGAGTTCGCTGCCGTGCTGGACGAAGTCGTACGACGACACTGCCGTCGTGTCCGCCCTGCCGCAGGTGGTGCCGGTGGCCAGGAAACAGCTCGCCAACCTCATCGCCCGACCGCAGGTGCCCCGCTACAACGAGATCAGCCAGATTCTGCAGGCCGAGGTGCAGAACGCGTTGCTCGGCAGAAAACCCGCGAAGAAGGCCCTGGACGACGCCGCCGAACAAGCTCGTACCCTGCTGTCATGACGGCGGCGCCACCGGCGCGCCCGGCACCCGCGTCACCGGCACGCCGGCGATCCCCGCCGGCGCGCCGGCGGCCGTTCGCGCGGCGCGCCGGCGGCGGTCAACTCCGGCTGGCGTTGCTGCTGCTCCTACCGGCGGCGCTCGTCGTCTTCGGCGTGGTGCTGTACCCGGCCGGACGCGCTCTCGTCATCTCGTTCTACGACGTCGACAGCCCGTTCCCGGGTCGCTACCCGTTCGTCGGCCTCCGCAACTACACCGAGATCCTCGCAGATCAGCGCCTGTGGACGGCCGCCGGGCACACCGCCTACTTCACCGCCGTCTCCACCGCGCTCGAGCTTGTCCTCGGCCTCGGGCTGGCTCAACTGCTCGCCGCGCCGTTGCGGCTGCGGTGGCTGTTCCGCGCGATCGTGATCCTGCCCTGGGCACTGCCCACGATCGTCAACGGAGCGATGTGGCGCTGGATCCTCAACGCCCAGTACGGCGTGGCCAACGCGCTGCTCACCGAACTGCACCTGCAGGACGGCTACCGGTCGTGGCTGGGCAGCGACCCCTTCCTCGCTCTGAACATGGTGATCGTGGCCGACGTCTGGAAGAACACGTCACTGGTCGCGTTCTTCCTGCTGGCCGGGCTGCAGACGATCCCGCAAGGGCTCTACGAGGCGGCGCGGGTGGACGGGGCAGGGCCGATCCGCTCGTTCTTCCGCATCACGCTGCCACTGCTGGTGCCCAACATCGCGCTGGTGCTGGTGCTGCGTACCATCGAAGCGTTCAAGGTCTTCGACATCGTCTACGTCATGACCAGCGGCGGTCCCGCGAGCGGCACCCAGACGATCACCTTCTTCACCTACCTCCAGGCATTTTCCGCCCAGCGGTTCAGCTCGGGGGCGTCGTTGGCCTATCTGACGGTCATCGCCATCCTCCTGCTGGCCCTGATCTACCTTCGGCTGCTGCGGCAGAGCGAGCTGAGGTCGCCATGAGAGCAAGCCTGCGCTACCGCCTCTTCATCCATGTGGCCGCCCTCGCCACGTCCGTGGTGATCCTCGCCCCGTTCGCCTGGCTGCTCTACTCGTCGTTCGTGGGCCAGACCGACCTCGTCTCCCGGCCGATGCGCTGGCTGCCCGAGCACGTCACGCTCGACCGGTATCGCGAGATCTTCGCGGGCGGCGGCACCAGTGCTGGCGCCGCGTTCCGCAGCGCGATGGTCAACAGCTTCCTGGTGGCGGGCGGCACGGTGATCATTTCGCTCACCGTCGGGGTGCTGGGCGGCTACGCGCTGGCTCGGCTGCGGTTTCCCTTCAGGCGCGTGACGCTGCTGTCGTTCCTGGTCACCTACATGCTGCCGCCGATCACCCTGATCATCCCGCTCTACCTGCTCATGTCGCGCTTCGGGCTGCTCGACACCAGGACAGGTCTGATCGTCGTCTACTGCTCGCTGGCCACACCGTTCGCCCTGTGGAACATGAGTACCTTCTTTGGGTCCCTACCGGTGGAGCTTGAGGAGGCCGCCCGCGTGGACGGCTGTTCCCGACTCGGGGCCCTCGTACGCGTGATGCTGCCGCTGTCCAAGCCCGGCATCCTGGCCACCGCCCTGTACGCGTTCCTGCTGTGCTGGGACGAGTTCCTCTACTCGCTGATCTTCACGTCCACCGCACAGGCGAAGACGCTGCCGGTGGCGATCGCTGAGTTCACCGGGCGCAACGCCGTCGACTTCGGCCTGATCGCCGCCGGCGGTCTTCTCGCCGCGCTGCCGCCCGTGGCGCTGGCGGTGGTGTTCCAGCGCTACCTCATCAGTGGTCTCGCGTCCGGAGCGGTGAAGGGATGACCGTCGCTCGCCGCGGCCCTGCTCCCGCGTGCGGCCGCTCACCTGCCCACCGCCGGCTTCGCCACCCGCGAATACCTGCCCGGGCCGGTGGGGACGACAGGGCCGGGCCAGGGCAGTCGTCACGATGAGCGGGGGCGGCGTCGCCGCCGCCCCCGCCACTGGCCCGTCGGTCCGCTCAGGGGACCGGGACCGACGCCGTCGGAATGTTGTAGCCCCGCATGCGCAGGTACGGAGCCTGACCGCCCAGATCGCTGGTCTGATAGGTCGCGGTGATGGTGGTCGACTCCCCCGGCCACAGGGAGACGTAGTTGTCGGTGTAGGTGACCGGCAGCACCTCGTTGCCCCCGTTGCCGGCCGTGACCTCGGGCCGCAGGAAGAACGCCACGTTTGTCGTGCTGTTGTTGGTCATCGTGATGGTGGCGGTCTCCTGCCCACCGGAGACCGTCCGGGTCACGCCGGTCGCCAGGTTGGGGTTCGACGGCAGGCTGTTGAGGCCCGTGAGGTTGGCGTAGGTCTTGACCGCCGTCATGTACCAGTTCTTCTTGCTCGCCAGCACGTCCGGTTGAGTGGAGTACCAGTACAGGTTGTTGCTCACCACCGCGCCGGCGGCGTCCTTGAGCTGCAGTCGGATGAAGTAGGTCGTGGACAGGCCGGTGAGCGCGGGCAGCGTGAGCACCTGGGTGGAGGCGTTGCCCGCCGCGTTGACCGGAACCGTGGTCGTGTAGGCCTGGGTCAGGTTCGGGATGTTGTACACGGTCGCCGTGGCGGTCAGGCCACTTCGCCCGCTCAGGGTCGAGTTGACGGCATACACGTTCCTGGTCTTGTAGTCGTAGGCGATGTGGACCGGCTCGTTCGCCTTCTTGCTGCCGAAGTAACCGCCGCCGGGCTTGAAGTAGTAGTCGTACAGGTTCCAGTGCACCGAGGGCCACGCGTTGTTGAGCATCCAGAAGATGACCCCGAACGACTGGGTGTACTCGTGCGAGTTCCAGGCCTCGAAAAAGGACCTGGTGTTCTCGTAGTTCTGCAGTTCCGACTTGCGGGAGTAGTCCTCGGCGCTGGTGGTGCTGCCGTAGCGCTTGTTCACACCGTCGGTGTACACCGTGATGTTGTCGAACACGCTGCGCGGCTTGCCGGCGTGGTAGTTCCAGGTGGCGCCGATCGGCCAGAGGTTCGCTGCGGGGATGAACTTCTGCAGGCTCTCCAGTGGCGGCGGCGCCTCGGTGCCCTCCTCGGCGTTGGTGCCGAACGCGCTGCCGGACTGGGTGGTGTCCCACCACAGCGTCGGCGGCTCCCACTTGTACGGGCCGTCCATCTTCATGCCCGCGTTGGCGTTCGACCAGGTCGCCACGTTGTCGACCGTCGGGTTCTGCCAGTGCAGCTTGGCGGCCGTGTTCTTGTACGTGGTCAGGTGGGCAGCGGTCGGCGGCTGGTCGCTGCCGTAGTTCCACATGAACGGGCTGGCGTGGGCGCGCAGGGCCCGTAGCTGACTGTCGAGCGAGGCGTTGGCCACCTGCTCCTGCTCGGCGGTCCAGGTGCTGTCGTTCTCCCAGGCGCTGCAGCAGACGAAACCGGGCATGATCATGATGCCGGCCCTGTCGGCCAGGTCGTAGAGCTCCTCGTTGCCCAGGGTTCCTTCCAGCCGGATGGTGTTGAGCCCCATGTCCTTGACGTACTGGATGTGGGTGGCGTTGGTCTTCGTGTCCCAGCGCTGCAGCATGTCCCACATGTAGCCGCCGCCGCGGAAGAAGATGTTCTGCCCGTTGACCTTGTAGCCGACGAACGAGGTGCCGTTGACGGTGCTCCGGTAGTCGGTGAACTGGCGGACGCCGAAGTTGATCGACTTGGTGTCCGAGGTGGCGCCGGCCACCGTTGCCGAGGCCGAGAGCTGATAGAGCTCCGGGCTGCCAAACTGGTAGGGCCACCACAGAGCTGGAGTGGTGACGTGCAGCTGCGGATAGCTGGCCGGGTCGAAGGTGACTTCGCGGCGCTCATTGGCGGCAAGGGTGACATTCTGGCTGACCGAGATGGTCGGATAGCCGGCCTTGGTGATCGTGCCGTTGACCGTCGTGGTGACCGGGGCGTTGGTCGCGTTGACGGCATCGACATAGACGGTCAGATCCGCCGCGTTGGTCGCCGGCAGCGGCAGGACCGTCTTGACGTACGGATCCCGCAAGGCCACCGACCCCGTCGTATCCAGCAGCGTCCTGCCCCAGAGGCCGGCGTTCATGTCGGGAGCCTCGGGGTTCCAGTCCACGGTGCAGAAGGAGAGGTCCTTGCAGTCGTGGGCGGGCGGGGTGACCAGGATGGCCAGCGCGTTGAGGGCACCGGGCTTGATCAGGCTGGTCACGTTGTACTCGTGCGCCACCATGGTGCCGACCGCGTTGGCGTCGAGCTGGCTGCCGTTCAGCCAGATCTGGGCCCGGTAACTGATCCCCTTGAATCGCAGCCAGTACGCCTGGTCGGCGGTCGCGGCCGAGGCGGTGAACTGCCCCCGGAACCACCAGTTCTGCCCGGTCAGGTCGGGCACCGACTGCAGATTCGTACCGACGTAGATGTTCTGGTAGACGTTGTTCGCGACCAGCCCGGCCAGGACGGTGGACGGGAGCGAGACGGGATTCCAGCCGGCGGTGCTGTAGCCGACCTGGGAGATGGTCGTGCCCGGGTCCGTGACGGTGTTGGCTGATCTCAGCGCCCAGCCCGTCGACAGTTCGGTCGAGGCGACGGTGGCGGCGCTCGCGGTCGGCACGTGAACCGCGCCGACGCTGGCCACGAGGATCAGGGCCACGAACAACATCGGGAACAGTCGCCGTCTGCGTCGGGCAGGGTGGATGGCAGGGGACGGTGGCATGGTTGGCCTCCTCGATCCAGTCGGAGGAAAGCGGTGCGCCGCTCGACGCGACGCCTAGGAGCCGGTGGGCCAGGACACCTGCGTGGATTGGTAGTAGTTGATCCCCATGGCACGCCAGCGCGGGCCCTGCGCGCCGAGCCGCTGGTTGAACGAGGCCCAGTCATGGGTGCTCATCGGCGACCAGCCCAGCTCGGCGATCGCCGGGAGACGCGGGAAGGCCATGTATTCGACGTCAGCCAGTGTCTCGATCGTCTCGGTCCACAGCGGCGCCTCGACCCCGAGCACCGACATTTCGCCGACACCCGCCAGATGGGCCCCCGGGTCCCAGCCGTAGGCGTCCTGAACGTCGATGTAGCCGGCCCAGCGCAGGCCGAGTCGGGTGCGGGAGTTGTACTTCATGTCCAGGTAGACGTGGTTGGCCGGCGACATGATGACCTTGGTGCCGTGCTGGGCGGCCGTCGCCACCGCGGTGTTGGATGTGGTGGTCCCCCAGAACTGGGCGACGGTCGACGGCAGCACCGGGGCGTTGACGATGTCGTGCCAGCCGACGACGGTCTTGCCGTGCGCCGCGACGATCTGCTGTGCGCGGTTCATGAAGGTGGTGTAGTCGGCGGCGGTGGTGGAGCTGGCCTCGTCGCCGCCGATGTGCAGGTAGGGCCCGGGCGTGAGCGCGGCGATCTCGCCCAGGACCTGGTCGAGGAACGTATAGGTGATCTCTTTGCTCACACAGAGCGAGCTGAACCCGACCTTGGTGCCGGTGTAGAGCTTCGGTGCCACGCCGTCGCAGTTGAGCTCGGCGTACGAGGCGAGAGCCGCGTTGGTGTGACCGGGCATGTCGATCTCGGGAATGATCATGACGTACCGGGAGGCGGCGTACGCGACGATCTGCCGGTATTCGTCCTGGGTGTAGTACCCGCTGGTGCCACCGCCGACCTCGGTGCTCCCACCGTAGATCGCAAGATTGGGCCAGCTGTTGACGGCGATGCGCCACCCCTGGTCGTCGGACAGGTGCAGGTGCAGCCGATTGACTTTGTAGAGCGCGATCTCGTCGATGTACCGCTTGACGACCGACATCGGGAGGAAGTGCCGTGCGACGTCGAGCATGGCCCCCCGGTGAGCGAACCGGGGATGGTCGACGATGCGCCCGCCGGCCACGTCCCACGGCCCGGGCTGCACGGTCTGGCTCTCCACGGCCGGGGGTAGCAGTTGGCGCAGGGTCTGAACGCCGGCGAACAGGCCGGCCGGCTGGTTGGCGCGCAGGGCGATCGACGCGCCGGTGACGTCCAGTTGGTAACCCTCGCTACCGACGTTCGTTGGCGCTCCTGACAGCAGCAGCGCGATGCCGTCGGCCGGGGTGGCGCTCGGTGCGTCGACGATCGGCATCGGATAGCCGGTCGAGCGGCGCACGATGGCGGCGAGCTGGCCAGCGATGTCCGCCACCGCTGTCGAACCGGGCTCGGTGTAGATGATCGTCGTCGCGGTGATCTGGTAGGTGACACCGCTGGCCGGCGACGCGATGACCGGTGCCGGAACGAGGGATGCCAGCGGGACGGCCATCGTCCCGGTGGCGAGGGGCGCAGCGGCGGGACTGCCCCAGCCGCCGGCAAGGGCGAGTGTCACGGTGGCGAGCAGACAACGTACGCGGCCGATGACCATGGCTGCCTCCGGAGCCTAACGATGCCACGGGAAGCGGACTGCGCTGCTCACCGCGCATCGAGCTTCATCGTTAGCAGCAACCTAGCTGCCATTTTTTCGTAAGGCAAGCTTCCTAACAAATCTCTGCGCGCCCACCGGTCCACTGACGGACCGGGGGTGGCACGGAGCACTGGAATGGGACTCGTACGGCTACGACGAGGTCCCGCCGGCCCGGCGGCCGCCCCAGCCAGCAGCACTCCACGATCAGCAGCCGACCGGCATCCGCCGGTGTCGTGGCCACCGCCTACGCTTCGGGCACATGGGAGATCCCTTCAAGGTGCGCATCACCGTTCGGGGCTACGAGCTCGACACTCAGGGCCACCTGAACCAGGCCGTCTACCTGCAATACGCTGAGCACGCCCGGTGGGAGTGCCTGCGCGCCGCCGGCATCTCGCAGGACCGGCTCATCGCCTCCGGGGTGGGACCTGTCGCCCTCGAGGTCACCCTGAAATACCTGAGAGAGCTACGCGGCGGGGACGAGGTGGACGTGTCCTGCGAGTTCCGCTGGGGCGAGGGCAGGACCTTCCGGATCGAGCAGGACTACACCCGCCTGGACGGCACCCAGGTCGCGACGCTGACCGGAGTGGGCGGACTGCTCGACCTGTCGGCCCGGCGGCTGGTCCCCGACCCGCGGGAGCGGTTCCGCGAGCTGGCCACGGACGCGAGACCGCTCAACGTCACCGACAGCTGAGCGCACGGGCAGATACTCGTCCATCAATCGCACATCGGTGAATGTGTCGATCAATAAAGTGACAGCGGCGAGACCACCGTCTCGTCGCCACGTGCCAGGGCGAGCAGACCTGGCGTGGCCGGGCCTGGCTGACGCCTGGCGCCGCTGCCGGGTAACCGACGCCAGCGGGAAGGGCCGGGCATCGCGGACGATGTCACCGGCCCCCGAAGGAACTGATCCACGGGTACGATCGCGCAGAACAGCCACATTGGACGAGGAGGTCGCGTTGGCGGACAGGACGTCGGGCGTACGCCCCGTGCCGGAGCAGCCATCGTCACGGATCGACCCGTCCGTGCCGCATCCCGCCCGCCGCTACGACTACTGGCTCGGCGGCAAGGACAACTTCGCGGCAGACCGACAGTCGGGCGACGCCGTCGCCGCCGCGTATCCGGCGATCCGGACCACCGTGATCGAGAACCGGCGGTTCATGCACCGGGCGACCCGGTACCTGGCCGAGACAGCCGGCGTCCGGCAGTTCCTCGACATCGGGACGGGCATCCCGACCAGCCCGAACATGCACGAGATCGCGCAGGGCGTCACCTCGGAGTCGCGGGTCGTGTACGTCGACAACGACCCGATCGTGCTCTCGCACGCGCGTGCCCTGCTGATCAGTGCACCGCAGGGTGCCACCGCGTACGTCGACGCTGACCTGCGTGACCCGGAGCGGATCCTCGCCCATTCCGACGTACGGGCCACGATCGACTTCGACCGGCCGGTCGGGCTGATGCTCGTGGCGATCCTGCACTTCCTCACCGACGCCGACGACCCGTACGGGATCACCCGTCGGCTGGTCGAGGCCCTCCCGTCGAACAGCTACGTGGTGATCTCCCACGCGACCACCGACCTGGTTCCCAGGAACATCGCGGCGACCGCGGCGCCGGTCACGACGACCAGCATGATCGACATGGCTTTCCGGAGCAGGGACCAGTTCGCGGGGTTCTTCGACGGTCTGGAACTCGTCGAGCCCGGCATCAGCCCGGTCACCGAGTGGCGGCCGGACGATCCGCCGGAGCAACGGAGGCCGGCGGCGCAGGCGTCCATGTACGCGGCGGTGGCGCGTAAGCCCTGATCCGGAGTGTCCGGAGGCCGGCATCCCCGGATGCTGATGCCGGCCAACTCGGGCATCGACGAGTACGCCTCCGCCGACCAGCACCACGAGGTCGAGTCCGGAATGGCAGGGTGGTCGTCGATGGCGGCTGACGGATCATGGAAGCGGATCTCGCCATATCGGCTCAACCTGGCCTGAGGTTGACCCCGCACGACATCCGCTCGACGCATCCGGAGCGCGTGATGCGGTACGTGCCGTCGCCGGGGCGACGGTCGAGGACGGCCCGCTCACCTTCGCGCTGCTCGCAGAATGGCAGCACACAGTGCTCGGTGTGCCGGAGGCGAGGCTCCGTACCGGTCCCGCCTCTGCGAGAGGCGGGCGCGAGAGCTACTGCTGGCGGGCCGATCTTCCTGCCTTGTTCGAGGATTGCCTGGCCGAGGCGACCGACGACCTGCCGCTACCGTCCAGAGCCGCCCGGGTCTACCTCGACGTGGCGTTCTTCCATCGGTTCGACGACGGCAACGCCGCGCGGATATGCTGGCGCTGTACTACGTGATCGCCCGGGAAGGGGTGGTCCTACGCGTCCCGGACGTGTCTATCGCCTCCCTCTCCCCGCCTCCGGCTGGAACGACTTGCGGTACTCGCCATAGCCTTCACGCTCAAGGTCGTCATACCGGATGAACCGAAGCGCGGCCGAATTCATGCAGTAACGCAATCCGCCAGCCTCTACCGGACCATCATCGAACACGTGGCCAAGATGACTCTCCCCGTGCGCCGACCGCACCTCGGTGCGAGCCATACCGAGGATCGAGTCTGGGACTTCGACCACGTTCTCCGGTTCGATCGGCCTCGTGAAAGTCGGCCAGCCGGTACCGCTGTCGTACTTGTTGACGGAAGCAAACAGCGGCTCACCGGAGATGATGTCCACGTAGATGCCCGGCTCCTCGTTGTCCCAGTAGGCGTTGTTGAAGGCCGGTTCTGTCGCAGCTTCCTGAGTAACTCGATATTGCTCCTTCGACAGCCGGGAAATTGCCTCAGGGTCCTTGCGATACTCGCGGGACATGGTCGCTCCTCTCGCATCAGATCGTCGGCAAGGGAGGCTCGGATCGCTTCCGGGCCTCATGGGCGTGACCCGGCCCGTCCCCTCCCCGCAACCGTGCGTGATCCTGGGGCGGACCCAGAGAGCGTTCATACCTGCCGCTGCGGGCGCATCTCCTCTGGCAAACGGTGGTGATGGAGCCGGAGGGCCGTGCCCGGCATCTGCCTGCGCGGCTCGGCGTCGACGTGCCGACCACCTTGCCGCAAGCAGTAGGAGAGCCTCACTTCACGGATTCGCGAACAGTCCCAGGCGTCAGTGATCGCGCGGGCCGTCACGTCTCTGGCCATCGCCACCTCGACCCTCGACGTTCCCCACGTACGCGTCTCGAACGCCGCTGCCTACCCCGCCTCGGGTTGACTAACCACGACCTCAGCTCGCGACCACGAGCCGCGGCGTGGCCTGTTCGAACTCGGCGTGCCGTGCCGGTCCACCACCCCGCGCACCTCGCCCTGTTCGGCGGCTTGATCATCTGGCCGCGTCCGGGTCGGGTTCATGACGATCGAGGTGGTGCGTGGGAACCGGTCAGCGTGGCCCGAACCGCAGCCCGGACTACCCAGCGGCCAGCACCTCGCCCAGCACGATCACGATGGGCGGCCCCCAGACGCTTCACATGATCAGATTGGCAGCGACGGAGAGGATGCCTCACACGCACCATGGCACTCGTTCGGACGGGCGCCGCCGTTACGGCAGGGAATCTCATCGATGACCTTTCGTGGCCTTGGCGATCTGCAGGCTGACCACGACGGCGTACCCGACGACAATCGCCGAGGTGAGCCCGAGCAGCAGGCCGGGTTCGGTGACCACAAGCGTCACCAGGATGGCCAGCGTGATTCCCGCCAGGCCGACGATGAACCGGCGCCGGGGCAGCCGACCGAGAGCGAAGCGGTGCAAACCCAACCCGCACAGCATCCACGTGACGATCGACCCGCCCAGCACGAGTCGCGCGTTGAGCGGCATCTGACGCGACTGCCCGATCTCGTACACCACAACGCCGAGCGCCCAGCCCAGGAAGAGGATGGCGGCGCCAGCGGGTGAGTGGAGATAGGCGTAGCCCTGACCGCTGCCCAACCGTGGCACGGCAAGCCTGCTGTTCACGTAGGTGGTGTAGATCCACCAGATGCTGGCTGGCAGCAGGAAGGCCGCCAAGGCGGCGGCCAGCACGCGGACGGGCGGGTGAGCGGTGGGTACCGCGTCACGCAGGTTGGTCAGCGTGGCGCCGAGCAGAATGATGGTGAACTGTCCCAGCCGTTCAGGCAGGTGGGTGCTGTGTACCGGATGGCGGCGCAGCCAACGGCGGCCGAGCCACGGGGTGAACAGCTCGATAGCCAGGGCGGTGATCCACACTGCCGGTCGTACGGCCGGGGAGATGGCCAGTGACCCAGCCCACAGCAACCAGCCGGTGCCGAACCCGGTGAGGTAGACGGCGACCAGATCCCACGTGGCCCGGCCGGCTGTGAGGACCCGCAGGTACATCAGGAGCAGACAGCCACGCACGATCAGGTACCCGACCGGCAACAGCAGGCCGGACGGGGCCTGCGGCACACCGAGGGTGATGGCGCCAGCGCCGACCGTCGCGGTCAGCACCAGCAGTCGGTGCAGAGTGTCGTCCGGGTCGTAACGGGTGTCGTAGAAGGACTGGCCGATCCATGACCACTGGATGAGCACGTAGAGCACGATGGCCACGGCGAACTCTGCTGCACTCGGCGATGCCCGGATGTCCAACCGCGCGGTCACACCCAGCAGGGCCAGGACGAATACCAGGTCGAAGAAGAGTTCAAGCCAGGTTGCGTGCCGCTCTTCGTTCAGCCCCGGCCCGCCGGGGTGGCGCAGCCCCAGCAGACCGATGGTCCGGGACAGCCGGCTCACCCCGCCACCTCCGGCCAACCGCCCGCCCCTCCCCCGTGCCGTCACTACCGCTGGTAATCATCACCTAACGGGTCGCATCGCGGGCCGGGAACCAGCCCTGATCCTGTCCCGAGCCGCGGATGCAGATGTAGACGAGTGGCCGGTCGGGCGAGTTCAACGCGTGGCGCGAGGCCACCTCCGCGTGTTCAGCGGCTTTACGAGGGCATCGTCAGTTCGTACGTGGACAGTGAGCGCACGATGCCACCACCGACGGTGATCCCGAAGATCGCGGCATGCCCGGCACGAACGGAGGTTACGGCTCCCCCAGCGCTACCTTGCCGACAATGTTCCAGCGCACCAGGCTGCCGCCCTCCGGCGGGTCGTTGGGCGTGACGATGCTTCGAACACTGCCGAGGATCTGCCAAGAGGGCATGTCGTAACCGCAGCTGAGCCCGTCGCGACCGTAGATCAATGGCGTCGGTGCCACCGACCAGGTGACGGCGTCGGTGCTACGCGCGATGCCGACCACCGTCTTGGTGTCCGTACGACCGCACTCTCCGCTGGCGCCCGAGAAGGCCTCGAAGACGATGTACCAGTAGCCGTCAGGCCCGCGAGTCATGTCCGCCCTGCCTACTCCAAAGTTGGCCCAGTCCGGCGTCGGCGACAAGTTGATCTTCTGGCGGACGCCGGTGTATTCACCGGCCAGCGCGTCGAGCCAAATTACCCCGCGCATCTGCTTCAGACGCCCAGTCGCGTCGTGCCCGTGGAACGTCAGGATGTAGCCGGTCCCATCCTTTTCGATGTCGGGCGTCCCGATCTCATCGTCCCACGCACCGACCGCTCCAGGTCGAAGCAGAAGCGTGCTGTTCGACCAGTTGCGCCCGTCGGTGCTGGTGACGTATCGAATGGAGTGCAAGCTCCGTCCCTGCCCGGGAGCGACGTAGTTCGGGTCGTGGTCACGCTGCTCAAACACCATTACCAGGCGGGATCCGTCGGCGATGACGTCGGGTGCGTACACCCACGTGCTTTCGACGCTGTCGTCAAAGCTGCAACTCTGGCCCTGCTGCACCGTCTGCAGGGCAGGCAACGGACGTCCTCCGTTAACCGGCGCCCAAGTGGCTCCGCTGTCGCTCGAAGTCGCCATCGCCACGCCTTGCGGAATGGAGCAGGTGGCCCCCGTCGGGCTGATGAAGGTCCGGTAATACATGAGGTACTGGCCGTTCCAGATGACCGAGGTGCTCTCGGCGTGACCGCCGATGGCGTCGGGAAACGGGGACCCGCTCGGCTGGGCCAGGATTGCCGTCCCGCTGAATAGATCAGCCGCTGCGGCCGTCGGCCCGTTGTTCGTCAGATCCGGGTCGGACATAGCTCCAAGTTTGGGCCACGCTGCCCCGAAGTTGATTTCGAACGGGCTCGCACCGGTGATTCTTCCTATGATCATCGCGGCAGAAAGGGCAACGAGCAGGACAGCGGCCAAACCTCGCATCTTCTTGGTCATGTCTCTCCACGTCGCTTCGGACACATGAGGGGCATTTTCGGGCGACCGGTTGAGGACCGCGCTTCCAGCCGTTGTTTTCGCGCCGGCCTTCGGCTTTCCGGATATGGCGTGAAGCGTAGTGCTCGTACGCCCAAAACTGCGACCGCGCTACTTGCTGGCGTAGCTGGTCAGGCCCCGCTTAGCGGTCGACCCCCTACCGGACCCGCCGCCCACCGAGTCGGGGAGACCATGCCCCCGGCGGTGAGCGCGCCGGTAACGGCCCCGAAGGAACGTGCCTCAGCGCAGCCGCCGGGCGGTGAACCTAGCTGGCGGTTCGGCGATCGCGTCCTGTGCCGCGATCAGCTGGATCTCCCGGGTGCCCGCCGCGAGGGTCGCCTCGAGGACGGCGAAGACGGAGGCGATGGTGCGTTCCAGTGCCGTCGCGGGCGAGCCCGTCGTCCACAGATGCGCGAGGTACAGCGCCGCGGTGACGTCGCCGCCGCCGTTCGGGTTGATCGGCAGCAGCGGCGTGGTCACCGCCCAGGCGCCCTCCTCCGAGACGGCCACCACCTCCAGCGAGCCCACCGGCACATCGCCGTGGAGCACGCTGGTGACCAGGACGTGCCGCGGCCCCGTCTCGCGGACCACGTCGACCGCCTCCAGCAACTCCGTCAGCGAGTTCGTCCTACGGCCAGCGAGGAAGTCCAGCTCGAAATGGTTCGGGGTGATGATGTCCGCGCGCGGGACGACGATGTCCCGCATGTACTCCGGGATACCTGGCCGGACGAACATCCCGCGGCCGGCGTCGCCCATCACCGGGTCGCAGCAGTACACCGCGTTCAAGTTTGTTGCCTTGACCTTGTCCACCGCGTCGAGGATCACCGCGCCCATCGCCGGGTCACCCTGGTAGCCCGACAGCACCGCGTCGGCGCTGCCGAGGACCCCGCGATCCGCGATACCCGCGACCACCTCGGCCACGTCGGCCGGCGCCAGCAGCGGTCCGCGCCACGCGCCGTACCCGGTGTGGTTGGAGAAGTGGACCGTCAGTACCGGCCAGACCTCGTGCCCGAGCCGCTGAAGGGGGAAGGCGGCCGCCGAGTTGCCGACGTAGCCGTAAGCGACCGAGGACTGGATGGACAGGATCTTCACCTGCTCATCATGGCGGTTCCCGCCGGTGCCACACGTACTGCCCGCCGTTCTGTCGGGGTGACCCACTCCGGGCCCTCCTTCGATGACGGGACCGCGGGTACGGGTCTACGACCCCATCGTGGCGGCCCGCCGCGCCCGGCGCGCCGCCGCGTCCAGGCCGGCGACCACGAACCGGCGGACCTGGCCCATCGCGGCCACCGCATCCCACACCGCCCGGTTGAGCAGCCGCTGCGTACGGTCAGTCGTGCGGTCCCCGGCATGCTCGGCGATCGTCCACCCGTTGCGCTTGGGAATCTCGCTGACCAACGCCGACAGGTACCTGCCCGCGTGCTGCCACGTCTGCGTCCGGGCGAAACACGACCACAGCCGTCCCAGCAGGTCAGCCCGTGCACGCACCGCGCGCCCAGCATGCGCCGCCGGTCGGCTCGGCCCCGGGTTCGGGCTGTGAGGCACTCGGCAGAGCGACACGCACGTCCGGCCCCGTCGTCAAGCCCGTGCACGCTGGTTCCACCAACGAGCACGGCTCAACCGGGACTACGCCCTGGTCAACTAGCAATTGAGCGACGCCGGCTAAAGCAGAAGGTTGCGCAGATGAGCCCTGTCGCTGGCAGACCTGCGTCGTCGGGCCGCTGACGAACCCGGTTGGGAGCTGGGATAGCGACGATAGACGATGATGTTGCCACGGGTGTCGCGGGGACCCTGTGTCGGTGCTGTGTTCGAGTCGGACAGATGGGGGTCGGGGTTGCCGAGCGACTTGGAGGAGGTGCGGGTATGGAGACTAGGTCTCGCGACGCGGACCCTAGCCGGACTGTTGATCGGCGGCATGGCCGTAGTGGTGGTGATGTTCTTCGTTTGGCAAGCTACTGCGCCCGACGGAGACCTGCTCGCGCCGCTCGCCATCGGGGCGACTTACGGCTTGATGGGATTCGTGATGTGGCGGCGAATATTCCATCCTCGGCTGTCTGCAGGTCCGGCAGGACTAATCCTGCGCAGGGAGTGGCGCACGATCCGCGTTCCATGGTCAGCCGTTTTGCAGTGTGACGCGGGCTATTACGGAATTACCATCACCTGTGCTGATGGCAGTCGAGTGGTGGCTCCCGCGCCTCAGAAGTCGAACCTGAGCCGCTGGCTTGGGCGTGAAACCCGAGCGGACGCCGTCGCTGACTACCTCGAACGGCGCGCCCGTGAGCACCAACGAGTGTGGGTGGCGACGGAGCTTGAGGCACAGCACTCGAAGGGTGACGAACTGGGTGACGACGGGTACGGACACGAACGGACGAGCAGCGACGACGGACTGCTTTCGCAGGTCGACCGTACTGACGGCGCAGGTCAATAGCGTGCGTTTGTTCCTTCACACCGAAGAGGTCAGGGAATTACCTCGAGCAGTCGACGGGGCTCCCCGACTGCTGCTCTTGCCGCTGTTGGGGAGCTGGCCTGAGCGATATCGGAGGTGCAGACGTCTCCCCCAGATCCCGGGGGTGGTGATCTGACACACCGGTGGGTGCCGGTCGCTTGTGATTGCGGAGGTGAGCCGGGACGCCGCCCGCCGCCGTTATCTCTCGGCGGTTGCCTCCCATGCGGCTGCGACCAGGGCCGGGAGAACCTGTGCCGCGGTGCCGCGCAGGTTGATGGCGCAGACCTGGTCGAGTGGGGTCGGTTCCGGGTTGACCTGGATCACGGTGGCGCCGGAGCGTGCCGCGATGCGGGGGATCTCGGCGGCCGGGTACACGACGCCGGAGGTGCCGACCGTCAGGAGCACGTCGCAGGTGGCGGCGGCTTCGACCGCTGCGGTCAACGCCGCCTCGGGCAGTGCCTCACCGAACCACACCACGCCCGGGCGGACGAGCGCTGCGCAGGACGCGCACCGCGGCGGCGGAATCCGGCGGCCTTCGTGCAGCTCTACGGCATCGCCGTCCTGTGGGTCCTGAAAGGTTGCCGGGTGAGCCGCCACCGTCACGCATCGGGGCGCGAAGAGGCTGCCGTGCAGGTGGATCACAGCCCCGGTTCCGGCCCGCTCGTGCAGGTCATCGACGTTCTGGGTGATGACGGTGCTGCCGGGGACCCGGGCCTCGATGGTGGCGATTGCCAGATGCCCGGGATTGGGTTCGGCGCGGCGTACCCGCCTGCGCCGCCATTCGTACCAGCCCCAGACCAGGTCTGGATCGGCGTGGAACGCCTCCGGAGTGGCGAGCCGCTGGACGTCGAACCGCGCCCACAGGCCGGTGAGATCGTCACGGAAGGTGGGCACGCCGCTCTCGGCTGAGATCCCGGCGCCGGTGAAGATGACAACACGGCGGGCGTCGCCGAGGAACCGAGCAGCTCGATGCGGCAGAACACTCTCCATATGGGGAGATCCTGCCATCACGATACGACGGCCGGCACGCAACCGCTGCGAGCAAGACCCCACCCCAGCGACCGCACCGGTTCCGGCCACGGCCGGTGGGTCGTTGATCGACGAGATCGTGCGTGACGGTGCCCGACGGATGCTCGCCGACGCGCCGGTCAGGTGTCCGCGGCGAACTCGGCCACGGCTCGTCGGACCTCCGCGATGTCAGACCATTCGCGGCTGGGGTGTACGCGGTTCGTGAGCAGGACCACCACGAGGTCCCGGCTGGGGTCGACCAGGAGGGAGGTGCCGGTGAAACCGGTGTGGCCGAAGGCCCCGGCCGTCGCCAGCGTGCCCATCCAGGCCGGGTCGCCGATGCGTACGCCGAGGCCGTGCCGGAAGCCCGGGTCGATGGCCGGCGGCAGCTGATCGCGGGTCATTTCCGCCACGGTGTCCGGGCGTAGGACGCGGACCGCGTCGATGGCGCCGCCCTGCCGCAGCATCTCGCCGAAGCGGGCGACGTCGGCGGCGGTGCCGAACAACCCGGCGTTGCCCGCGGTCCCACCGAGGGACCACGAGTTCTCGTCGTGGACGCTGCCGTGCAGCAGGCCACGGCCGATGTGGGGCTGGTGTTCGGTGGCAGCGGCCCGGGCCGCGCGTGCGGGTTCCGGCAGGAAGCCGGTGTCGGTCAGTCCCAGGGGCCGGCAGACCCGCTCGTTCACCAGGTCGGGCAGCCGGTGGCCGGTGATCCGCTCGGCCAGTAGTCCGGCGACCATGAATCCCACGCAGGAATATTCGAAGGTTTCGCCGGGTCGGTTGACCAGTGGGGCGCGCAGCACCGCCTGGACTCGGGAGGCCTGGTCTGGCCAGTCGGTCCACAGTTGCAGCAACGCCGGCAGCCCGGAGGTGTGGGTGAGCAGGTGGCGCAGGGTGATTCGCCGTCGCTCGCCGTGGCTGAAGGTGGGCAGCCATCCGGCGATCGGCTCATCGAGGTTCGTCGTGCCCTCGTCGACGAGGGTCAGCAGGACCGCCGTGGTGAACAGTTTCGTCACCGAGGCGAGGTCGAAGATCGTGGACTCCAGTGCGGGCTGGAGGGTCTCCGGTGCGACCAGGGCGCCGTCCGCGTCGGCATACCGGGACAGGTGACCGACAGTAACCCGGTCGGCGGGGTGGCCGCCCCGCTGGATCAGTGCGACGGCCGCGCTGTAGAGCGGCCGGTGTCCGCGTTCCAAGCCGCTGACCAGCATTGTTTTCAGTCTGGACACAGAGGGCACCATAGCGCAGCCGGCAACTTCTTTCACCTCGCGCCCGTACGCCGGAAACTATTGACAGCGTTCCGTTACCCCTTGATACTCGGTCGCCGGGCGTACGGCCGCCGCCGACGGCGGCGGCGAACTCGGCGCCTGCGGCACTCGCGGCGATGCGGCCGTGGCATACCGGAGGGAAGGAACGTGAAGCTCCCCAGCGCGCTGAGCTCACCAGCGACCAGGTGTCTGGTGGCCGTCGCGGCCGCCGCCCTCGTCGCGACGGGCTGCTCCAGCGGCACACCCGGCAAGGAAGGGTCGACCGGCGGCGGCACGCTGGTCGTCGGCTACACCGCCGACCCCAACACGCTCGACCCGTGGAAGGCCACCCAGTTCCAGGCCGTACATCTGCTCGAGCAGATGTACGGCACGCTCACCGAACTCGACGGCGACCTCAACGTCAAGCCCGGGTTGGCCGAGAAGTGGCAGTACGCCGACGAGAACAAGGCGCTCACCCTGACGCTCCGTCAGGGCGTGAAGTTTCACGACGGCAAGCCGTTCAGCTCCGCCGACGTCAAGTCGTCGCTCGAGCGCATCCAGAAGCCGGAGACCGCGGCGGTGGCTGCGGCCACGGTCAAGTCCATCCAGTCGGTCGACGCACCCGACCCGCAGACCGTCGTGCTGCACCTGGCGGCACCGGACGCGGGCCTGCTCGCCGGGTTCGCCACCACCAACCTGGCGATGCTGTCCAAGGATGACACCTCGGATATGGTCGGCCAGAAGCCCAACGGCACCGGCGCGTTCAAGTTCGACAGCCGCACCGCTGGCCAGTCGGTGAAGCTGACCGCCGACGGCGACTACTGGGGTGGCAGGCCGAAGGTGAGCGGCCTCGAGTTCCGCATCATCCCGGACCAGACGTCGGTCGTCGCGGCCCTGCAGTCGGGCAACGTCCAGTTCGCCACGCTCGACGATCCGCTGGTGGCCAGGTCGGCCGAGGGCAGCGGGCTCAAGCTGACCAAGACGCCGAGCCTGTCGTACCACGTGCTGCAGCTCAACGCCCGCAAGGCGCCGTTGGACAAGCTGGACGTACGGCTCGCCATCTCCTGCGCGATCGACCGCAAGCAGGTTCTGGACACCGCCGCCCTCGGTGAGGGCGAAATGACCGGACCAATCACTTCCCCGGCGTACAAGTCCGACCCCAACGCTCGCCCCTGCCCGACGCGGGACGTGGCCAGGGCCAAGCAGTTGCTGGCCGGCGCCGGCCTCGCCAACGGCGTCACCATCCCCGCGATCGTCTCCCAGGGCGAGTACGCCACCTCCGTCAACGAGGCGCAGAACCTTCAGGCCCAGCTCAAGGAAGCCGGCATCACCCTCGACCTGCAGACGCTGGAGTCCGGGGCGTACGTGGACAAGTGGGTCGCCGCCGACTTCAGCGCGGCCGTGGCGCTCAACGGCGGCCGACCGGACCCCGACGGCATGTACGGGCGCTACTTCACCAGCAGCGGCAACCTGAACAAGGTCGCCGGCTACTCCTCCCCGGAGCTGGACAAGCTCTTTGCCGAGGGCAAGGCGACCACCGACCCTGCCAAGCGAAAGGAGATCTACACCCAGGTCTCCCGACACCTGGAGGACAACGCGGCATGGGTGTGGCTGTTCTCGAGCTACGGCTACACCGCGACCACCCAGGGCGTCTCCGGCTTCACGCCAATGGCGAACGGCTCTTTGCAGAACCTGCGCGAGATCTCGCTGCAGTGACCGCACGACCTGCCGGGCGGTGCACGCACCGCCCGGCAGGACCCTCACTCAAGGAGGTGCCGGTGCGGTCCGTCGCACGTCACCCGCTGGCCCGCAGACTCGTGGAGACGGTGCTCACCCTCTTCGGGGTCGCGGTGCTGGTCTTCACCACCCTGCGGGCGATTCCCGGCGACGAGATCACCGCCACCCTCGGCACCGAGGCCGCCGGGCTCAGCGCCGAGCAGCAGGAGTCCCTGCGCGCCTACTACGGCCTGGACAAGCCGCTGGTCCTGCAGTTCTTCTCCTGGCTGGGCAATGTGCTCACCGGCAACCTCGGCTTTTCCCGCCGAGCCGGAGCCTCCGTTTTGGAGATGACCGCGAACGCCCTGCCGGTCACGATGGAGCTGGCGGTCCTGGCCACCATCATCGGGCTGCTGATCGGGGTGCCGCTCGCCATGCTCTCGGCGTCACGCCCCAACGGCATCCGCGACGGATTCGGCCAGCTCGTCGGCCTGGCCGCCCTGTCCGTGCCGAACTTCCTCCTCGGCGCTGCCCTGCTCACCCTGATCTCCAGGTACGCGCACTACAACCCCAATGCCCAGGGTTTCGCGCACCTCACCCAGGACCCGCTGCTGAACCTTCAGCAGATGCTCTTTCCGGCGCTGGTCCTCGGCTTCGGCCTCGCCGCCCCGATCATGCGCACCGCACGGTCGGCGCTGCTGGAGGTGCAGACCCAGGACTTCGTCCGCACCGCCCGTGGCAAGGGCGTCGCACCATGGCGGCTGCGGGTGCGCCACGTGCTGCACAACGCCCTGAACCCGATCGTCACCATGGCCGGCATCCAGTTCGGCTATCTCCTCGGCGGCGCCGTCGTGGTCGAGCAGATCTTCTCCGTGCCGGGCCTCGGGCGGCAGGTCCTCGCCGGGATCCAACAGAAGGAGTACGCCGTGGTGCAGAGCACCGTTCTGGTGATCGCGACCACGTTCGTCGTGGTCAACCTCCTCACCGACCTGCTCTACCGGGTCATCGACCCCCGGGTGCGTGCCGCATGAGGCAGCACGGCACGAAACGCCGCGGAGGACCGGCATGACCGCCGCCGTGGCCGGGCAGCAGGTGCCGCTGGCCACACCGCCCACCCGCACGGCGGCGTGGCGGCGACTGCTACGCAGCCCCGCCGGCCTGGTCGGCGCGGTGCTGGTGGCGCTTGTCGTCGCCGCCGCGGTCACCGCCCTGCTCGGGATGACCCCGTACGAGCCCATCGCCCAGCACCCGCAGGCCCGTCTGCAGGCGCCGTCGGCCCGGTACTGGTTCGGCACGGACCAGTTCGGCCGCGACGTCTTCTCCCGTTCCCTGGCCGGCGTGGGCAACTCACTGCGCGTGGCCGTCGTCGCGGTCTTCCTCTCCGCCCTCGTCGGCACCACCGCCGGCATCTGCGCGGGCTTCTACGGCGGCCGGGTACGCGGGCCGGTGCTGGCCGTGACAAACGTGCTCTTCGCCTTCCCGCCGCTGCTGCTCGCGCTGACCCTCGCGGCCACATTCACCCGCAACTGGCTGACCATCGCGATTGCGATCGCCATCGTCTATGTGCCCATCTTCGTCCGGGTCAGCCGCGGGCCGGTGCTGTCGCTGCGCGAGACCGACTTCATCAAGGCGGCCCGGGTGCTCGGCATCCCGACGTGGCGGATCCTGGTACGTCACCTGCTGCCGAACCTCGCCGCCATCGTCATCGTGCAGGTGACCCTGTCGCTGTCGTGGGCGGTGCTCACCGAGGCCGCGTTGAGCTTCCTCGGCCTGGGCAGCCCGCCACCCGCGCCGTCGCTGGGGTCGATGGTGTTCGACGCCAAGATTCTGGCCGGTACGGCCTGGTGGAACCTGGCGGCGCCGGGCGCCGTCATCGTCGTCTTCGTGGTCGGGCTCAATCTGCTCGGCGACGGGCTGCGCGACGCCCTCGACCCGAGAAATGGACGCAACTCATGATGGATCGCCTTGGTGACCTGCTGACCGAACAGGTCGACGACCGGTACGCCGGCCTCGACACCGCGTCGGTCGCGCAGTTGGCGGCGGTCATGAACGACGCCGACGCGACAGTGCCCGGCGCCGTGCGTGCCGCGCTGCCGCAGATCGTGCCAGCCATCGAGGGGATCGCCGACCGGCTGGCGGCCGGCGGTCGGCTGCTCTATGTCGGGGCGGGCACCGCCGGCCGGATGGGGGTGCTCGACGCGTCGGAGTGCCCACCGACGTTCAGCACCCCACCGGAACTGGTGCGCGCCGTCATCGCCGGCGGCAGCGAGGCGTTGCTCGCGGCCAAGGAGGGCGTCGAGGACGACGAGGCGGCCGGCGCGGCGGTGATCGCCGAATGCGCGGTCACGCCGGCCGACGCGGTCGTCGGTGTCTCGGCGAGCGGCCGTACCCCGTATGTCCTGGCGGCGGTCCGGGCGGCCCGCGCGCGGGGCGCGCTGACGGTCGGGCTGTCCTGCAACGCCGGCACACCACTGAGCGCCGCCGCCAATGCCGCGATCGAGGTGCTCGTCGGCCCCGAGGTGCTGGCCGGCTCGACCCGGCTGAAGGCAGGTACGGCGCAGAAGTTGGTGCTCAACATGATCTCGACGATCTCGATGATCAAGCTGGGCAAGACGTACGGCAATCTCATGGTCGACCTGCGGGTGACCAACGTCAAACTGCGTGACCGGGCGGTCCGCATCATCCGGCGGGTCACCGGTGTCCCCCGCGCCGACGCCGAGGCGGCCCTCGACCGCGCCGACCTCGATGTCAAGACCGCGATCCTCCTGCTCGACGGCTCGGTGGCGGACCCCCGCCAGCGGCTGGCCGCGAGCGGTGGTCGGCTGCGTGAAGCGCTGGAGGCGACTACGTGAAGGTCCTGGGCATGATCTCCGGTACGTCCCACGACGGCATCGATGTGGCGGCCGTCGGCTTCACGCTGCGCGACGGTGTGCTGCACGGCACCGTCGACTACGCGGGGAGTTCGCCCTACCCGGAGGACCTGCGCGTCCGGCTGATGCGGGCCCTGCCCCCGTCGGCGCTGACCTTCGCCGAGGCGTGCGAGCTGGACACGCTGATCGGTCAGGCGTTCGCCGAGGTGGCCGCCGACGCGGCCGAGCGGGCCGGCGGGGTGGACCTGATCTGCTCCCACGGACAGACCGTCTACCACTGGGTGCAGGGGCGACAGGTGCGGGGCACCCTGCAGATCGGGCAGCCGGCCTGGATCGCCGAGCGCACCGGGGTCCCGGTCGTCGCCGACGTCCGGGTGCGGGACGTGGTCGCCGGCGGTCAGGGTGCGCCGCTGGTGTCGATGATGGACGTCATGCTGCTGTCCGACCTGCCGGGCCGGCCGGCCGGCCTCAACCTGGGCGGCATCGCCAACATGACCGTGCTGCGGCCGATCGACGGGGGCGGCCCGGTGGCCTACGACACCGGGCCGGCGAACGCACTGATCGACGCCGCCGTTGTGCGGGCCAGTCGCGGCCGGCTGCGGTACGACGAGGACGGTCGCCTCGCCGCCGGCGGCGGGGTGGACGACGGCCTGCTCACCGAACTGCTCGCCGAGCCGTACTACCGGCTGGACCCGCCGAAGAGCACCGGCAAGGAACTGTTCCACGCCGACTACCTGCAGAGAGCACTGACGGCGCACCCCGGTCTGTCGGACGCGGACATCGCCGCGACCCTGACCGCGCTGACCGCGCAGACCATCGCCGATCAGGTACGCCGCCACCAGGTCGACACCCTCGTCGCCTCCGGCGGGGGATGCGCCAATCCGACGCTGATGGGGATGCTGCGGGAGCGGCTGACCGGGGTTCGGGTCACGACCACCGACGAGTTCGGCGCGCCGACCGACACCAAGGAGGCTGTCGCCTTCGCGCTGATCGGCTGGCACACCGCCCACGGCCTGCCCGCCACCGTACCGTCGTGCACCGGCTCCACCGGCGCCCGGGTCCTCGGCGCCATCGTGCCCGGCGCCGCCCCGCTGCGCCTGCCCGAACCACTGGCCACCGCCCCCACCGGGCTGCGCCTGACCGGAGCCTTCTGATGACCGCCCTTCTCGAGCTTGCGGATTTGCGCGTCTCGGCCCGGTCCGGCCGCGTCGACCGGGAGATCGTGCACGGGGTCGACCTGACCGTCGAGGCCGGGCAGACCGTCGCCGTCGTCGGCGAGAGCGGCTCCGGCAAGTCGCTGACCATGCTGGCCGTGATGGGCCTGCTCGCCGAGCCGCTGCACGTCTCCGGTGGGACCGTGCGGCTCGGTGACCGTGACCTGACCGCGCTCTCCGAGCGGGAGCTGCGCGCGATCCGCGGCAACGACGCGGCGATGATCTATCAGGACCCCATGACGTCGCTCAACCCGCTGATGCGCGTCGGCGACCAGGTCATCGAGGCGATGACCGCGCATGGCGTGCCGAAGGTCGAGGCGGGCCGGCGGATGCTCGATCTGCTGGCCCGGGTCGGCATCCCCGATCCGAGCCGGACCGCGCGGGCCTATCCGCACGAGTTCTCCGGCGGGATGCGTCAGCGGGTGATGATCGCCTGCGCGCTGGCGATGCGCCCCCGGCTGCTCATCGCCGACGAGCCGACCACCGCGCTCGACGTCACCATCCAGCAGCAGATCCTGGCGCTGATCGACGAACTGCGCCGGGAACTCGGCATGACCACCATCTGGGTCACCCACGACCTCGGTGTGGTGGCGCGCCTGGTCGACCGGGTCGTGGTGATGTACGCGGGCCACGTGGTCGAGGACGCGCCTGTGCGGCAGGTGTTCAGCGCTCCGCAGCACCCGTACACGAAGGCGCTGCTGGCCGCCCTGCCCGACCCGACTGACGACGACCGGCCGCCGCTGACCCAGATCCCCGGACGGCCGCCGACCGCTACCGACCCGGTGGAAGGATGCCCGTTCCGGCCGCGGTGCTCGCAGGCCGTCGACGCGTGCGCGACCCGCCCTGCGCTGCAGACGCGAATGCAGGGACGGGCCGCATGCTGGGTGCCCCCGCACGAGTGGAGGAACTGATGCTCACGGCGACCGATCTGGTCAAGCAGTACCCGGTGCGGGGCGGCGACGGTGTCGTGCACGCCCTCGCCGGGGTCTCGCTGACCGTCGGGGACGGAGAGACCCTCGGTGTCGTCGGCGAGTCCGGCTGCGGCAAGTCGACCCTGGCCAAGCTGCTGGTGCGGTTGGAGGACCCGACCTCCGGCACGGTCGAGCTGGACGGGGTGGACCTGACCGAGCTGCGGGGCCCGGCGCTGCGGCAGCAGCGCCGGCACATTCAGATGCTGTTCCAGGACCCGTACTCCTCGCTCAACCCGCGGCTGCGCGTCGGCCAGGCTCTTGGTGAAGTGCTGGCCGTGCACCGGCTCGCCGACGGCCGGCAGCGCGAGCGGCGGGTGGACGAGCTGCTGGAGATGGTCGGGCTGGGCGCGGGGTTCGCCGACCGCTACCCGCACGAGCTCTCCGGCGGGCAGCGGCAACGGGTCGGCATCGCCCGGGCCCTCGCCGTGGAGCCGAGGGTGCTGCTGCTCGACGAGCCGGTGTCGGCGCTCGACGTCTCGGTCCGGGCCGAGATCATGAACCTGCTGGTCAACCTGCGCCGCGAACTGGGCCTCAGCTACGTGTTCATCAGCCACGACGTGGCCATGGTGCGGCACCTCAGCGACCGGGTCGCGGTGATGTATCTCGGTCGGGTCGTCGAGATCGGCGACTGGAAGTCGGTGCTGGACGACCCTCGGCACCCCTACACCTCCGCCCTGTGCGCCGCGGTACCGGCGCCCAACCCGGAGCTCTCCCAGCCGATCGAGGCCACCGTCTCGGGGGAAGTGCCCAACCCGGCCGCCCCGCCGTCCGGCTGCCCGTTCCACCCGCGCTGCCCCCTGGCGCAGGATTCCTGCCGGCGGCTCGACCCGGCGTTGCTGCCGCTTCCGCTGGGTTCCGGCCGCCAGGTGGCCTGCCACGTGGCCGCCGAGCGGGTGACCGACCGGTCGGCGCAGCTCGCACCGCCCGGCTCGTGACCGCGCCGGTGGGGGTTCGCCGGGCGGTGGCGGCCGACGCGGACGCCGCCGGCGCCGTCTTCCTGGCCTGCTGGCACCGGTCGTACGAGGACCTGCTGCCACCGCCGGTACTGGCCGGCTACGACGAGGCGAGCGCGGTGGCGCTGTGGCGACGCGTCCTCGCGGCTGCGCCCGACGGCGTGCTCGTCGCCGAGGTGACAGGTCACGGGGTTCGCGGCGTTGTGCGCTTCGGCGCGGACCCGGACGACGCGCGTCACGGACATGTGTTCAGCCTGTACGTGCACCCGGACGCCCAGGGGCTCGGGTTGGGTCGGACGCTGCTGCACGCCGCAGCAGGGAAGCTGCGGGCCGCCGGTTACGCCACGGCGACGTTGTGGGTGTTCGCGGGAAACCATGCTGCTCGCGCCTTCTACGCGGCGCAGGGCTGGACGCCTGACGGCGGCACCCGGGTCGAAGAGGCGTACGGCGAGCCGGAGGTGCGGCTGCGCCGGAACCTGCCGGCGATCACGCCCACGTAGAGAATTTCAACAACATCTGCTAGTGATAACCTTCCGGCATGGCAACGGCCCCGTGGCAGGCGGTGACGACCCTCGTCGACCAGGTACGACGGGCGTTGTATGACTACGTCCGCAGCCAGGACCACCCGGTGACGCGGGACGAGGCCGCCGAGGCACAGCACATCTCGCGTAACCTGGCGGCGTTTCACCTCGACAAGCTGGTCAACGCCGGATTGCTGCACGCTCGGTACGAGGCGCCGACCGACCAGCCGCGCGGCCGTGGCAGAACGCCGAAGGTGTACGAGGCGGTGCCCGGCTGCATCTCGCTGACCATTCCGGAGCGCCGCTACGACCTGATCGGCGAGATCCTCGCCCGGGCCGTCGCCGAAGATCCCACCGATGCCAGGTCGGCAGCCCTACGCCTGGCAGAGGAGCGGGGCGTGGCCATCGGTCGTCAGGTCGACGGTGGCGGGCCGGTCGCGGCCGTCCTGGCCGAACTCGGCTTCGAACCGGCCGACGACGAGAAGGTGATCCGGCTGCGGAACTGCCCCTTCCACGAACTCGCCGCCCAGCAGACCGAGTTGGTGTGCGGCCTGAACCAGGCCTTCATCGCCGGCCTGCTCGACGGGCTCGACCGGACGGACCTCCGCGCGCGGCTGGCCCCCAGCCCCGGCGCCTGCTGCGTACAGATCCATCCGGCCTGACCCGCCCAGCCGCTGCGCCCACGCTCACCAGCAGGTCGGCCGCAGGCCGGACCCGCTGCTCAACTCAGAAGATCGCCGAGCGGCACCCGCGGGTCGGAAAGCGTGGCCAGGTCGACTGCCCTGCCCCCGTGGCCGGCACGCACCAGCGCCTGGATCTGGTCGGTCACGTCCCACACGTTGGCGTTCATCCCGGCCAGTACCCGACCGTCCTTGACCCAGAACGCCATGAACTCCGGTGCCCTGCCATCCGCCACCGCCGGATCACCGCGGAACACCACCCGGTCGTAACCGTCCGGGGCCACCCACCCCGAATACTCCATCCCAAGGTCGTACTGATCTGAAAAGAAGTACGGCAATCGGGCGTACTCGACCTGCTGGCCCAGCATGGACCGCGCCGCGGCCGGGCCGCCGTTGAGCGCGTTCGCCCAGTGCTCCACCCGGATGTGCCGGCCCAGCAGCGGGTGGTAGGCGTTGGCCACATCACCCGCCGCGTAGATGTGCGGGTCGGAGGTGAACAGCCGTGCATCGGTGACGATGCCGTTGTCCACCTTCAGGCCCGCCGCCTCGGCCAACTGCACGTTGGGCTGGATGCCCACACCGACGACGACCGTGTCGGCAGGCAGTGGGGTGCCGTCGGTCAGCAGCACCGAGGACACCCGCCCGGTACCCCGCAGTTGTCGGACCCCGACGCCGAAGTGGAAGGTGACGCCGTGGCAGCGGTGCAGGTCGGCGAAGACTCGGGCGACCTCCTCTCCGAGGACCCGCTGCAACGGCAGGTCGGCGGTTTCCACCACGGTCACGGCGGCGCCGTGCTGGCGGGCGGCGGCGGCGATCTCCAGACCGATCCAGCCCGCACCGATCACCACGAGGCGGGCCTGGTCGGTGAGGGCTCCGGCGATCCGATCGGAGTCCGCCAACGTGCGCAGATACAGCACGCCGTCCAGGTCGGCGCCGGGAACATCCAGGCGGCGGGGCGTCGAGCCGGCGGTCAGCAGCAGCTTGTCGTATCCGAGCCGTTCGCCATCGTCCAGGACGACCTGGCGCGCGGCGCGGTCGATGCCGGTGACCCGGGTCGCGGTACGCAGATCGATGTCGTTCGCCTCGTACCAGCCGGCGTCGTGCACATACACGTCGCGCCGCGCTGTGGTCCCCAGCAGCAGTCCCTTGGACAGCGGTGGCCGCTCGTACGGCCGTTCGGGTTCCTCACCGAAGAGGATCACCCGGCCGTCGAAGCCCTCCTCCCGCAGTGTCTGGGCGGCTTTGGCACCGGCGAGGCCGGCTCCGACGATGACGAACGTGGGGCTGCTTTCCATCCCGCTCTCCAATTCGGGTCAGTGGGCTCCGGTGAGGGAGAAGAACTCGGACCTGGAGCGGGCGTCGTCGCGCAGGGTCCCGAGCAGGGTGGATGTCACGGTGGTGGCGCCGGTGGCCCGCACGCCGCGCAACGTCATGCACAGATGCTCCGCCTCGATGACGACCCCGACGCCCTTGGGAGCCAGTTCGAGGGCCAGCCAGTCCGCCACCTGCTTGGTCAGCCGCTCCTGCACCTGCGGACGGTGGGCGAACAGCTCCACGACGCGGGCGAGCTTGGACAGCCCGAGGATCCGGTCGCCCGGCAGATAGCCGACATGCGCGACACCGACAAACGGCAACAGGTGGTGTTCGCACACCGACCGGATCGGGATGGCCCGGGCCAGCACCAGTTCGTCGTAACCCTCGTCGTTCGGGAAGGTGGTCAGGTCGAACGGACGCGCGGTGAGCAGTTCGGCGTACGCCCTGGCCATTCGGCCGGGCGTGTCACGCAGGCTTTCGGAGTCCAGGTCGATGCCGAGTGCGGCCAGAAACCGCGCGGCGGCCTGTTCGGCGGCGGCCAGGTCGCGCGCCGGCTGTTGGTCGACCCGACGTTGGGCCGGTGCGATGGTCACGTCAACTACCCTCCGAGCCGAGCGCGGTGAGCCGCGCCGGGACCATGGACGGGCGACGCAGTTGGCTGTTCGCCTGCGCCGCGCGTACTCCCCGAGGTCCTTCCCTTATGTCGCCATCCTGGACCCTCGGATTCGAGATTTCAATAGCGGGCGTTGGTTAAATTCTGCCTGGATCATCCGGTGACCCACGACCGGCGCGGCTACGCCGTACCGCCAGTGCAGGTTTCGTCGGTGATGCAGCACCTCCCGCGGCTCGAGGCGCAGGTGGAGGGTTCAGGCCCATTCGCCTGAGAACAGCGGAGCAACCGGGCGCTCCCGGCGCCCGATCCGCGCGTCCCCTACGCAGGAGCCTGGTCCGAGATGCCAAATTCCTTCAGCCGCAACGCCGACGACGAAAGGTATCGACATAGACGGTTGTAACGATATAGCCTGCCCGTCATCGCGATCATCAATCCCTCGGCCCCGCTGCCACAGCTGAAGGAGCTCCATGGCAACAACACGATCCATCCGTCTGCGGCGTCGGGCTCTGCTCGGCATCCCTGCACTGGTGACCGCCTCCGCCCTGGCCACCACCGTCCGACCCGCCCCGGCAGACGCCGCGCCCAAGATCGAGTGCCTGGCCGATCTGCTCGGACGGTCCTGATGGCGACCATCCCCTGGCTGGTGGACGTCCTGCGGGCCGCCGGCGTCCAGGTCGTCGTCGAGGGCGACTGGCTCAACCGGATGCGCCCCGGTTCCTTCGATCCCATCGGTGTCCTGTGGCACCACACCGCAGCAACCTCCAGCGCCAGCAACCCGCACCCGGCACTCGACATCTGCATCAACGGCCGCTCCGACCTGGCCGGGCCGCTCTGCCAGGCTCTCGTCGACTATCACGGGGTCTTCCACGTCATTTCGGCCGGCCGGTGCAACCATGCCGGCACCAGCGGCGGCAGCGGGCCGATCCCGGCCGGCGACGGTAACACCCTGATGATCGGTTGGGAGATCGACTACAACGGGGTGAACCAGGAGATGACGGCGGCGCAGTACAACGCGTCGATCGCCGCCACCGCCGCCGTGCTCACCCGGCTCGGCAAGGACGCCAGCTACGCCCGGGGCCACCGGGAGACGAGCACTACCGGCAAGATCGACCCGTCTTTCATCGACCTGAACGTGATGCGGGCCGACGTCGCCGCGAAGATGGCCGGTGGCGGGACGGCATGGAGTTCGGTGGTGGACAACGCCACCGCCGGCCGGTTCACCGCCAGCGCCAACTGGGGTGTCTCGTCGTACTCCGGGCAGCGCTACGGGGCGGACTATCACTACGCGGACCCGGTCACCGCCAGCGACGCCGCCTGGTACAAGTTCAACGTCCCGGCGACGGGCGACTACCGGGTCGACGCCTGGTGGCCGGCCAACTCCGGCTACAACGGCGCGACCCCGTACATCGTCGCCACCACGACCGGCAACCGGACGGTCTACGTGGACCAGCGGGCAACCGGTGGACAGTGGCGCTCCCTCGGCACGTTCGCGCTCCCGGCCGGCGACGCCAACCGGGTGGCCGTGAGCCGGTGGAGTTCGGCCAGCGGATTGATCATTGCCGACGCCGTTCGACTCACCCGGGTCTGACCCGGGCCACGGCTCGACTTCTGCAACACCTTCGCCGGCTGGGAGTACCCGGCGCCGCCGCCCGGCGCCGGGTGGCTGCGCGGCTACCGAACCCTGGCGGTGTGGGCCGGTCACGTCGGGCTGGTCGACGACGTCGCGGTGACCCGGCTCGTCGAGCTGGCCCGGCGCGATCCCCATCCGGACCTGCCCCGATCCCGCGTGCGGCTGGCTGTTGCTCGACGACAGCGGGATGCGCCGTTGGCGCAGCCTCGGCACGTGCGGCCGGTCGGGCGCGGAAGTCCTGTGCCACACCGCTTGAGCCGACTATCGTCGGCCCATGGCGACCTGGGACGACGTACGCCGAATCGCGCTCGCCCTGCCGGAGATGACCGAGCGCGAATCCCACGACCACCTGCCCGCCTGGCGGGTGCGGGACAAGCCCTTCGTCTGGGAACGACCGCTGCGCCGCGCCGACCTCGACGCCCTCGGCGACGGCGCCCCCGACGGCCCGATCCTCGGCGTCCGGGTGCCCGACCTGGGCGCCAAGGAGACGCTGCTCGCCGACGACCCGACCGTCCACTTCACCACCCCGCATCTCGACGGCTGCCCCGCGGTGCTGTTCCGGCTCGACCGGATCAACGCCGAGGAGCTGACCGAGCTGATCACGGAGGCGTGGTATGCCCGTGCCCCGAAGCGGCTCGCCGCCGCCCACCGGGCGGAGACCCGGTGAGCGCTCCCCCGCGTCCGGGTTCACCAGATCGGACTTCATACAAGCACCAAGGGCACGCGCGGGTGCACGGGATCGTCTTCGACATGGACGGCACGCTGATCGAGTCCCACGCGGTGGTGCCCGCGGCGTACCGCGCCGCCGTCGTGGCGGGCGGCGGACCGTTCCTCTCCGACGCCGAGATCATCGCCGGCTATTCGCTCGGCCCACCGGCCGCGCTGCTGACCCACCTGCTCGGGCGACCGGCCACCGACGCGGACCTCGCCAGCTACCACGCCCACCTGGCCACGCTCGCGGAGCAGGTGACCGTCTATCCCGGGGTGACCGACGTGCTCGCCGACGTCGCCGCCCGGGTGCCGGTCGGTCTCTTCACCGGGGCCAGCCACCGCGCCGCCGAGATCCTGCTCGATCGGGCCGGCCTCCGCCGACACTTCCGGGTGGTCCTCGGCGGTGACGAGGTCCCGCGGCCCAAGCCGCACCCGGACGGCGTCCGGCTGGCCTGCCGGATGCTGGGGCTCGCGACCCACCGCGTCGCGTACGTCGGTGACTCGCCGCTCGACCTGCGGGCCGCCCGCAGCAGCGGCGCCGTGGCGGTGGCGGCCGGTTGGGGTCACCAGTACGACGCCGAGGAGCTGGCGGACCTGGCCGCCGGCCGGCCCGAAGATCTGCTGTCGCTGCTCGACTGATCGATCCCTGGTCATCCCGGCGGACGCAGCGCGACGGCGACCGCCTCCTCCGGCGTGTCGGCGTGCCGTAGGCCGGGCACCGCGTTGCCGGCCGGGTCGAGGCTTTGCCAGCCTGTCACCTGCGGAGGTTGCGCGAGCGCGGTCGTACCATCCTGCCGGCGGGGTGGTGCCCGGGTTCCCGGCAGCCTGCCGTAACGTCGTTTCGTCGCCTCCACGAGGAAACGGAGCTTGCCGCGTGCGCAGCCTCATTACCCACCTGGCGGGTATGGCGCCTGAGAAGTTGGGTGACCTGATCGCCAGACGGCCGGAGGTGTTGCTGCCGCCGGAGCCCGCGACGATGACCGAGTTGGCCGATCGACTGAGCGCTGCGCCGCTCATCGGCGTCGCGCTGCTCGGACTGAGCCGACCGGAGTTGCAGATCGCCGAGGCGTTGGCGGCACTGGGCGATGGATGCGACCGCGCAGAGCTGGCAGCGGCCCTCGGCGTGGCCACCGACGACGCCGACCTGGACGCCACGCTCGTCCGGCTGGGGGAGGTCGCCATCGCCTGGCCGGACGGTGACCGACTGCGTACCGTACCGCTGGGGCATGTCTGGCCGTGCCCACTGGGTCTCGGGGCGCCGCTGTCCGCGCTGCTCGCCGAGCAGCGCGCCGATGACCTGCGCCGGATCGCCCGGACGCTCGGCGTGCCCGCGGGCACGCAGAAAGCCGTCATGGTACGGAACCTGTCCGCCTGGCTGGCCGATGGTGCGAACGTCCGGAAGATCAGCGCCACAGCCCCCGCGGACACTCAGGAGCTGCTCCACCAACTCGCCTGGGAGGGCCCATACCTCGACGAGCCGACCTACCGCTACGGCCGACGGACGGGGCCGGCGCAGTGGGCGGTGGAGCACGCACTGATCCACGTGGGCACCCACTGGGGCGCGCCCCTGCAGATGCCCTGCGAGGTCGCGCTGGCGTTGCGTGGTCCCGACTACCGGCTCCCGTTCGACCCGGCGCCGCCGTCCGCACCGACCAGGCTGGTTGACGGGGAGTCCGTCGAGCGGGAATCCGCCTCGGCGGCGGCGACCGCGCTCGCCCGGATGGTGAACCTGCTGGAGGAGTGCGGCCGGACACCCGTGGCACCCCTCAAGACCGGCGGGGTCGGCGTACGCGAGCTGCGCCGGCTCGCCAAGGCCATCGGCGACAGCGCGGACCACGTCCGGCTGTGGCTGGAGCTCGCGATGAGCACCGGACTGCTGGCACCCACCGAGGCGGGCCTGCTGCCGACGGAGCAGTACGACGCCTGGTGCGACCAGCAACCCGCGGAGCAGCTGACCGGACTGCTGGTGGGCTGGCTGTCCAGCGAGGGCGCGCCCCTTCACCAACCGGCCGGCGCGGGACAGCCGGCGCCCGCCCTGGTCCAACCGGCGGACAGCGCGGCGATCCCCCTGGTGCGAGCCACAGTGCTCAATGTGAGCGCGGAGCTACCGCCCGGTGTCGCGGCTGCCGACGTGCAGGCCGTCATCACGCTCACCCGGTGGCGCAACCCGCTGCTGCTGGACCATCTCGACGACACCACCGGTCTGGTCGACGGCGTGTGGCGGGAGGCCCAACTGCTGGGAGCGGTTGCCCACGGAGCAGTCACCGATCTCGGCCGGGCGCTCGCTGCGGACCAGCCTGAGCAATTGGCGACCGTGCTGGGTCGGCTGCTACCGCCGGCGGAAGAGACCGTCCTGCTGCAGGCCGACCTGACCGCCGTGGTCGTGGGAACCCCGTCGCGGACGCTCACGGCGCTGCTGGACGCGGCAGCCGACCGGGAAACCCGCGGTGGCGCGTCGACGTGGCGCTTCACCCCCGCCTCGGTACGCCGAGCACTGGACGCGGGCAGCAGCGAGACCGAGCTGCTCACCGCCCTACGGGACCGGGCCGCCGGCGCCCGGGTGCCGCAACCACTCGCATACCTCATCAGCGACACGGCACGGCGGCACGGCGCGATCCGGGTCCGGCCGGTCGCCTGCTGCCTGCGCAGCGACGATCCGGTGCTACTGAAGGAGATCCTGCACGCCCGCTCACTGAGCACACTGGGCCTGACGCTGCTCGCACCGACCGTGCTGGCCAGCACTGCCCCCATCGCGGAAACCCTGGCCGCGCTCCGCAACGCCGGCTACGCACCCGTCGGAGAACGCCCCGACGGCACCGTGGCGGTGGAACGCCCCACCCGGCAACGAGCCGTACCGCTACCAGGGGCCCCCGATGTGGTCACGACGCTCCTGTCGCGCCCTGGATCACCGCATCCAGGTGCGCTGGACGAGCTGTTCGCGGACCTGTTCGACAACGTCGACGAAACCGACCCACTCGGCATGGACCTGATCCCCGCACAGCCGGGCCCGCTGACCACCAGCGAGCCTGCGGACCTCGCCCGTCGCCTGCTGAGCAACGTCGTTGCCCGCGACGCTCTTCGAGGCGGTGAATTCATCGCGAACTGACCCTGGCAGGAGGCCAGTGCGGCGGGCTGGCTGCGCGCCGGAACCTCGATCATCTCCGGGCAGTCGTCCGCAAACGCCGCAAGCGCCTCCATGTTGCCGCCAGCCCACGCCCGTATCTGCGGGGTCTTGTTCGCCGACAGGTTGTCCAGGATCACGTAGATCGGGGCGCCGTCCGGGCGGGCGGCGCGGATCGACCTGAGCGCGGCCAGGCTGTGGGCACCGCGTTTGCGGCGGCGCATCACGCCCCGGAGTGCCCGGCGACACGGAAAGTGTTTGGTTACTTACCCGGGACTTTCCGCTGTGGCCGGGCGGCGGCAAGATGAGATCGTGATCAATCGACAGCAACATTTTGCCGCCCTCGTCGTCAGTGCCGCGCGCAGTGCGGTTGCCCAGTACGCCCCGGAGGAACTCGAGGTGTTCGACGGGGTGGCCGCCGGCTGGCAGGAGCGGACGGCGAAGGCCGTCCGGCAACCGGCGGGCCCGGGCAGCGCGGTCGGTTTCGGCATCGACTCCACGCTTGTCAGCGAGTTGTTCCTGCAGGCGGTCGCCGCCGCCGCCAGCGAGGTGCTCGTTCTCGGCGTGACCGGGATTGGTGCCGAGATCCGCGCCGGCTGGCGGCGGCGCCGCGCCCCGGATCGGGCGCCGACCGGGTCGACCGAGTCGGCGGGTGTCATGGCATCACCAGATGCCGTGGAGGTGGCCGACGCGCTGAGGCCGGCAATCGGGGCGGGTGACCGGCCTTCGACTGTGAGCCGGCTCGGGTTGACCGAGCCGCAGGCGGCGAAGCTCCACCAAGCGTGTCGCCGGCACGCTCTCGCGCTGGGCCTCCCTTCGGAGGCGGCGGAGTTGCTGGCCGATGCCACGGTCGGTGCGATGGTCGTCCCAGGCGAACGGTGACCCGCCCGGCAGGCGCGACGGAGGCGTACCGCGACGGGTCGCCGTACCGGCTGGCCTGGTTGTATCTGCTGGTGGTCGCGGCGCTGGTCGGGGTCGGGATCAGCGCGGGAGATCTCTTCTTCCTGGCCGACCGGTCGTTGAGCATGCCCTGGGCGCTCGCTCTCAACGCCTGCGACCGGGCATTCGCGGTGACCACCGCGAATCCGGCCCCACCCGGGTTCACCGACTGCATGGCCGACCCGGCCCGACACCGTGGGTTTGTCATGCTCGGTGCGGTGTGCGTCGTGCTGGCTGGCGCGGCCGCGTTGCTGCTGTTGGTGCCGTCGGTCGACCTGTGGCGACTGCGCCGGCACCGGGGCAGGTTCACCGTCCCGGGAGCGGCGGCCCGATTCGCCACGTTCTGCGACGACAACGAGTTGTTCGGCCGGAACCGGCCGCGCCTGCTCATCGCCGGTCCGCCGGTCCGGCAGGCGTTCACCATCGGTGTCATCGGCCGGCGGCCCATCGTCGTACTCCCGGCGGCGGTCGCCGTGGCATACCGCGACCCGGTCCGGTTCGACCCGGTCGTCCAGCACGAACTCGCCCACGTGCGGGCCCGCGACGTGACCTGGGTGGCGGCGGTACGTGGACTGGTCTGGCTGCCCGTGCCCGCCGTCGCCGTCGGTGTTCTGCTGGAGGTCGGCTCCATCGGACCGAACGCGATCATCGGCGGTGCGCTGCTGCGGGCCCTCCTGCTGGCTGGTCTGGTCGCGGTGCTCGCGGCCGCACTGCTGCGGGTACGCGAGCGCGAGGCGGACCTGCACGCGGCGCGGACCGGCCAGGCTGAGGCCCTGACCGCGCTGCTGCGCGACGCGAGCGTTCGACAGGCACCGGCCGGCAACCGGGGGACGGCCGCGCTGCGCCGCCTGTTCGCCCGCCATCCGTCGCCGCCGGAACGGGTCAGGTCGTTACGACATCCGGACGGCCAGCGCAACGGTGATCTGGCGCAGGGGATCGCTCTCGGCGCGGTGACCGTGGCGACGATGGTCGCCGTCCACGACCTCACCCGTGAGCTGCATTTCTCCGCACAGGGCTGGCTGCCCGCGCTGGTCGATGTCTGGGTCGGTGCCGGGCTGCTCGCCGGTGGACTCATGCCGTCGCTGATCCGGCGGGCGGAATCGGCCCGTCGAACCGGGGTTCCGGTCAGATGGTGGCGACCGATCACCGGTACGGCGATCGGCCTCTTCGCGGTCGCGTTCGGCACGGCGTGGTTCCAACTGCCTGGTGGGCTGGGGTTCTACCTGCACCCGGGGACGGCCGGGAGTCTGCTGCGGGGCGTCGCGACCGCCGCGCTGGGGGTGGGCGCGGTCGGTCTCTGCGTGATCCTCGCGATGGCGCTGGTCGACGTGGAGCCGTCGGCGGGCCCCATGGATATCCGATGGCGGTACGCCGGTTACGCGACGGCGATCAGCGCCACAGCCGCCGTGCTGTGGCCGCTGCCGGTGCTCGCCTCGGTATTGACCGATCCGGTCGCTCTCCGGGCCTGGCTGGTCTACGTGCTGCCCCGTACCGCCTGGCTACTGCCCGCGCTCGCGCTGCCGGTGCTGATCGCGCTGCGGTCCCGTCCGGCCGGACCCGGCACCCTGCGGCGGGTGGCCCGGTCGGTAGAGGCGAGAGTGGTCGCGCTCGTCGTGCTCGTCTGTGGTGGTGGCGCGGTCCTGCACACCCAGCTCAATCCGCCAGCCACGCTGGATGAGGCGGTGCGCGCGGCACAGGCCCGCTGGCTGCTCTGCGCCCTCGCCGGGATGGTCGTCCTGCTCGTGACCGCGACCAAGCCGGGTCCGCGGAGCCTCGCCCGGTCGGTGCTCGCCGCCGGTGCGGCGACCGGCTTGACCGCCGGTCTCCAGTACACGCACGCGGCCGCGGCCGGGCTTTCCGCCGATGCGCTGGCGTTCCGACTGTCCGTTGGGACACCGCTGGTCTGGCTGCTGTACCTGGCCGCACTCAGTTCGCCCGTCCTCCTGCTCCGTCCGGTGCACGACGTACGGCCAACCCGAATGGCGCTGCCGGCGATGGTGCCGACGGCGGCGGTGTTGACCGTGGTGGTGCTGGGGCCGGGAGTGCCCGGCAGCTACGCGCCCCTGCCGGGAACGGCCGGAAGCGCCGCCGTTCCGTCGGCTCCGACCCGACTCGGCGCGGACCGGCCGGCCCCCGGCGGACAAGCGGTGACCGCCGGCCCGGCGACCACGAGCCCGCCGGCCGTCGGTGCCATCCCCGCCGGCGGTCGCCGGCTTACCACCGCCGAGGCTCGCGGTGCCGCGCAGGCAGCCCGGCCGGCGCTGCCGAAGTCCTGGGTGCCCCGGGAGATCGTTGCCGGTGGCGAGGCCCGGATCGAGCCGGCCACCTGCCGGCCGCTGGCCCGGGACGCCTACCTCGATGTGCTCAAACCCGGAATTCGGGCCAGGGCCGAAGCCGGGTACGGCACGCCGCGCAGCCAGGTCGGCATCGTGTCGACCACCATGGACGTGACCGTCACCTCGTACGCCGAACCGGTGCCCGACGCGATGTTCGCGGCCGCGGACGCGGCGCGCGGCGCCTGCCGGCAGTTCACCGGCGGCAGCGGGCCGGTCGTGCGGTTCACGGTCGGCGCCAAGCCGGCACCGCTGCTCGGTGAGCAGTCCTGGCGCGTCGACTACGCACTCTCGTCAGGCAGCGGCCGGAACAGGATCACCGGTACGACGGCTTTCGTCCTCGTCCGGGTGGGCCACAACCTTGTCACGGTCGCCGTGACCGCGGTGATGGAGCCGCTGGACGAACGGACCGTCACCGGCGCGCTGACCGCCGTCGTACGCGCCCTCGATCAGCCCTGAGCTGCCCGAACGGGCGACCTGACCGCGTACACCGACGAGCAGTTGGCCGAGCTGGACCGGCGGGTTTCCGAGGAGGTCATCCGCCGTCTGGGCAGGCCGAGGAATCCAACCAGATGTGCGCGTTCTGGGCCGGGAGGCGCCCCGACACGACACGCCGGATCGCGACCGGTTTTCGTACTGGCGTGGCCGTGGCACCATACCGGTGTCGTCCGTCGCATTGGCGCGGCTCGTCAAAGATTCGGTGAGGTCACAATGGCCGGGCTGACAGGGGGCAGCGATGCCAGGTACCACGCCGCTGAGATCGCATGACCCACGCACGGCGGGGCACTACGAGCTGATCGGGCGGACGCGGCCCCACAGCAGGGCAACGAGGCAGCCACCGCGCCGATGCCGTCGCACCCGGCGCCCGGTCCCCCTCCCCTGGGGTATGCGGCCAGGCCAACCCTGCCCGGCATCCCCGAGCACGCGGTGGTCACGCGCGTGGCCGGCCGCCCGACGCGGCTCACGAACAGCGAGCCCGCAGTCCCGGTCCGGCGGGACCGCTGGTCGCATCGGCTCCGCCGGGAGTACGGGGACCCCCGGGGCGCCTCGATCGCAGCCTTTCTCGGTGCCGTCGGCATGGCGTCCGGCTACATCGCGTCGACCGCGGTCGGCGCCGCGGCACTCACTGGCGTGGTGACCTTCGTCGTGGCGTACGTCGTCCGCCTGCTGGTCGCCACCGCGCTGGCCCCAAGCGCCGAGACGAACCCCGGGGAGACATCGACGGCCGGCCAGGCCACGACCGCGCTCCGGTCCGGTTCCTGATCACGAACACGATCCGGTCGGTCCGCACCGCGGTCGGCCGGGCATGGCTGATGTCGACACCGTCAGCCGACACCCTGGAGGACCAATGGTTTCAGGTCGACCGACTGCCCGGCCGTGGTTGCCGTACGCCGCAGCCATCGTGGCCGGAGTCGCGGTCGTCGCGGCGTCCTACCTGATCGTCCGGCCGGCGGCGGACGTCGGGTGCACGCCGCTGGAGGTCAGCTCGTCGATTGAGAAGGACGTACTGCTCGGCGAGCTGGCCGAGCGATACAACAAGGGCAATCGGCGGTTTGGTGGCCGCTGCGCCGCCGTGACCGTGCATGGCCTCGCCTCCGGTGCGGCGACGGACGCGCTGGCCGGCGATTGGGCCGTCAAGCAGCCCAACCTCCCACGACCGCAGGTGTGGATGCCGACGTCGACTCTGTGGACCGGGCAGTTGAAGTTGCTGGACAAGGCCGCCGGGCGCCCAGCGCAGACCTCCGGCCCGTACCCGTCGGTCGCGAACAGCCCGCTGGTCATCGCCATGCCGCGGCCGAAGGGAGAGCTGCTCCAACGGCAGGGTCAGCTCGGCTGGGGCGAGATCCTGGGCTCGTCCGGGCGGGCGGGCTGGGCCACCTTCGGTCGCCCCGAGTGGGGACGGTTCGCGTTCGGCAAGGTCAACCCGAACCTGTCCACCTCCGGGCTGGCGGCCATCATCGCGACGTACTACGCGGCCATCAACCGGGCCAGCGACCTCACCGAGAGCGACCTGGCGAATCCGAGGGTGACCCAGTTCGTCCGCCGCATCGAAGCCAACGTGTCCCACTACAGCGACGACGTGGTGGACCTGCTGAAGAACCTCGCCGAGGCGGACCTGTCCGGCGCCGGCACGCGGGCCCCGACCGACATGAGCGCGATCGTGACGCAGGAGGAGTTGGTCTACCAGTACAACGAGGGGGAGCTGAGTCCGACCCGGGGCGAGAAGCCCAAGGTCCCGCTGGTCGCGGTGTATCCGAAGGAGGGAACGTTCAACCTCGACCACCCGTACGTGGTCCTCCCCTCGGCCAGCCCGGAGCAGCGTGACGCCGCTGCCGACTTTCTGGCGTTCCTCCAGGAGCCGCCACAACAGCGGAGCTTCAGCCTGCTCGGGTTCCGCGACCACGAGCGGAACGCGTCCGGCCCGCTGGTCGCCTCCGTCGGCGGGCGCGGGGCAGCCCCGGACCTCACCTACTTCGACCCGCCAGACCCGACCGTGGTCAAGGCGATCCTCACCGGCTGGGGCACGCTGCGCAAGAAGGCGAACATCCTCGTCGCCGTTGACACGTCCGGTTCCATGAAACGCCAAGTCGGTGACCGGAGCAGGTTCCAGGTAGCGACCACGGCCGCCGCCAAAGGCTTCGGCCTGTTGAACTCCGAGGACCAGGTCGCGCTCTGGTCGTTCTCCTCCGAGACCCCACAGCGGCCGAATTCGCCCTACAGCGAAGAGGTCCGACTGGCGGCGTTCGACCAGAAGGCCCTCACCAATAAGATCAACAATCTCCATGTCGAAGGCGGCACCGCTTTGTACGCCACCGTACGGGCGGCACACCGTCACATGCTCGACCACTATGACCAGTCCCGGATCAACGCGGTGGTCGTACTGACAGACGGCAAGAACGAGTACAACAAGGACAACAAGCTCGCCCGGCTACTTCAGGATGTCGCGCTGGATCCGGAGCGGCCGGTCAAGATTTTCTGCATCGCCTTCGACGAGCAGTCCGATTTTATGACCCTGGACCGGATCGCCAAAGCGTCCGCGGGCAAAGCGTTCGACGCCCGCGACCCGGCGAAGATCGACGACGCGTTCGTCAAGCTGGTCAGTAGTTTTTAGTGCCTCGTCATGCAGCCTTGAACGGGTAATCCGGGTGCCGGATCTTAACCCGTGGATGCGGCCGCGGATGTCGCGACCGAGGGTTGCGGACGCCTTTGGCGGGATCCTGGGCGCCGTCGAGGAAGTGCCGGCGGTGGATGAAGCGGTCCCAGTGCAGACGGGTGTCTCCCGTGGTCTTGGACATGGCAACGCCAGGGGTGGCGGCAGCGGGACGGTGACGGTCGCTTCGACGGCGGGTATCGGCCTCACCCTGCCATCGCGAGCATGTCGAGAGCTGCGAAGAACGCCATCGACCGGCCGGGGCGGATGACCTGTTCGAGGAGCACGACGCCGATCCGGTCAGCGACGTCGCACTCTGCTTCGATCGTCGTGCGGACGGGGCCGTACCGGCGGGAGGAGGAGCGCGCTGAGGCGAGGACCACCTGGTCTCGGCGGAGCTTGGCCTGACGTGAGCTTGTGTGGACGACCTCGTACGTGCGTCCCTGAAGCGTCCATGTGGTGCCGGCATTGCGTCGGCGGCAGGGCGCTTTCCTGCCGTTCACGAACTCGAACCGTTCACCGCTGGTCAGCGTGACCGTGACGGTGTCGGCCTGGAAGGCCAGAACCCGTGATCGGGGCGGCCACGCCGCTTTCTCTGCGCCACGGCGAGGTTCCACGATCGCGAGCCCAGCACCCCGCTCATCGAGCAACCGCGGCCGGCGCGCGTCCTCCGCGTCGAACGAGTATCCAAAGCTCAGGGGTCCCACCACACGCGAATCAGTCACGCACTCATTCAAGCAAACGGGTGGCAGGGCGCCATGGGCAGCGGCCTCCATCGGCTGCACCCATCGGTTCACTACACAGCCGAGACAGTCACGAGGATGACCTGGAAGGTGTCGCCGGGTCGCAGACGCAGCTCGTAGTTGACGCGCAGACCGGTGGAGGTGCCGTCGATGTTGAACCCTGCATCGCCCGTTTCCACGTTCGTGTGCGCTGCTTCGCGACGTACGCCGACTGCACGGGCACTCATCCGCCGCAGCGGAGATCGAAGCGCTGCTGACCCATCTCGGCCGGCTGAGCGAGGCAACGAGCTGACGCGGTACGCGTGGTGCCCCGTGATGGCCAGGTAGGAGCGTACTCCGTTCGGCTCGGCATCACGCAGCGTGGAGGAGGCGGCGATGATGAGTGATGGTTCGCAGGTCGTCGACCTGACGCTGTGGGCAGTCGGGCCGGACCTGTGCTACAGCGCAGTCGGCTTGTCCCACCAACGGTGAGACAAGCCGACCTGCCTACCTGGATATCGGTCAGAAGTTGAGCGTGTAGAGCAGGCGGTTGGGGGAACCGCTGCCCGGCGAGGACACCACACCAGTGGTGGCGTTGCTGTTGATGGCCGCCGCCACCGTCGCCGGCGACGCCGACGGGTTGTTGGCCAGATAGAGCGCGGCCGCGCCCGCCACATGCGGCGTCGCCATCGACGTGCCGCTGATTGTGTTGTTACTGGTGTCGTTGGAGTTCCAGGCCGACGTGATGCTCACGCCCGGAGCGAACAGGTCAACGCAGGTACCGTAGTTCCCCCACGACGCCTTTTTGTCGGTGTTATCGGTCGCCGAGACCGTGATCGCCTCGAGCACCCGCGCCGGCGACGACTTGCACGCGTCCTGCGCCAGGCCAATGATGTTGCCGTTGCCCGCTGCGATCGCGTAGGTCACGCCCGCCGCGATCGACCTTTTTACCGCATTGTCCAGCGTGGTGTCCGCACCACCGCCGAGTGACATGTTCGCCACCATCGGCTGGCTCGGGTTGCTGTTCTTCTGGGCGGTCACCCAGTCGACGCCGGCCACGACGCCGGAGGTGGTGCCGCTGCCACTGCAGGTGAGCACCTTGACGGCGATGAGCTGCACGTTCTTGGCCACACCATAGGATGCGCCACCGATGGTGCCAGCCACATGCGTGCCGTGCCCGTTGCAGTCGGTGTTGTTACCGTCTCCGGCCGTGTTCGTACCCCAGGCCGCCCGGCCACCGAAGTCGCTGTGCGTGACCTGGATGCCGGTGTCGATGATGTACGCCTTGACGTTGCCCGCCGCTGTGTTGTAGGTGTAGGAGTTGCTCAGCGGCCGGTTCCGTTGGTCGATACGGTCCAGACCCCACGACGGCGGATTGGTCTGGGTCGCGGTGATGGTGAACATGCCGTCCTGCTGCACGTATGCCACTCGCGGGTCCGCGGCGAGCCTGCGTGCCTGCTGCTCCGACATGCGGCTGGCAAAGCCCTTCAGCGCGCTGCGGTACTGGTGGGTCACCGACGCGCCGTGCTCCCGGGCCACGGCGGCCACCTGGTCGCCCGCCCCTTCCTTGAGCACGACGATGTAGCTGCCGGCTACCGATGCCCCGGTAGCGGCCCTGACCGTTCCCTCGGCTGGAGCGGCGTTCGCCGCCGCGCCAACGCCGACCGCGGCGGCCGAAACCACCGCGACGAACCCGACTGCCAGGAACCTCCTGGCACGTACGGAAGTAGACATGCACTTCCTCCTCCCCGCGCCCTTGTGGGGCACCGGTTTCCGATCGCCCGTTCGGCTGAGCGTTGGGAGCAAGTTAGCTGATGGACGTGTGGAGCGAAAGACCAACTTCACTGGGCTTTCGTCTACCGTCGCACGTGGATTCACGATGTGAAGAGTCGGCCCTGGCCCGGTGATGTCCGTTGTGGAGTCGGCGCGAGTTCGATGCTGTCGAGGATAATAATCTTTGCGATCAGCCCAGGAGTGCTGCCCCGGAGCTGATGCTCAAGTCTGATTTGACCCGTAACGCCCACCCCGGCCGAACTCGCCGCGCGGGCGCATCACACCCACGCCGGGACCGCCGGGCGGGCCGTCCACCGCCCGGCGGTCTCAGCCGGCGACGTGGTGCTGGTACGCCCAGATGACCAGGTGGACCCGGTCCCGCAGGCCCAGCTTCCCGAGGATCCGGGCGACGTGCACCTTGACCGTCCCGGGCGAGAGGAACAGCTCGTCGGCGGCCTCGGCGTTGGTCAGACCCCGGACGACGGCGCGCAGCACGTCGCGCTCGCGCGCGGTCAGCGGGCCGAGCGGGTCGCCGCCGCCGTCGACGGGCAGCCCGGCGGCCACGTGGTCCAGCAGCCGCCGGGTGGTGGTCGGCGCGATGACGGCGTCGCCCCGGTACACGGTGCGGATCGCGGCGAGCAGCTCGTCCGCCGGGGCGTCCTTCAGCAGGAACCCGCTGGCGCCGGCCCGCAGCGCGGCGAACGCGTACTCGTCGAGGTCGAACGTGGTCAACACCAGCACCCGGGGCACCGGCGCGGGCCGCTCGAGCAGGGCGCGGGTGGCGGCGACGCCGTCGAGCCGGGGCATCCGCACGTCCATCAGCACCACGTCGGCCGGCGTACGGGCGAGCGCGTCCAGGGCCTGCGCGCCGTCGTCGGCCTCGCCCACCACGGTGAGGTCGGGCTGGGCGTCGATGAGCATCACGCAGCCCTGCCGGACGAGCCGCTGGTCGTCGACGACGAACACTCGGATGGTCACGCGGTGGCCGCCTGGTCCGGGTACGGCAGTTCGGCCTCGACCGCGAACCCGCCCGCGGGCCGGGCGCCGGCCGTGACCGCCCCACCGGCTGCGGCGAACCGCTCCCGCATGCCGAGCAGCCCGGCGCCCTCCCCCGCGGTACCGCCGCGGCCGTCGTCGCGCACCGACAGCCGCACCCGGTCGGGGTCCCAGCGCAGCTCCACGGTCGCGCGGGTCGGCCGGTCGGCGTGCCGGAGGGTGTTCGTGAGCCCCTCCTGTACTGCCCGGACCAGCGCCAGCTCGCCGAGCGCCCCGACCGCGCGCGGCTCGCCCGAGGTTTGGTAAGTGACGTCGAGCCCGGCGGCGCGCACCGTGTCCAGCACCCGCGGCAGGTCCGCGAGGGCGGGCGCGGGCGTCGGGTCCTCGGCGCCGGGGGCGCGCAGCACCCCGAGCAGCGCCCGGAGGTCGGTCAGCGCCGAGCGTCCCGCGTCCTCGATGGTGCCGAGCACCCCGGTGGCGCGGTCCGGCTCGGCCACGACCAGGTACCGGCCGCCCCGCGCCTGGCTGACGATCACCGCGAGGGAGTGCGCGACCACGTCGTGCATCTCCCGGGCGATCCGGGTCCGCTCGGCGGTCGCCGCCGCCCGCCGCCGGGACCGGTCCCGGGCGTCGGCGAGCGCGCGCTCGGCCCGACGGTACCGGCCGAGGCTGGCGGCGGCCAGCACCACGGCGACCAGCAGCCCGGCGACCAGCGGCAGGCTCGGTCGCCAGCCGGCGGCGGTGACGCTCGGGTCGGTGGCGAACCGCGTCGCGGCGATCCCGGCGCCCAGCACGCCGGCCGCGACGCCCGCGACCGCCGCCCGCCGGGGCGCGTACCCGACGAGCGAGTACACCGCGAGCGGGAACGCGGCCACCGACGGCAGCACCAGCAGCAGCCCGGTCGCGGCCAGCTGGGCGACAAAACCGGCGGACACCACCGCGAACGACAACACCGGGCGGGTACACCGCCACAGCAGCCCGCCATGCGCCGCGAGCACCCCGCCGGCGAGCAGGGCGGCGGCCGGCCCGGGCAGCGACAGCACCGCCATCGCCACCGAGGCCGCGGCGACCGGTACCCCGGCCGCGGCCAGCCACGTCTCGCCCCGGGACACCCGCACCGCCCGACCCTAAGTTAGTCCAGCCTCAGGGGCCGCGATCTTCGTGCGCGGCTGCGGTACCTGGTGGTCGGTTAGGCCGACCCGTGGGCAGGCAGGTCGAGTAGGTCACGGGCGCCCTGCCGGAGCAGGGCCGCGGCGACGGAGGTCCCGAGGGTGATCGGATCCGCCGCCCACTCGTGCACGTCGAGCACGGTCTTGCCGTCGAGGCTGATCACCCGTGCCCGCAGGCCGAGGCGTCCGTCAGGCTCGGTGCGTGCGAGCGCAGCGATTGGGGAATGGCAGCTGCCCTGCAGGATATGCAGCATGGTCCGTTCGGCCATGGTCTCCTGCTGGGCCCGCGGGTCGCTGAGGCTGGCGGCCAGGTCACGGGTGCTGGTGTCGTCTTCCCGGCATTGCAGGACCAGGGTGCCGGAGCCGACGGCAGGGACCATCGTGTCGACGTCGATCGGATGGGTGATCCGGGCGGCCTGCCCGATCCGCTGCAGCCCGGAGACCGCGAGCAGCAGCGCGTCGTACTTGTCGCCGGTGTCGAGCTTGGCCAGCCGGCTGTTCGCGTTGCCGCGGATGGCCACTGGCGCCAGGTGCGGCCAGTGCAGGGCCAGCTGCGCGACCCGTCGCACTGCGGAGGTGCCGATCCGGGTACCGGCGGGCAGTTGCTCGATCCGCAGGCCGGCCGGGTGCACGAGGCAGTCCCGGACGTCGTCGCGGGCCAGGTAGGCGGCCATCACCGTCCCGGCTGGTGCCGGCCGGTCCCCGGGGACGTCCTTGACGCAGTGCACGACCAGGTCGACGTCCCCGGCGAGCAGGGCGGCGTCCACCTCCTTGGTGAACGCTCCCTTGCCGCCCAGCGCGGCCATGTCGCCTTGCCAGCGGTCCCCGCTGGTGGACATCGACATCACTTCCACGGTGACGTCGGGGTGCCGGTCGGCGAGCATCGCGCGGACCCGCTCGACTTGGGCCAGCGCCATCGGGGAGTTGCGGGTACCGATGCGCAGCAGGCGGGAGTCGGACATACCGGCGAGGGTAGTCCGCTAGATACGGGCGCCGACGAGCAGCCCGGATGCCCAGTCCATAACCACCGGCCGGATCCCTCGTTCGAACTTGTCCCGGCCAGCGGTCGTGGCGCGTGCTCTTGGAGGCGCGAGATCGCATAACGCACTGACATCGACACGTCCGGACGCCTTGCCCGGTCGCCGCTAGCTACGCCCCGTGACGCGCGGTCGGCGGCATGAGCGGTGCGCGGCGCGTTGTCACAAACCGATGGTCGGTAGCTCAATGCCGCGCCGACGATGGCCTGGGGTGATGTGTTGACCAGCTCCGGCCTCGATCCGACAGAGGGTTCTAATCCCTGCCCGTCCGTTTCGGCTTGACCATTTTGTCCCTCGCTGGTGGGGGTGGGTTGGTCGCGTGTCGCTGCGAGCGCGCCGGGTCTCCGGAGTGGTCTTTCTGCTGTTAGGGGCCCGGGGGTGAGGGTCAGGTGGTCATCAGGGTTGACGCGGCGAAGGCGAGCACGTGCACCTGCTGGTCAACTTCCCGCCCAAGGTGGCCGTGTCGAAGCTGGTCAACAGCCTCAAGGGCGTGTCATCGCGGCGGATGCGGCAGGAGTTCCCCGACCTTGTACGCCACTACCACCGGGCCAACAGGCTGTGGTCGGCCTCGTACTTCGCCGGCTCCGTCGACGGCACACCCTTGACCGCCCCGCGCCAGTACATCGAGCAGCAGAACCACCCGGTTCAAGGCACTGCTCGGGCCTTGGCGGCCCTCCCAGCGCGGGCATTCACCCCCACCCTGAAGGGCGGAGCACTGGCCCGCAACCGGGTAGCACGTCGAGCCATTGCGGGTGGTGCGAGCCGGGCACGCCACGGATCCGGTTGATGTTGGTGGCGACGATCGCGTACCGCCAGCCGGTGCGTTCTTCCAGGTCGGTGAGCTTGTTACGGTGCCGGGCAGCCGGTCTGGTGCGTCGGACGATCAGCCGTTCGTTGTTGGTGACGCGGATTTTTCGTTGCTCCTGGCCGGACCACCTTCGGCGCAGTAGGTACACGAAGCCGGGCAGGATGATCTTGTACCCCGAGATGGAGCAGGTCGGGCCGTTGCGGTAGCCGTGAGTACGGTTCGAGACGGTCGTCCGCACGTGGTTCCCAGGACGAACTGCTCAGCGGCTTCACCCCGGCCGAACGCGACGAGTTCGCCGCCCTGCTACGCCGCCTGGTCGACGTACCGCCGCCGTCTGCCTGACCCGCGCCGACCGCCTCCCGAACGGACACCGCAGGGAACCCTCATCCGGCACTAAGACCCCGCTCATGGCCCCTTCCTACCGTGCAGCCGACGGCGACAGCACCGCCCGTCGCCCTCCCACGAGCAGGAACGGGGTGCTCATGCAGCCGCCACCGCCGGCCACCACCGACGCCTGGCTGGCCTGCGCCGTACCCCGGCCGGCCGCCTGGCTACGCCTGGTCTGCCTGCCGCACGCCGGCGCCGGGGCCGGCACCTTCCGGCCGTGGGCCGCGCTGCTCGGCGAGCAGGTGGAGGTGTGGAGCGCGCAGCTTCCCGGCCGGGAGCGGCGGCTCGCCGAGCCCCCGCTGACCACCATGGCCGAGCTGGCGCCCCCGCTGCTGGACGCCGTCACCGCGCGGGTCCGCCCGCCGTTCGCCATCTTCGGGCACAGCATGGGTGGCCTGATCGGGTACGAACTGGCCCGCCGGCTGGTCGCCCGGGGCGGCCCCGTGCCGCAGCGGCTGGTGGTCTCCGCGGCCCGGCCGCCGCACCGCGCCGCCCGTACCGGCGAGGCGCACGCGCTCGACGACGCCGCGCTCGACGACTGGCTGGGCGGGCTCGGCGGGGTGCCCGAGGAGGTGCTCGCCGACGCGGCGCTGCTGGAACTGATCCTGCCGACGGTCCGCGCCGACCTGTCGGTGGTCGCCTCCTACCGGCCGGTGGCGCCGGAGCCGCTGCCCTGCCCGGTCGACGCGGTCGCCGCCGCCGACGACCCGCTGGTCGACCCGGACGAGGTGGCCGGCTGGGCCGCCTGCACCACCGCCGACTTCTCGCTGACCGTCGTCCCCGGCGGCCACCTCTACCTGCACGACTCGCCACCCCCGCTGACCCGCCTGCTGGGCGGCGGTCCGGCGGTCCCGGCCGGGCCGGGCGCCGTCGACCGCACGTACGCCGAAGGGGCCACCCGATGACCCAGAACCTGCACCCGGACCTCGCCGACCTCACTCCCGAGCAGCAGGAGCTGCTCGCCCTGCGGCTACGTCGGGCCCGCACCCAGCGCCCCGATCCCGGCCCGCTGCCGCCCTCCTTCACCCAGGAACAGCTGTGGTTCCTCGACCGGCTGGAACCGGGCACCCCGGTCTACAACGTGCCGTTCGCGGAACGGATCACCGGCCCGCTCGACGTGCCGGCCCTGCACCGGGCGGTCAACGCGGTCGTCGCCCGGCACGACGCGCTGCGGGTGGTGTTCACCGAGACCGGCGACGGGGTGGCCCAGCGGGTGCGCGACACCCTGGAGCTCCCGCTGCCCGTGGTCGACCTGCGGGAGCTGCCCGACGCCGAGCGGGCGGCGGCACAGCAGCGGGAGGTCACCGCGCACGGGGCCGTCTCCTTCGACCTGACCACCGGCCCGCTGCTCGCGGTGCGCGTGCTCGCCCTCGCCGACACCGAACACCTGCTGCTGGTCACCGCGCACCACATCGTCTTCGACGCCTGGTCGGCCGGGGTTTTCACCGACGAGGTGGTCCGCTGGTACGGCGAGTTCGCCGGGGGCGTACCGGCGGAACTGCCGGGGCTGCCCACCCGTTTCGTTGACCACGTGGCGGCGCGGCGGCGACCGGACGCGGTGCGCGCCGTCAACGGCCACCTCGCGTACTGGCGGGAACGGCTGGCCGGGGCGCCGCCCCGCTCCACCCTGCCGCCGGACCACCCGCGCCCGCCGGTGCAGACGCACCGCGGCGCGCGGAGGGCCTTCACCGTGGACGCCGACACCACCGCCGCCCTCGGCGCGCTCGCCCGGTCCGCCGGCGCCACCGTCAACGCGGTGACGCTGGCCGCGCTGGCCGCCCTGCTGCGCCAGGCCACCGGGCAGGACGACGTACTGCTCGGCATGCCCGCCGCCGGCCGGGCGAGCACCGACCTGGAGCCGCTGATCGGCTGCTTCGCCAACATGCTGGTGCTCCGGGTGGACGTCTCCGGCGACCCCACCGTCCGCGACCTGGTGCGGCGCACCCACCGCACGGTCAGCGAGGCTTACGCGCACCAGGAGGCGCCGTACGCGCGAGTGGTGGAGGAGGTTCGCCCGCCCCGCGACCCGAGCGTCAACCCGCTGTTCCAGGTGATGGCGACCGTGACCGACGGCGGCGAGGAGCGGCGGGTCGCGGGCGGCGCCACGTTCACCCCGGTCGCGACGGAGAACGGGCTCACCGACTTCGACCTGTTCCTCAGCCTGACCCGGCGCGGCGGGCGGATCGAGGGGGCCGTCGACTACAACGCCGACCTCTACCTGGACGAGACGATCGCCCGGACCGTCGGCCGGCTGCCGGAGCTGCTGGCGGCGATGGCCGCGGCGCCCGACCGGCCCCTCTCCGCGGCCGCCGGGCTGCGCCGGCACCGGCTCGCCCTGGCCGCCACGTTCACCGTCGACCCGCTGCGCGACCCGGTGCGGTTCTGGCTGGACTTCCTGCGGGTGCCGGCCGCCGTCGAGCTGGTCGGCTACGGCCAGCTCGTCGCACACCTGCTGGCCGGCGCGGACGCCGACGCCACGGTTTGCCTGCTGCGCTGGGAGGACTGGCTGCGCCGGCAGGACCCGGCGGACGCCGAGGCGCTGCTCGACGCCGCGATGACCGACCTGGAGACGACGGTCGGGGCGTACCGGGGGCGGACGGCGGCACCGCTGCTGCTGGTCGTCTGCCCCGGTACGCCCGGCGGCCCGGCCGCCGCGCTGACCGGGCGGCTCGACGACCGGCTCGCCGTGCTCGCCGCCCGCACCCCCGGCGTGTACGTCGTCTGGGCGGCCGACCACGCAACGACCTACCCGGTCGGCGGGCTACTCGACGGGCGCGCCGACGAGCTGGGCCATGTCCCGTACACCGCCGAGTACTTCGCCGCCCTGGGCACGGTGATCGTCCGGGAGCTGCACCGGCTGGCCGGGCAGCCCCGGCGGACCGTGCTGGTCGACGCCGAGCGGCTGCCGATGGACCTGGTGGCCGCGGCGCTGCCCGGGCACCAGGTGCGCGGCTGCCCGCCCGGGAAGCTGTCGGCCGCCGCCGCGACGGCCGGCGACCCGGCGACGGTGGTGCTGCTCGACCCCGACCCGGCGGCGGTGGCGGCGCTGCGCCGGGAACACCCGCAAACGCTCGCGCTGGCCGTCCCCGAGGGCGGGGCGGAGCTGCGCGAACTGCTCGCCCACCTGTGGCCGCTGGACCCGCCGGCCGACGGGCCGGCCCGGGTGCCGGCGCTGGCCGCGCCGATCGGGTCGGAGCGGGCGGCGTACCTGGCCGAGCGGCTGAGCACGGCGGCGGCGGTGGCCGAGCGGAGCCGCCCCGTCCCGGTCCCGGGCGCCGGGGACGGCCCGGACGACGAACCGGTCCCGCCGCGCACCCCCACCGAGGATCGGCTCAGCCGCCTCTGGGCCACCGCGCTCGGCGTCGAGACGGTCGGCGTCACCAGCGACTTCTTCGGCCTCGGTGGACACTCGCTGCTCGCCACCCACCTGCTGTCCCAGGTGCAGGCGGAGTTCGGCCGGGAGGTGTCGCTCTACACGCTGTTCACCCATCCCACGGTGGCCGGCCTGGCCACCGTGCTGGACGCCGAACCGGAGGCCGGCAACCCGGCCCCGCTCGCCCCCGCGCCGCCCGGTACCCCCGCCGTCGCCTCGTCGGCGCAGGCCCGGCTCTGGGCGCTGGACCAGCTCGGCGACAACGTGGTGCGGCACAACACCACCGCCGCCGTGGAGTTGCGCGGCGACCTCGTCGAGGACGCGCTGCGGGCGGCGCTGCGGGACGTGGTCACCCGGCACGAGGTGCTGCGCACCACCTTCCGGGACCGGCGCGGCGAGCCGGAGCCGGTGGTCCACGACCACCTCGACCCCTGGCTGGAACCACTGGACCTGGCAAACGTGCCGGCGGCGAAGCAGGCCCGGACGCTGCGCCGGGCGGTCACCGGGCTCGCCGCGCACCGCTACGACCTGGCCACCGGGCCACTCCTGGTGGCCCGCCTGGTCCGGCTCCCCGACCGGCGCCACCAACTGCTGCTGGGCATGCACCACATCGTCTGCGACAACACCTCGTGGAGCGTGCTGCTGACCGAACTGGCCGCCGGGTACGCCCGCCGGGTCACCGGGGTCGGCGACCCGCTGCCGCCGCTGCCCGTACAGTTCACCGACTACGCCCGCCACCAGCGCGACTGGCTGGCCTCCCCGGCGGTGGAGCCGCACCTGGCCTACTGGCGGGAGCGGCTGGCCGACGCGCCGCCGCTGCTGGAGCTGCCCACCGACCACCCCCGCCCGGAGGAACGCTCCGACGTGGCCGGCTACCAGTCCCGCCGGCTGCCGGCCGGGCTCGGCACGGCGGTCCGCGAGCTGGCCCGCGCCGACGGGGTCACCCCGTTCGCCGTGCTGCTGGCCGGGTTCGCCGCCCTGCTGCACCGGGAGAGCGGGCAGGCCGACCTGGTGCTCGGGGTGCCCACCGCCGGGCGGGAGCGGGCCGAGCTGGCCCCGCTGGTGGGCTGCTTCGCCGACCTGCTGCCGCTGCGGGTGGAGGTGGCCGGCCGGCCCACCTTCCGGCAGCTCGTCGCCCGGGCCTACCGGGTCGCCCGGGACGCCTACCAGCATCAGGGGCTGCCGTTCGGGACCATCGTGGAGGCGCTGCGGCTGCCCCGGCAGGCCGCGTACCACCCGCTGTTCCAGTGCGTGCTGAACGTCATCGACCTGCCGGACGACCTGCCGGAGTTCCCTGGCCTGGACGCCAGCCCGGTGGAGGTGCCCAGCGTCGGGGTCGACTTCGACCTCTTCCTCAGCCTCACCTGGCAGGACGAGGAGCTGCACGCCGACCTGGCGTACAGCGCGGACCTGTTCACCCCGGAACGGATGACAACGCTGCTGACCGGGCTCGGTCAGGTGCTCGACGAGGGGTTGCGCCGCCCGGACGCCCCGCTCGGCGGGGAACGCCGGGACGCCCCGGTGACCGCCCGTCGGACGCCCGAACGGACGGCCCCCCGGCTGGTGGTCGGCGGCACCCTCGACGTCGCCGGGCTGCCCGCCGTGGTGCGGTTCTGGACCGAGCTGCTCGGCCTGCCGCACCGCTGCGCGGCGCTGCCCGCCGGTCCGCTGCTGCGGCTGCTGCGCGACCCGGCCACGGCCGGGCTGGCCACCTCGGCACGGGACCACAACACCCTCCTGCTGCGCTGGGAGGACCGGCTCCCCGCCGGCCCGCTCGGCACGGCGACGGTGAGGTTGCGCGACTACCTCGCCGAACTGGAGGTCGCGCTGGACCGCTACCGCCGGCGCAGCGCCGCCCCGCTGACCCTGCTCGTCGCGCCCGCCTCGGCCGGGTTCCGGAGCCGACCCTGGGCGGGGATCTTCACCGAGCTGACCGGCCGGCTGCGCGACGGCCAGGCCGGCCGGTCCGGGGTGGAGGTGCTGTCGCTCGACGCCTGGGCCCGGCGCTACCAGGTGCCCCCGTCCGGCGACGACGGCGACGAGCTGACCGTGGTCACCGGCACGGTGCTGCTGCGGCGGGCGCTGCGGCACCGGGCGGTCGGCCGGCTGGTCGTACCGCCCGGGCCGGCGGAGCGGCAGGCGGAGCTGGCGCGGCTGCTCGCGGCGCAGGCCCACGCCGGGCGCCGGGTGCTGCTCACCGCGGCGCCCGCCGGCCCGGAACTCGCCGCGCTGGTCACCGCCGGCCTGATCGGGTACGACGAGGAGCCGGCCGCCCCGGACGAGCGCACCCTGCTGGTGCACCCGGACCCGGCGGGCGCGGCCGAACTGGCCGCCCGGCACCCCGCCGCGGTGGTGCTCGGCTGCGACCCGGAGCGCGGGCCGGTCGACCTGCTGCGCGGCCTGTGGCTGCTGGACGGCCCGGCGACCGACCCGGGCGGCCCGGCCGATCCGCTGTCGGCCGACCTGCTCGCCGAGGTCGCCACCGAACTGGCCGACGCGACCGCCGTACGGGCCGCCGTCACGGGCGGCTACCGGCGCCGGGCCGACCGGGCCGCCGCCCAGCCCCGCACCGAGCGGGAACGGCAACTCCTCGCCATCTGGTCCGACCTGCTGCGCGCCGGTCAGCTCGGCATCCACGACGACTTCTTCGCTGCCGGCGGGGACTCGCTGCTGGCCATGCAACTCGTCGCCCGGTGTGCCGAGGCGGGCATCGAGGTGACCCCCCGGCAACTGGTCCGCCACCCCACCGTCGCCGAACTCGCCGGCAGCCTCGGCGCGGCCGTCCGGGTCGACACCGAGCAGGGCGTCGTCACCGGCGACGCGCCCCTGACCGGGGCGCAGCGCTGGTTCACCGACATCGTCGGCGCCAGCATGGCCCGGCCGTCGCTGTTCAACCACCCGTACTACCTCCAGCTCGCCCGGCAGCTCCCGGCCGACCTGCTCGGCGAGGCGGTCCGGCTGCTGGTCGCCCAGCACGACGCGCTGCGGCTGCGGTTCACCCGGCTGCCGGACGGGGGCTGGCGGCAGCACCACGCCGACCCGGCCGACGCGGTGCCCTTCACCAGCCACGACCTCACCGGCACCCCGGTTGTCGAGCGGGAGGCGGCGGCCGAGTCGCTGGCCGCGGCCACCCAGACCGGCCTGGACCTCACCGCCGGCCCGCTGGTCCGGGTGGCGCACCTGCGGCTCGGCCCGGAACTGCCCGACCGGCTGCTCATCGTCGCCCACCACCTGGTCGTCGACGCGGTCTCCCGGGGTCTCCTCCTGGCCGACCTGGAAACCCTCTGCGGGCAGCTCGACCGGGGCGAACCGCCGGCGCTGGCGACGAAGAGCACCTCCTACCGGGCCTGGGCACACCGGCTCGCCGCCCACGCCGGCTCGGACGAGCTGCGCGCCGAGCTGCCGTACTGGCTGGCGCAGGCCGACGACGGCACGCTGGCCCGGCTGGCCGACGTGCCGGGCACCGGGCCGACCCGCCTCGGCGACCTGGGGCTGGCCTCCACCGTCCTGGACGAGCCGGCCACCCGGGGGCTGCACGCCGCCGCCCGCCGGCTGCGCACCAGCGTGCGGGACCTGCTGGTCTGGGCGGTGGCGGCCACCGTCGGCGAACGCACCGGCGGCGCGGTCACCGTGGCCACCACCGGGCACGGCCGGGAACCGCTCTTCGACGACGTCGACACCTCCCGGACCAGCGGCTGGTTCCAGGTGCTCTACCCGGTGCGGCTGGAACTGCCGAAGACCGCCGACCCGGCCCGGGCGGTCCGCTCGGTGATCCGGCAACTCGGCCGGGTGCCGCACAACGGCATCGGCTACGGGCTGCTGCGCCACCTCTGCCCCGACGGGGAGGTCCGCGACCGGCTCGCCGGGGTGCCGGCGCCGGCCGTCGCCGTCAACTACATGGGCGGCTTCGGCTTCGACGACGTCTCCCCCGCCAACCAGCTCTTCGAGGTCTGCCCGGCCCCCTTCGGCCCGACGGAGGACCCCACCGGGCACTGGCCCTTCCCGTTCGACGTGACCGGCTCGCTGACCGGCGCCGCGCTCCGCGTCGATCTCAGCTACGCCACCCCGGCCTTCCGGCCGGAAACCGCTGATCACCTGCTCGACGGCATCCGGACCAGGCTGCTGCGCCTGGCCGGGGACCACGGGCAACCGCCACGGCAGTAGGAGGATCCCCCATGGCGTTCCGCCGCCCGTCCCGGTTCGCCGGGTTCACCACGATCTGGTTCGGCCAGCTGCTGTCGGCGCTGGGCACCCGGATGACGAACTTCGCCCTGAGCATCTGGGTGTGGGACGCCACCGGCCGGGCCACCGACCTGACCATGCTGATGGCGTTCGCCTTCGGCGCCACCGTCATCTTCAGCCCGATCGCCGGGGCGCTGGTCGACCGGTGGAGCCGCCGGCTGACCATCGTGCTCAGCGACATCGGCTCCGCCGTCACCACCGGCGTGCTGCTGCTGCTCTTCCTCACCGGCTCGGTCGAGGTGTGGCATCTCTACCTGGTCAACCTGGTCACCGGCGCCTTCCTGGCGTTCCAGCTCCCCGCCTACCAGGCGACCATCACGGTGATGATGGAGAAGGGCCAGTACCCGCGGGCCAACGCGATGATGTTCGCGGTCCGGACCATCCCGGTGATCTTCGCGCCCGGCCTGGCCGCCACGCTGCTCGGGGTGCTCGACATCAAGGTCATCCTGCTGGTCGACGCGCTGTCCTACCTGGTCGCCATCGGCGCGGTGCTGCTGGTGAAGCTGCCGCCGGTACCCCGGGAGGCGCACGACGACGGCGGGTTCTGGTCGGACACCGTGCACGGCTTCCGCTTCATCCTCGCCAGCCGGGCGTTCACCGGCCTGGAGGCGATCCTCTTCGCCATCAACGTCCTCGCCGCGGTCGGCTTCGCCCTGCTGGTGCCGCAGATCCTGGCCCGCACCGACAGCAGCACCAACGCCCTCGGCCTGGTGCAGACCATCGGCGCGATCGGCGGCGTAGCCGGCGCCGGCCTGCTGGCCGTGCTGCCGAACACGCGGCACAAGATCCGCCGGATGCTCATCGCCATCCTGGTCTTCAGCATCCTCGGCCGGATCATCTACGGCGTCGCCGACTCGGTGCTGATCTGGTCGATCGCCCTGCTCTTCCTGCACCTGTCCATCCCGTTCATCGACGGCTACGCCCAGTCGGTCTGGCAGGAGAAGGTGGCGCCGGCCGCCCAGGGCCGGGTCTTCGCCGCCCGGCAGTTCATCGAGGACCTGGCCTACCCCGGCGGCACGGCGCTGGCCGGCATCGCCGCCGACCGCTGGTTCGAGCCGATGATGCGCGAGGACGGATCGGGCGCCTCGGCCTTCGGCTGGCTGGTCGGCACCGGACCGGGCGCCGGCATGGGGCTGATCTTCGTGATCGTCGGCATCCTCGGCATCGGCGTCGCCGTCGCCGGGTTCGCCTCCCCGAGCATCCGCCGGATGGAGACCGACCTGCCCGACTACGACGAGCCGACCGCCGGGCCGGCGCCGCTGCCCGCGCCCACCGGCACCGACGAGCTGACCGACGACCGTCAGGTGGTGGCCAAGTGACGCTCACCGAGGTGGTGGCCGGGGTGCTGGAGGTCGACCCGGCGGAGGTGACCGACGAGTCCGGGCCGGACACCATCGGCACCTGGACCAGCCTGCGGCACCTGCAACTGGTGGTCACGCTGGAGGAGGTCTACGGCATCTCCTTCGCCTTCGAGGAGATCCGCGACGTGCGCAGCGTCCGTACGCTGCGCGACGTGCTGCGGGCCAAGGGGACGGAGGCGTGATGCCGCCGACCGCCGAACTGTTCACGCTGCGCGACCGCTGGCAGCGCGTCGAACGGGAGGGGCACCGGCCGCTGCTGCGGGTCGCCCTGCTGGCCAGCTACACGGTGGACCCGCTGGTGCCGTACCTGGGGCTGGCGCTGCACGACGCGGGGCTGCCGGCGACGCTGCGGGTCGGGCCGTTCAACCAGGTGGTCCAGCAGTGCCTGGCCACCGACGGCTTCCTCGCCACCGCCCGCCCCGACGTGCTGGTGGTGGCGGCCCGGCCGGAGGAGGCCGGCGACCCCGGGCCGGCCGGCGCCGGCTGGGCCGAGGAACTACTCGCCGGGGCGGAGGCGGCCCTCGCCGCCGCCCGCCGGCACGGCGCCCTGCTGGTGTACGTCCTGCCGGCCGTCCCGGCCGCCCGGCCGTACGGCGCCGGTGACGCGGCGTACGCCGGTGGGGTGGCCGCCGCCGCCACCGCCGCCCGGGAACGGCTGCGGGAGCGGCTGGCCGGCGACCCGTGGGTGCTGCTGGTCGACGCGGAGGAGGCGGTCCGCGCGGTCGGCGGGCGGCGGGCGTACCACCCGGCGCTGTTCCGGTTCGCCAAGGTGCCGTACACCGAGGAGGTCTTCGCCCGGCTCGGCGCCGACACCGGCAGGCTGCTGCGCAGCTGGTACGGCGCAGGCTGCCGGGTGCTGGTGCTCGACGGCGACGGGCTGGCCGACACCGGCCGGGCCGGCTGGACGGAGCTGCTGCCGGTGCTGCGGGAGCTGCGCGACACCGGGCTGCGGGTGGCGCTGCACGCCGGCGGGCCCCGGTGCTGGGCGACCGTGGCGGCCGACTGCCCGGAGCTGCTGGGCCTGCTGGACGGTTGGGTGACCGACGACCGGCCGCTCGCCGCGCAGCTCACCGAGATCGCCGCCGACCTGGACGCCGTCCCGGCGCAGCTCGCCGTGGTCGGCACCGGCCCGGTCGAGGCCGACGGGACGGGCCGCTGGCGGACGGTGGCGCTCGGCGCCGACCCGCGCGCCTGGGCGGGCGAGCTGGCGACGGCCGGGCTGACCGACCGGGCCCCCACCCGGCGTTGGAGCGGGGCGCCCGGCCGGCGCGGCCCGGACGGCGCGGAGCCCGCCGGGCTCTCCCTGGACGACTTCGTGGCCAGCCTGGACGTGCGGGTGGAGTACCGGCCGGTCGAACCCGCCGAGGTGGCCGAGCTGGCCGAGCTGGTGGCCCGGGCGCACGACTTCGCGCTGGGTCCCGCGCCGGGCGCCGACGCGCTGGCCACCCGGGCGGCCGGGCTGCTGGCGGTGCGGGTCCGCGACCGGCTCGGCGACTACGGCACCGCCGGCCTGCTCGGCGTGGACCGCGCCGGGGACCGGTGGACGGTCGACGTCTTCTCCCTCTCCTGCCCGGTGCTCGGCAAGGACGTCGAGACGCGGGCGCTGCGCGAGGTGACCCGGCGGGCTGCCGAGGCCGGCGTCGGCGAGGTGCTGGTCCGCTGGGCCGACACCGGACGCAACGGCGCGGCGGTCCGGTTCCTCGCCACCCTGGACGCGGCGACGCCCGACCCGGCGGTCCGGTTCCGGGCGGTCCGGGCCGGCTCACCCGACGACCCGGTGCCGTCCACCCCGGGCCGGTCGACCGTGGGAGCGTCCCGGTGACCGCGCCGCCGGTCGCCGTCGGGGTGGCCGCGCTGGCCCACGTCCTGGGCGAGCCGGTCGACGTGGCGACCGTCGCGCCGGCGTACACCGGGGAGCTGGACCGGGTCCGCTCCTGGGAGTACCGCACCTTCCACCGGTCCGGCGACGGCGTCGGCGTCACCGACCTGGCGGTGGTGGCCGGCGGCACCGCGCTGGACCGGGCGGGACTGTCCGCCGCCGACGTGGACCTGGTGGTGCTGGCCGTCCCCGACCTGACCGAGTACCTGTACTGGGACGCGGCGGCGCACACCCAGGCCCGGCTGGGCGCGCACCGGGCCGAGGCGGTGCTGCTCAACCAGGCGTGCGGGGGCGGGGTGGCCGCGTTCGACACGGTCGCCGGCCGGTTCGCCACCCATCCGGCGTACCGGACCGCGCTGGTGATCGGCGCCAACCGGGTCTGCGAGCCGTACTGGAACCGGATGGAGATCAACACCAGCATCTTCTCCGACGGGGCCGCGGCGGCCGTGCTGGTCCGCGACCACGACCGGTGCCGCTGGCTGGCCACCGAAACCATCTCCGACGGCCGGTACGCCGGCTTCATGCGGATGCCGGTGGGCGGCGCCGCCGAGCCGTTCACCACCGCCGGCGGCACCCCCCGGGTCGGCGACCCGGCCGAGCGGCTCAACGAGTTCTTCGCCGGCGACGTGCGGCAGATGTTCCGCTTCGTCGCCACCATCCGGGAACGCAACCGGGGGGTGGTCGAGGCGGCCTGCGTGCGGGCCGGGGTCGACCTGGCCGAGGTACGCCGGTTCGTGCACTTCCACGACAACGCCCGGCAGTTCGCCGAACTGGCCAAGGACCTCGGCGTCGACCTGGACCGGACCAACGTCGAGCTGGCCCTGGACCACGGCCACGTCGGCTGCGCCGACCAGCTCATCGGGCTGGAGCACCACCTGGACCACGGAGAGCTGACCGACGGCGACCTGGTCGCCCTGACCAGCACCGGCAGCGGCATGCACTGGGTCTGCACCCTGCTGCGGGTCTGAGCACCGGCGCGAGCCCGGCCGGGAACCCGGGCGGGCGGCGCGCCCGGGCCGGCCCGAGCGACGACGACCCGCCCGACGGGAGAAGGAAGGAAACCTGATGAGAGTCGAGGAGCTGCTGTTCCGGATCCGCGGGCTACGCGGCCCGGACACGGCGCCGGACCCGACCGTGGCGCCCGCGCTGGTGCACCTGGACGGCGCCCCGCCCGCCACCGTCGCCACGGCCGGCCGGCTGCTCGCCGGGGTGCCCGCGGACCGCCTGGCCTCCGAGGAGTTCCCGCTGCGCCCGCTGCGGGTGGCGGTCACCGGCACGTTCACCCCCGGCACCGTGGAGCCGCTGCTGCGGGTGGCGCTGCTGCGCGCCGGCATCACCCCGGAGATCCACGTCTCCGGCTTCGACCAACTGGTGCTCGACCTCAGCGATCCCCGCTCCGAGCTGGCCGAGTTCCGCCCCGACGTGACGCTCTGCCTGCTGCACGACGGCTGGTTCCTGCCGGCCGAGTGGGACCCGGGCGACCTGCCCGGCCTCGGCCGCGTCCTCACCGACCGGGCCGAGGTGCTGGCCGCGGCGGTCCGCGGCTTCACCGCCCAGCAGGACGGCGCCGTGCTGCTGCACACCGTGCCGCTCTCCCCGCTGGAACACCGCACCGTGATCAGCTTCCGGGGCCGGGCCGAGCTGGGCCGCGCCTGGCGGAAGCTGAACGGCCGGCTGCTGGAGCTGGGCGGGCGGGACGGGGCGTACACGATGGACCTGGAGGCGCTACTGGTCGACCACGACGGGCCGGTCCGCGACGAACGCCTCTACCGCTTCGCCAGCATGGCCTGGACGCCCACCGTGGAGCGCCGGTACGCCGCCGAGGCGGCCACCTTCTGCCGGGCGGTGCTCGGGCGCACCGCGAAGGTGTTGGCGCTGGACCTGGACAACACGCTATGGGCGGGAGTGCTCGGCGACGACGGGCTGGCCGGCATCCAGCTCGGCACCGACTACCCGGGCAACTGCCACCGGGACGTGCAACGGCGGGCCCTCGCCCTGCGCCGGCAGGGCGTCCTGCTCACCGTGTGCAGCAAGAACGACCCGGACGTGGTCGCCGAGGCGTTCGACCGGCACCCGGACCTGCTGCTGCGCGCGGACGACTTCGTCGCGCAGGCGGTCAACTGGGGACGTAAGGACGACAACCTGCGCCAGCTCGCCGAGACGCTCAACCTCGGGCTGGACGCGGTGGTCTTCGCCGACGACAGCGCCTTCGAATGCGAGCTGGTCCGCCGGGAACTGCCCGCCGTCCGGGTGGTGGAGCTGGCCGGTGACCCGGCGGGCTTCGCCGGCCGGCTGCTCACCGAGGGGCACTTCACGGTGCTGGCCACCGGGGCCACCGACCGGGACCGCACCGAGCTGTACCGGGCCCGGGCCGGCCGGGAAGACTTCGCCGCCACCTTCCGCTCCGCCGAGGACTACCTGCACGAGCTGAAGCTGCGGGTCGGCGTCCGGCCGGTGGACGAGCTGAGCCTGCCCCGGCTGGCCCAACTCGGGCTGCGCACCAACCAGTTCACCATGACCGACCGGGCGCACACCGAGGCGCAGACCCGGCAGCGCGCCGCCTCTCCCGATCACCTGGTGCTCACCGTCGAGGTGGCGGACCGGTTCGGCACCGAGGGGCTGGTCGGCGGCGTCTGGCTGGACCGGGCCGCCCCGGACCACTGGGTGGTGGAGAACTTCGTGCTGAGCTGCCGGGTCTTCTCCCGGGGCATCGAACAGGCGGTGCTGCACCGGGTCATCGAGCTGGCCCGGGCGGCGGGAGCGCACCGGCTGGAGGCGTTGTTCCGGCCCACCGCCCGCAACAAGCCCGGCGGAGCCTGCTGGCCGGCCGCCGGTTTCACCGTCGGGTCCACGCACGAGGGCACCACCCGCCACGTGCTGCCGCTCGACCCGCCGCCCCGGCTGCTGCCGGCGTGGATCGTCCTGGAGGAGGAGGGAGGCGTCCGTGCCTGAGGTGTTCACCACCGTCGCGGACCTCATCGAGCAGGTCGCGGACGTCCCGGCGGCGCGGATCGCGCCGGACGTCCGGTTCGAGACGCTGGCCAACTGGACCAGCCTGGAGGCGTTGCGGCTGCTGGCCGCGCTGGAGGACGACCTCGGCGTCCGGCTGGACCTGCGCGCGTACCTGGCGGTCGGCCAGGTGGGCGAGCTGGTCGACCTGGTCGCCGCGGAGCTGGCCCGGGAGGCGTCGTGACCGCCACCCGGACCGAGGCGCCGCCGACCGGCCCGACCCGGCTCACCGACGCCGACCTGGACCTGCTGCTGCTGATCCGGCACTTCGAACTGGCCCTGCTGGACATGTTCGGCCGGGGCGAGCTGCACGGCACCACGCACACCTGCCTCGGGCAGGAGTACGTGCCGGTGGCGCTGCGCCCGCTGCTCGACGACGGCGACCACGTGTTCAGCAACCACCGCGGGCACGGGCACTACCTGGCCCGGTTCGCCGACCCGCACGGACTGCTCGCGGAGGTGATGGGGCGGCAGGGCGCGGTCTGCCACGGCGTCGGCGGCAGCCAGCACATCCTGCGTGACCGCTACCTCTCCACCGGGGTGCAGGGCGAGAGCGCGCCGGTGGCCGCCGGGGTGGCGCTGCACCTGAAGCGGGCCGAGCCGGGCCGGCTGGCGCTGGTCTACGTCGGCGACGGCACCTGGGGCGAGGGTGCGGTCTACGAGGCGCTGAACATGGCGGCGCTCTGGGAGCTGCCGCTGGTGCTGGTGGTGGAGAACAACGGCATCGCCCAGTCCACCCCGACGGGGGTCCAGCTCGCCGGCAGCATCGGCGGCCGGGCCCGGGCATTCGGGGTGGATCACCTGCTGGTCACCTCCACCGACACCAACACCGTCCGGGCCGAGCTGGCGCCGGTGCTGCGCCGGGTCCGGGATCGCGCCGCGCCGCAGGTGGTGGAGTTGCTGACCCACCGGGTCGGCCCGCACAGCAAGGGCGACGACAGCCGCCGCCCGGAGGAGATCGGGCAGGCCCGGGCGCACGACTGGTACGCCCGCTACGCGGCGGCCTTCCCGGAGCAGTTCAGCGAGCACGACGAGCGGCAGCGCCGGTACGTGGCGGACGTGGTCCGGGAGGTTTCCGGCCGGCCGGCGAGCCGCTGGGAGGGGATTGACCGTGGCTGAGCGGGTGGTGGAGAACCTCAACCAGGCGCTGCACGCGCTGATGGCCGACGACCCGGGGCTGCACCTGCTCGGCGAGGACCTGGTCGACCCGTACGGTGGGGCGTTCAAGGCGACCCGGGGGCTCTCCGGGCGCTGGCCGGACCGGGTGCTGTCCACGCCGCTGAGCGAGGGCGGCATCGTCGGGGTGGCCGGCGGGCTGGCCCTGGCCGGGCAGAGCGCCATAGTCGAGATCATGTTCAGCGACTTCGTGGCGCTGGCCTTCGACCAGATCCTCAACTTCGCCAGCAAGTCCACCGCCATGTACGGCCGGCCGGTGCCGATGCGGCTGGTGGTCCGCTGCCCGACGGGCGGCAACCGGGGGTACGGCCCGACGCACAGCCAGAGCCCGCAGAAGCACTTCGTCGGCATCCCCGGCCTGACCCTGCACGAGGTGTCGCCGTTCCACGACAACCACGCGGTGCTGGCCCGGATGCTCGCCTCCGGCCGGCCCGGGCTGCTCTTCGAGGACAAGGTCCTCTACACCAACCGGATGTACGCCGACGGCGTGGTGGACGAATTGTTCCGCTACGACTACCTGGGCCCGGACGCCGGCACCGCCCGGATCTGGGTGGACGACCCGGAGCAGTGCGACTGTGTGCTGGTCGTCCCGGGCGGGCTGGCCGGCCGGGCCGTCCGGGTGGCCCGGGAGCTGCTGCTGCGCGACGACATCGTCTGCCAGGTGCTGGTGCCGTCCCGGCTCTGGCCGCTCGACGTGGACGCGCTGCTGCCGAGCCTGGCCCGCGCCGGCCGGGTGGTGGTGGCCGAGGAGAGCACCGCCGGCGGCACCTGGGGGGCGGAACTGGCCCAGGCCGTGCACGGCCGGCTCTGGGGAACCCTGCGGGCGCCGGTGCGGCTGGTGCACTCCGCCGACAGCGTGATCCCCACCGCCGCCCACCTCGAACGCACCGTGCTGGTGCAGGACACCGACATCCACCGGGCCGTGAAGGAGGTCGTCAGCGGTGATTGACCTGGTCGTTCCCAAACTCAACAACAACGACACGTCGTACGTGCTCACCGACTGGCTGGCCGAGGACGGCGAGCAGGTCGGCTCCGGCGACCCGATCGCCGTGGTGGAGACCTCCAAGGCGGCCGAGGAGCTGCTCAGCGAGGGCACCGGCGTGCTGCACCGGCTCACCACGGTCAACCAGGAGTGCCGGTGTGGGGACGTGATCGGCTACGTATTCGCCAGCGAGGACGCCCGGCAGCGGTTCCTCACCGAGCGCGCCCGGGCCAACGGCGGCCCGGCCGGCGGCGGCCGGGCGGACGGAGCCGGCGACGGCGTCGGGCCGGTGCTGACCGACTCGGCCCGGGAGCTGGCCGACGCGCACGGGATCAGCGACGCCGAGCTGCGTGACCTCGGGCGGGCGGTGGTGCGTCGTACCGACGTGGAACGCCTGCTGGCGAACCGGCCGGCGGCCCTGGCGACCAGCCCGGCCCCGACGGAGCCGGTGGTGGTGGCCGCCGCCGCCAGCGACGGCGGCGCCGCGCCCGACGACGCCCGGCCGGTGCACCCGCTCTCCCGGGCGCAGCGGGCGGTGGCCGCGGTGGTCACCGAGTCGCACCGCGAGGTGCCGGCGGCGCTGGCCGTGGTGAAGGTCCGCGCGGACGCCGCCCTGACCGTGGCCCGGCAGCTCACCCGCGCCACCCGCACCCTGGTCGGCCTGCCCGAACTGCTGGTCAAGGCGATCGGCGGGTTGCGCGCCGAGCACCCGTTGCTCTTCGCCACCCCCGGCGACGGCACCAGCGTACGGCTGGCCGAGGCGGCGCACGTCGGAGTCACCATCGACGTCGGCACCGGCCTGTTCGTCCCGGTGGTCCGCGACGTCGAGGAGCTGACCTGCGCGGAGATCGCCGAGACGCTGATGGACTTCCGCACCCGGGCCGGCGGCGACGGCTTCCGCGCCGGTGAGCTGGCCGGCGGCACCATCGTCGTCTCGCTGCACACCGACCCGGACGTGGTGCTCGCCGGCCCGATCGTCTTCCCCGGCCAGACCTGCGTGGTGGCGATCGGCGGCACCCAGGACGAGCTGGCCCTGGACGGCACGGGCTCGGTGGTGGTGCGACGGTTCGTGAACATCAGCGCCGTCTACGACCACCGGGTGGTCAACGGGCGGGACGCGGTCGCCTTCCTCCAAGCGGTGAAGTCGGCCCTGGAAGCGCCGGACCGGCTCGCCGAGGAGTGAGGTGGTGGGGCGCCGACGGTCCGCCGCCGGCGCCCGGGCAGCGGATGGACGCTCATGGCGTCCATTCGGCCAGATGTCACCGCAGTGGTCTGTCGAGCGGGTGGCAGCGAAATCGCCGCCGGTCGGTCTGTTGAGACGCCGGGCCCGCGACGTCCGCAGATGTGGTGGGCGGACATCGCGGGCCCGGCGTGACGGGATGCCACGCCTGACGCTGCCGGAATCGGCGGTCAGCCCACCCGGGCCGCCTCAGCCGCCAGGTGTGCGCGGACGCTGCGCGGGCGCATGTCGGTCCAGGTGCGCTCGACGAACTCCAGGCACTCCTGCCGACCACCGGCGCAGCCGGCGTCCCGCCACCCGGCCGGGAGCTCCTTGTCCCGGGGCCAGAGCGCGTACTGCTCCTCGTCGTTGACCAGGACGCGGTGCTCGCCGTCGTACTCGTCAGCCATCGCCGTTCCTCTCCTCGTGTCGGGCCAGCGCAAGCTCGCGGGCCAGGCTCTCCGCGGACATCCCCCGGATCTCCGCGAGCAGGTCGGGCAGCAGATCGTCCGGGGCCGGGCTGGCGGCCGGGGGTACGTCGTCGGCCGGCTGCCGGGGCGCCGGGACCGGCCGGTCCAGCGCGGCCACGGCACGGGCCAGCGCGGCGAGCGTCGGCGACTCGAAGATCGCCCCCGGGGACAGGTCGACGCCGATCGCGTCCCGGATCCGGGCGACCACCCGGGTGCCGAGCAGCGAATGCCCGCCCAGCTCGAAGAAGTCGTCCTGCGGGCCGATGTCGTCCACCCCCAGCAGCTCCACCCAGATCCGCCGCACCACCTCGTACGGTCCGTCCGGGGTGGTCGGCCCCGTTCGGGGCGCGGCGGCGACCGGTTCGGCCGGCGGGTCGACGTCGTCGACGGCGGGCAGTGGGTCGCGCCGGAACGGCGCCACCCAGTGCCGGCGCCGGTCGAACGGGTAGGTGGGCAGCGGCACCCGCCGGCGCGGGCCGTCCCGCCACGGCAGCGGCACCCCGGCGAGCCAGAGCCGGCCGAGCGCCTCGGTGACCGCGACGTTCTCCCCGGCCGGGGAGCGGTCGGCGGGCAGCGTGGTCACCACGGCGACCTGGCGGGCCGCCTCGTGCTGGCGGGCCAGGGTGGCCAGGGTCCGGCCGGGGCCGACCTCCAGCAGGGCGTGCCGCTGCCGCAGCAGCAGTTCCGCGCCGGCGCTGAACCGCACCGGTCGGCTGAGCTGCCGCACCCAGTACTGCGGGTCGGTGGCCTCGTCGTCGGTGAGCCAGCCACCGGTCACGTTGGAGACCACCGGCAGGGTCGGCGGGCGCAGCGGCACGTCCCGCAGGTGGGCGGCGAAGCCGGGCAGCGCCGGGTCCATCATCACCGAGTGGAAGGCGTGCGAGGTGCGCAGCTCCCGGCAGGCCACCCCGCGCCCGCGCAGCGCTTCGGCGAGCGCGGCGACCGCGGCGTACTCCCCGGAGACGGTGGTCAGCCGGGGAGCGTTGCTGGCCGCCACCGACACCCCGGCCGGCAGCAGCGGCTCCACCTCGTCGGTCGGCAGGTCCACCGAGAGCATCGCGCCGGGCGGCTGCGCCTGCATCAGCCGGCCGCGTACGGCGACCGTGGCGAGCGCGTCCGGCAGGGTGAAGACCCCGGCCAGGCAGGCCGCGACGTACTCGCCCAGGCTGTGCCCGGCCAGCGCGGCCGGCCGGACGCCGCGGTGGCGCAGCAGTTCGGCGAGGGCGTACTCGACGGCGAAGAGCGCCGGCTGGGTCAGCCAGGTCTCATCCAGCGCGGGCGCCGGGGCGACCGCGTCGCCGGCCGGGTAGAGCAGCGCGCGCAGGTCCAGGTCCAGGTGCGGGCGGAGCAGGTCGGCGCAGCGGTCGAAGACCTCCCGGTAGACCGGCTCGCTCCGGTACAGGGCGCGTCCCATGCCAGGGTACTGGGCGCCCTGGCCGGGGAAGAGCAACGCGACGCCGGCCGGGCCGGCGACGACCCCGGTGCGGACCAGCCGCGAGTCCGGGTCGGAGAGTTGGGCGGCGGCGTCCTTGGCGCTGGTGGCGACCGCGACCAGCCGGTGCGGGAACTCCCGCCGGGCCGCCCGCAGGGTGTACGCCACGTCGGCGAGCGGCAGGTCCGGCCGTTCGGCCAGGTGCGCGGCGAGCCGGTCCCGGGCCCGGCCGAGCGCGTCGGCGTCCCGGGCGGAGAGGACCAGCAGCCGGGGTCGCTCGTCGGCGCCCTCACCCGGCGCCGGGGACTCGGTGTCCTCCACGGTGGCCGAGGCGGCGTCCCTCGGGGCGGCCTCCAGGACGACGTGGGCGTTGGTGCCGCCGATGCCGAAGGAGCTGACCGCCGCCCGGGGCGGGGTGTCCCGCTCCGGCCACGGCAGCGGGATGGTGTTGACGTGGAACGGGCCGTCCGCCAGCCCGGGGTGCGGCTCGGTGCAGTACGGGCTGGGCGGCAGCACCCGGTGGTGCAGCGCCAGCGCCGCCTTGATCAGCCCGGTCACCCCGGCGGCCACGTCCAGGTGACCCAGAATCGACTTGATCGAGCCGATCGCGCACCGCCCGTCCCCGCCGGCGCCGCGGAACGCCTCGCCGAGCGCCCGCAGTTCGATCTGGTCGCCCAGTTCGGTGCCGGTGCCGTGCGCCTCCACGTAGCCGATGCTGGCCGGGTCCACCTCGGCCAGTTCCTGCGCGGCCCGGATCACCGCGACCTGGCCGTCCACCCCGGGGGCGGTGAAGCCAACCTTCACCCGGCCGTCGTTGTTGATCGCCGAGCCGCGGATCACCGCGTACACGGTGTCGCCGTCGCGGCGGGCGTCGGCCAGCCGGCGGAGCACCACCAGCGCCGCGCCGTCGCCGCCGACGGTGCCGGTGGCGCGGGCGTCGAAGGGCCGGCAGTGCCCGTCCCGGGACATGATGCCCCCGACCTCGTGCCGGTAGCCGGTGCCGCCGGGCAGCCGCACGTGCGCCCCGCCGGCCAGCGCCACGTCGCACTCCCGGGCCAGCAGCGCCTGCGCCGCCAGGTGCACCGCGACCAGCGACGACGAGCAGGCGGTCTGCACCGCGACGGCCGGCCCGCGCAGGTCCAGGTGGTACGCCACCCGGGTGGGCAGCGAGTCCTTGTCGTTGGCGAGCATCAGCTCGTACTCGGAGACCGAGCCGAGCCGCGGGTTGCCGAACAGGTGGTGCAGCAGGTACCCGCTGGCCGCGCAGGAGGCGTAGACGCCGACCAGCCGGTCCGGGTCGCCGTCGAGGTGGCCGGCGCGTTCCAGCGCCTCCCACGCGCACTCGAGGAAGAGCCGTTGCTGCGGGTCGATCAGGCGGGCGTCACGCGGAGAGTAGCCGAAGAAGGTGGCGTCGAAGCGGTCCACGTCCGGCAGCGTCCCGTGCGCGGGCACCAGGTCGGGGTGTCGCCGGTCCGCCTCGGTCAGCCCGGCGGCGGCCAACTCCTCGTCGGAGAAGCGGGTGATGGTCTCCTGCCCGGCCAGCACCCGCCGCCACAGCTCGTCGACGTCGGCGGCCCCGGGGAAGTGGCCGGCCAGCCCGACGACGGCGATCTCCAGCCCGGTCTCCTGCGTGGTCACGGCCGTCCCTCCCCCACCGGCACCGGGCGGGCCCGGCGGGCCCGGTCGGCCAGTGCCTGTTTGCGTTCGTCCCGCCGCCGGCCGGCGGCGGTGTCCCCGGCCGGCGGCGGCTCGTCCGCCCCGGCCAGGAAGCGGGCCAGCAGGGCGACCGTCGGGTGCCGGAACAGTTCGACCGCCGGCACCGGCCGGTCGAGCCGGTCCACCAGCCGCTTCTGCACCTTGGCCAGCAGCAGCGAGGTGCCGCCCAGGTCGAAGAAGTTGTCGTGCGCGCCCACCTCGGTCAGCCCGAGCACCTCCCGCCAGGTGTCCGCGACGGCGCGTTCCAGCTCACCGTCCGGCGCCACGTACGCGCCGTCGAGGTCCGGCCGGGTGACGGCGGGGGCGGGCAGCCGGGCCTGGTCGAGCTTGCCGCTGGCGGTCAACGGCAGGTCCGGCACCACCACGAACGCCGCCGGCACCAGGTAGCGGGGCACCTGCCGGAGCAGTTCGCGGCGCAGCTCGTCCACCTTCAGCCCGTCGCCGACCAGGTAGCCGACCAGCCGCCGCCCACCCGGCGAGTCGGTGCGGACCACGGCGGCGGCCCGGCGTACCCCGGGGCACTCCCGCAGCCGGGCCTCCACCTCGCCCAGCTCGATCCGGTAGCCGTTGATCTTCACCTGGTCGTCGCCCCGGCCGAGGAAGACGAGCTGCCCGTCGGCCCGGTACCGGACCAGGTCCCCGGTCCGGTACATCCGCTCCCCCGGGGTGGCGGCGAACGGGTCGGGCAGGAACCGCGCGGCGGTCAGCGCCGGGTCGCCCAGGTAGCCGCGGGCCACCCCGGAGCCGGCGACGAACAGCTCGCCGGGTACGCCGCGCGGCACCGGCCACAACGCGGAGTCCAGCACGTAGGCGCGCACCCCCGACAGCGGCCGGCCGATCGGCAGCTCCCCGTCGTCGGCGGCCGGGACGGCGGCGGTGGCGGTGACCGTGGCCTCGGTCGGGCCGTACCCGTTGACCAGGACCCGGCCGCCCGACCAGGCGGCGGCGACGTCCGGGGCGCAGGGCTCCCCGCCGACGGTGAGCACCCGCAGCCGCGGCACGGCCGCCGGGTCGAGCGCGTCGAGCACCACCGGCGGCAGGTCGGCGACGGTGATCCGGTGCCGGGTCAGCGCGGCGGCGAGGTCGGGGCCGGGGGTGCGCTCGTCCGGGCCGAGCAGGCGCAGCTCCGCTCCCGCGGTGAGCGCGGTGACCAGGTCGGACAGCGAGACGTCGAAGCTGACCGAGTGGTACTGGAGCACCCGGTCGTCGGGGCGGACGCCGATCAGCCGGCGCTGCGCCTCGGCCAGGTTGCGCAGCCCCCGATGGGTGCCGACGACTCCCTTCGGGCGGCCGGTCGAGCCGGAGGTGTAGATCAGGTAGGCGGCGGCGTCCGGATGGCAGTCGGCCGGTGGCTCGTCGGTGCCGGTCTCGTCCGGGTCGTCCAGCCGCAGCCGGGGCACGTCGGTCGCCGGCAGCGCCAGCTCGGTGCCGGCCCGGGTGACCACCAGGCCGGCGGCGGCGTCGGTCAGCAGGTGGGCCAGCCGCGCCGCCGGCAACTGCGGGTCCAGCGGCAGGTAGACCCCGCCGGCCCGGAGCACGGCGAGGACGGCGACCGGCCAGTCCGGCCCGGTCGGCAGGCAGACCCCCACGGTGGTCTCGGCCCGCACCCCGCGCGCGCGCAGCCGCCGGGCCAACCGGTCCGCCCGGGCGTCCAGCTCCCGGTAGGTCAGCCGCTGGTCCAGGTACGCCACGGCGACCGCGTCCGGGGTCTCGGCCGCCCAGCGGGCCACCAGCTCGGGCAGGGTGTGCCGGTCGGCCACCGGGGGTGCGGTGGAGCCCCACCGGTCCACCACCTCCCGGCCGTCGGCCGGGGAGAGCAGCGGCAGCCGGTCGACCGGGGTGTCCGGGGCGGCCAGCGCGGCGGTGAGCAGGGTGTCAAGCTGGTCGGCCAGCGCCCGGGCGGTCGCCGCGTCGAAGAGCCGGCTGCGGTACTCGATCCGCCCGTCGATCCGCCCGTCCCGGGGGATGACGGTCAGCGTCAGGTCGAACATGGACGTGCTGGTGTGGGTCTCCCCGCTGGCCAGCACGGTGAGGCCGGGCAGGGTGAGGCGGTCCTCCCAGCCGTCCTCCACCGCGAACATCACCTGGGCGAGCGGGTGCCGGGCCGGGTCGCGCTCCGGCCGCAGCTCCTGCACCAGTGCGTCGAACGGCACCGGGTCGGTGAGCGCGGTCAGCGCACCGTCGCGGAGCTGGTCGAGCAGTTGGCCGAAGGTGCGGCCGGCCTCGATCCGGCTGCGCAGCACCAGCGTGTTGACGAAAAACCCGACGGCGGTCTCGCTGTCGATGGTCTGCCGGTTCGCCACCGGGGTGGCGACCAGCAGGTCCGGCTGCCGGCTGCGGCGGTGCAGCAGCGCCGCCCAACCCGCCGCGAAGATCATGTACGGGGTGGCGCCGGTGCGCCGGCCCGCCTCGGCCACCCGGTCGGCCAGCGCCGGCGGCCAGGAGAACTCGATCTCGTGGCCGGCGTCCTCCAGCTCCGCCGGGCGGGGCCGGTCGGTGGGCAGGTCCAGCCCGGGCGGTGCGCCGGCCAGCGCGTCCCGCCACCAGCCCAGCCGGCGGGCCAGCTCGGCCGGGTCGAGCAGCCGGTCCTGGGCCAGCGCCGCCGGGACGTCCCGGGGCACCGGCGGCAGGGCCGGCTCGCGTCCCGCCCGGTACGCGGCGTACGCCGTCGACAGCTCGTCGAAGAGCAGCCCCATGCTCCAGCCGTCGCAGACCACGTGGTGCAGGGAGAGCAGCAACGACCAGTCGGCCGGCCCGGTGCGGCACAGGGTGGCCCGGACCAGCGGACCCCGGGCCAGGTCGAACGGGCGGCGGGCCTCGTCGGCGGCGTACCCGTCGATCCGCTCCGGCGGGACGTCCACCACGGTCAGCGGCAGCCCGGTCGGCGGCAGCAGCAGCTGGTGCGGTTCGCCGTCCAGCGGCACGAAGACCGTACGCAGCGCCTCGTGCCGGGCCACCACCAGGTCCAGCGCGGCGCGCAGCGCCCGCAGGTCCAGCTCGCCGCGCAGGTCCACCCGGTACGGCACGTGGTAGGCCGGGCTCTCCTCACGGAGCTGGGCCAGCAGCAGCATCCACTGCTGGGCGGTGGTCAGCGGGTACACCCCGTACCGGTCGCCGTCGGCGCGGACGGCCGCCAGGAACGCCGCCCGCCGCTGCGGCGGCAGGGCGTCGACCCGGCGCAGCAGTTCGGCCGGGTCCAGGGCCGCCCCGGCGGTCACCGGGCCCCCGCCCCGCGCTCGAGGTGGTCCAGCAGCCCGGCGAGGTCTGCCGGGGCCGGCCCGTCCAGCGGGTCGGCCGGCGCCACCGGCTGCTCCGCCGCCGGCACCGGCCGGCCGCTCGCGGCGGCGATCTGGTCGGCGGCGGCGGCCAGCGCGGCCACCGTGGGATGGTCGAAGACCAGCCGCAGCGGCACCTCCACGCCGACGGCGGCGGAGAGCCGGGAGCGGACCCGGGTGGCCTTCAGCGACCGGCCGCCGAGGTCGAAGAAGTCGTCGTCGCGGCCGTGCACCGGCACGCCGAGCACGTCCTGCCAGATCCCGGCGACCACCCGCTCGGTCGGGGTGCGCGGGGCGGTGTCCGGAACGTCCGGCTCCGCCGCGGTGTCCGGCGGCGGCAGGGCGGTCAGGTCCACCTTGCCGTTGCGGTTGAGCGGCAGCTTCGGCAGCGGTACGAAGACCGCCGGCACCAGGTGGTCGGGGAGCAGTTCCCGGGCCCGGGCCCGAACCGCCTCGACGTCCACCCCCTCGTCGGGGACCACGTACGCCACCAGCCGGGCGTCGCCGGCGGCGTCCCGGTCGGCGCGTACCAGGGCGTCGCGCAGCAGCCCGCCGCCGCGCAGCACCTCGGTCACCTCGCCGGGCTCCACCCGGTAACCCCGGATCTTGACCTGCTGGTCGGCCCGGCCGACGAACTCGATCCGCCCGTCGGCGCGCTGCCGGACCAGGTCCCCGCTGCGGTAGAGGCGGCCACCGGGGCGCGAGCCGAACGGGTCCGGCACGAACCGCTCCGCGGTCGCCCCGGCCCGGCCGAGGTAGCCGCGGGCCACCCCGTCCCCGCCGATGAACAGCTCCCCGAGCACCCCGGGCGGCACCGGCTGGAGGAGGTGGTCGAGCACGTAGACCCGGGTGTTGGCGACCGGGCCGCCGATCGGCACCACCGGGTCGTCGGCGGTCAGCTCCGCGCAGTCGTACGTGGTGGTGTAGGTGGTGCCCTCGGTCGGGCCGTACCCGTTGACCAGCCGGGTGTCCGGGCAGGCGGCCCGCAGCCGCTCCACCGCCACCCGGTCGGCCTGCTCGCCGCCGAAGGTCAGGTAGCGCAGCCCGGCCAGCGCGTCGGGGGCGTCCATGGCGAGCTGCCGGGCGACCGAGGTGGCCAGGAACATCATGGTCACGCCGTCGTCGCGCAGCCGGCCGCGCAGCCGCTCCGGCACGATCACCTCGTTGATGTCCAGGTCGGCGAGGCAGGCCCCGTTGAGCAGCGCGCCCCACACCTCGATGGTGGCGGCGTCGAAGGACATCGTCGCCGCCTGCCCCATCACGTCGCCGGGCCGGACGTCGATGAAGTCGGTTTCCCGGACCAGCCGGACGATGTTGCGGTGGCTCACCCCGGTGCCCTTGGGCCGGCCGGTGGAGCCGGAGGTGTACATCACGTAGGCGAGCTGGTCGGGGTGGACGGCCGCCGGCGCGGACGGCGCGGCCGACTGCTCCTGCGCCGGCAGCCGGTCGACGGCGACCCGGGTGGCCGGCCCGTCGGGGAGCCGGTCGGCCAGCGCGGCGGTATGCAGGACGACCTGCGGGGCGGCGTCGGCGCACATCAGCGCGAGCCGCTCCCGGGGGTACCCCGGGTCCAGCGGCAGGTACGCCGCACCGACCCGGAGCGTGGCCAGGGCGGCCACCGTCCAGGTCTCGGTGTCGGTCAGGCAGAGGCCGACCAGGCTCTCCCCGCCCACCCCGAGCCCGCGCAGGTGGCGGGCCAGGCAGTCGGCCCGCCGGTCCAGTTCCCGGTAGGAGACGATGTGCCCGCCGTGCCGCAGCGCCGGGGCGTCCGGGGTCCGCTCGACCCACTGCGCGAACAGCTCCGGCACCGACCGGTCGCGCGGGTACCCGGTGTCGGTGGCGTTCCACTCGGCGAGCACCCGGCGGTGGGTGGCGTCGTCCAGCACGGGCAGGTCGGACAGTCGGCTGTCGGGGCGTTCCCCGGCGCGGGCCAGCAGCACGGCCAGGCCGCCGGCGGTGAGCGGGTCGGGTGCGGTCGCCGTAACGCCGTCTTCGGCGAGCCGGACGACGAGGGCGGCGCGGGCGCCGGCCGGGTCCGGGCCGACGGCGACGACCGGTCGCGGGCCGGGTACGGGCACCGGCAGCTCGGCGGCGTGCCGACGGGACGCGAGGATCGCGGTGGCAACCATTTCGCGCAGTTCCGTCCACGTGGGATTCTCGGGCAGCCGCACCGGGACAGGCAGCCAACCGACCGGCGCGTGCGGGCCGGCGGGGATCTCGGCGAGCAGGTCCCGCCGCCCGGTCCAGCGGTGCGCCAGAGCGAGCAGACCGGCCAGGACGCCGGTCAACGGGTCGACCGGACCGGCCGGCACGGCCACCGCGGCGGGCGGGTCACCGTCCGGGGCCGGCGGGCCGGGCAGCTCGGGCGGCTCCGGCAGCGCGGCGAGCTGCCGCTGCCAGTGAGTGCCGAGGTGAGGGTCGACCGGTCGTTCGGTCATCGGGTCTCATCTCCGATCGGCGGGTGAGGAGGCGATGACCGGGATTCTGGAACCGGGGGGTGCCGGTAGCTTGTACGACCGCTGCGGGTGGCGTGCCGACTGTCTGAGGGAATCCTGAGCGCAGTCATATGCCAATAGCGCATAGCCGTCAGTAAGTTCAACGTCTCTTTTGGTTATGGCGATGTCGCTCGATGGGAGCAATGATTCGAGCGGGGGGAAGTGCACCACGCGACGACTCAGCGTCGCTCGACTACCCCCGCCTGCCTGATCCTCCACGAGAGACCCCAGGAGCGGTGGATGTCCGCACACCATGCCCACGAAGCCTGGCGTCCGTCGACGCGGGCGCCGAACGGAAGGAGCGTCGACCCGTCGTCCGACGGGACGTCGGCGGCTGATCTCGGGCCGGCGCTGCGCCGGCTCGCCGACACCGGCGACCGGAAGGCCGGCCACCTGTGGCTGGTGGCACAGCCCGACCTGTTCGCCGCCCCCGGCGGCGACCCGGCCGCCGAGGCGTGGCGCGACGCACTCCGCCACCACCTGGCCGGGGAGTACGCGGCGGCCCTGGCCCGGCTCGTGCCGGTCCCGGCCGACACCGCCGGCCCGCACGCGGTCCAGCTGCACTGCTTCGCCGCCGTCCACCACCTGCTCGACGGCGACCTGGAGCAGGCGGCGGCCAGCGCCGAGGAGGCGGTCCGGCTCGCCGGCGACTGCCGGAGCGCCACCGCCGCGCAGGCCACCGTGCGATTCTCCGCGCTGCTGGCCGCCGCGCGTGGGGACGAGGCGGTCGGCCGGGTCCGCCCCGAACTCACCGGCGACCTGGACCAGGCCGACGCCGGGCTGTTCCGCCTGATGATCCACCTCGACCTCGCCGGCCACGCGCTGACCTTCGGCGGCAACGGCGACGCGCTGCGGCACGCCGAAGCGGCGATCCGGCTGACCGAGGTCGCCGGGCTCACCGGCTACGAGCCGTACGCGCTGAGCCTGGGTGCCGCGACGAAGTGCCAGCTCGGCCGGCTGGAGGAGGCGCTCGCCGACGGGGCCGCCGCGCGGCGGCTGCGGGAGCTGGCCGGGATCGGCCACGACGAGGCGTACTGCCTGGCCACCCTGGGCATGGTGCACCGCCGGCGGCGGGAGGCGCGCCAGGCCCGGCAGTCGCTGGAGGCGGCACTCGCCGCGCTCGACGCCGACTCCGGCCCGCTCCCGCTGCGGGTCTGGATCCTCGCCGAACTGGCCCGGGTACGCGCCGCCGACGACCTGACCGCCGCCGAGGCGTACGCCGAACGCGCGGTGGCCGTCGCCGGCGACCCGCACCGGCCGTACGCGCTGCTGGCCCGCGGCTGGGTGGCGTTGCTGCGCGGCGACACCACCCGGGCCCACCACGACGCCGCCGAGGCCCGCACCGGCGCGACCGTCGGCCGGCGGCGCGCCACCCTGATCCAGGCGCTCCAGCTGATCGTGCTGGCCGCGCCGGACCCACGGGCCGCGGCCGGGCTGCTCGACGACGCCGCCGCGCTGTCCCGCGAGACCGGCGACCGGGCCGAGGAGGCCGCCGTCCGGCTGATCGCCGCTCGGCTGCGCGGCCGGCCGGCCCGGCGCGGCGCGGAGGGCGCCGAGCAGCAGCTGCGCCGCTGCGGGGTACGCCTCGACGTCGGCGTCGCCGACGGGCTCACCGCGATGACCCTGCGGGTCCCGGCGGTCGTCATCCACACCCTCGGCGACTTCCGGGTGTTCCGCGCCGGCGCCCTCGTCCCGTACGGCGAGTGGCAGTCCAAGAAGGCCCGTGACCTGCTGAAGATCCTGGTGGCACAGCGCGGGCGGGCGGTTCCTCGGATCCGGCTGATGGAGCTGCTCTGGCCCGACGAGTCCCCCTCGCGCACCGCCAACCGGCTCTCCGTGCTGCTCTCCACCCTGCGCCGGGTGCTCGGCACCGGGCGGCACGGGGAGGCCGGCGCGGTGCTCGCCGACCGGGGCTCGGTGGCGATCGACCTGGACGTGGTCGACGTGGACGTGGAGGCGTTCCTCACCGCCGCCGAGGAGGCCCAGGCGGCGCAGCGGGCCGGGCAGCCGGACGCGGCCCGACTGCTGGCCCGGGCGGACGAACTCTACGGCGGCGACTTCCTCGCCGACGACCCGTACGAGGACTGGGCGCAGCCGCTGCGCGACGAGGCGCAGGCGGCGCACACCAGCGTGCTGCGCGCTCTGGTCCAGCACGCCCCGGACACCGACCAGAAGCTGGTCTACCTGATGCGGCTGGTGCACCACGACCCGTACGACGAGGACACCCACCTGGAACTGGTCCAGGTGCTCCAGGCGGCCGGCCGGCACGGGGAGGCGCAGCGCCGCTACCGCGCCTACGTCGACCGGATGCGGGAACTGGGCATCCGGCCCAGCGGGGGGCTGCTGCCGGGCAACTCCGGCGGCGAGCGGGCCCCCACCGCCGACCGGCAGGGCCGGCCGGGCGGGCGGGACCGGACGGTGGGCGCCCAGCCGGGTGCCACCGCGCTGCCCCGCTACTGGTCGGCCGAGGTCGCCGCGAACCGCTGGCCGACCGGGATCCCGTCGCCCCGGGCGGCGGCGGACCGACGCTCCCTCATCGGCCGCCCCGCCTGAGCAGGCCGGGCACCGCCCTCAGGCATCCCGCCCGCCGCCCACGTTGCTGGTCGGCGGGGCGGCCGGGTAGGCCCGGGTCGCCGCGGCCCGCACCGCCGCCCAGACCCTCCGGCCCGGGACGAGATCCAGGCGGACGGCGGACGGCGGCGGCACGTCAGGGGCCACGGTGACCGGTCCGCCCAGCTGGACCCGGAGGTTGTCGCCGTGGCGCTGGACCGTGGAGACCACCGAGGAGGCGGTGAAGGCGGTCCCACGCGCGCGAACAGGTCGGTCCCGCCGTTGAACAGTCCCGGCCTGAACAGCCACCTCAGCCCCACTCGGGGCCAGTTGCCTCGACTACGCCCGATGCCCTTGGGGGGTAGGGGTAAGACACAAACATGACCCCGTAGGGGTATCAGGATCCGAGTAGCAGAAGGCCGGGACCTCGTCCTCCGGCCAACGTCTCAGCCTCTTGATTCATATACCCCGGGCGGGTATGTTCCAGCTAGTTAAGCCATCCCGACGAAGGCAGCCCCGGACGGGCAGCGGTCCACGATCGCCGCCCACACCATCCCGTCACACCCGCCAAGGAGGGTTCCATGTGCACCAGCGCGACCAGTTGCGGCTGCGCCACTGCCACCGACGACAACACCCCCGCTGCCGTCGGCAACGCCGACGGCTTGCAGAGCACCTACACCATCTCGGGAATGACCTGCACCGGCTGCGCGAGGAAAGTGGCAAGCCACCTCGGCGCAGTCCCAGGCGTGACGGACGTTCAGGTCGACGTCGCCAACGGCACGGCCACCGTCACCAGCGAGGTTTCGCTGGACAGGGCTGACGTCCACGCCGCGGTCGAACGGGCCGGCTACCGCCTCGTCAGCTGATCACCGATGCCGCCGTGTCCGCCGTCACCACAACGGCGGGCGCGGCGCCGCACTGTCACCGCCCTGGAGGAGACGGCATGAGCCGCGAGGATCCCTGCCACGAGGTCGTGACCGGGACCGATCTGGTGGTCTACGGCACCGGGTGGTGCCCCGACGTCCGGCGTTGTCGGGCCCTGCTGGACGCCGCCCAGGTCACGTACCGCTACGTCGACCTCGACGAAGACCCAGCCGCGGTAGCGCTCGTACGGATGCTGCAACACGGACCCCGTCGCGTTCCCACCCTGGTCTGGCCCGACGGCCGCCTGCTGGTCGAGCCGACCGACGACGTGCTGCGTGCCCATCTCGCCGAGCGAGGGACCGCGGGTAACTCCACCAGCTGATCCCGGCCACGTCAGCAGGTCATCGAGCCACTGCGGTCGCCTGCCATTGCCGGGCGACCGCAGCGGCTCGTTGGATCTCCCGCCGTCACCGTTTGCCGGCGGGCCTCATGCCGTGACGAGCGCTACGCGCTGGCGAGTTCGCGAACACCTGACGTCGATCACCACCGAACGCCGTCGCACACCTCCTCCGCCGTGGACGGTTCCACCTGCAGGGTGCAATGGTCGATGCCGAACCCGTCGTGCAACCGGGCCCGCGCCGCCGCCAGAACCGGCCCCAGCTCGGCACCGGCACGCAGGCTCAGGTGTGCCGAGGCCACGTCCATGCCCGAGGTCAGCGTCCACACGTGCAGGTCGTGCACGTCGGCCACCCCGGGCAGGTCGATCAGGCTCGCCCGGACCGCCGCCACCTCGATGTGCGGCGGGGCGGCCTGCACCAACACACGCAGCGCGGCGCGGGCGAGTTGCCAGGTACGCGGGAGGATGAACACGCCGACCGCCACCGCGACGACGAGGTCCGCGTAGAGCCAGCCTGTCGTGGCGATCACGACAGCGGCGGCGATCACCCCGACCGAGCCGAGGAGATCGCTCAGCACCTCGAGGTACGCGCCGCGTACGTTGAGGCTCTCCTTCGCGCCGGCCCGGAGCAGCAGAAACGCCACCACGTTGGCGATCAGCCCAGCGATGGCGACGAGAAACATCGGGAGAACCAGCACCTGCGGCGGGTCACCGAACCGGCGTACCGCCTCGACGAGCACGAACACCCCCACCCCGAACAGCAGGACGGCGTTTGCCAGCGCCGCGAGGACCTCCAGCCGGTACAGACCGAACGTGCGGTGACCGCCGTCGGACGACCGACCGGCTGCGGTGATGGCCGCGACGGCCAGCGCGATCCCGAGGACATCGGTGAACATGTGCGCCGCGTCCGACAGCAGCGCCAGGGAGCCGGTGAGCCAGGCTGCGACCGCCTCGACAACCATGAACGTGGCCAGGACGGCCAGCGCCGCCCAGAGCGGTTTCCGGTGCCGCGCACCCGCCCGCATCGCTTCGCCCCCATGATTGTGGCCTGCTCCCATGTCCGCATCCCTCCGACCTTGGCGATGCCACCAACATATGCTCGTATTGCAATGTATGCAATAGTGAAACGGGTTCCGTTCCCAGTTGCGCCAGCAGCGAGCCATTTCATCGCGATCACGGGACGCCTGAACAGGTGCGCGCCGGCATGTCGTTCCGCCAGACAGGACGAAGCGCCCCCGCCGGCCCGCGCACCCCCGGCCGGCCTCCGGGAACAGCACGACGTCGGCCAGCTTGTAGAACAGGTCCAGCCGGCCGCCCCGGCCGGGTGATCTGCTCACACCGTCGCGGAGCGGCCCGGTGCGAATTGCCGGATACTGGCCTCGGTGGCACCGTCAGCAAGGAGGTCGCCCAGGGCCTCGCCGACAGCCGGTGCGTACTTGAATCCTCCGCCGGAGAATCCGACGGCGACCGCGACGTGCGCGGCGTCCGGAAGCAGCCCGACGACTGGCCGGCCGTCCTCCGTGTACGACTCCACGTGCACCGAGGTCTGCACGGGACGCGGGTTGAGTCCGGGCAACCGGCGCGCGACGACCTCGCGGACCTCCGCGATGTGCTCGGCGGTGAGGTGGGGATCCGGTCGCGCCGGATCGGCCACCTCTGGGTGCGGGCGGGTCTTCACGCCGATCTTCACCGTGGCACCGTCCTGGCTGGGAAAGCCGTAGACGGAGGCACCGCCCGGCAGGCCGACCCGTTCGAAGACGGGAAAGCGTTCCGCGCCGTACAGCGACGGGTCGTCCGGTACGAACCAGGTCTGCGCCAACCGACGGGCGGTCAGTCCGGCCGCCCCGATCGCCGCCCGCAGTCCGTCCGGCAGCAGCGTGGCCGCCCAGGCGCCAGGGGCGAGGACCACCGCGTCGAACGTCTCGCTGTGCGGTCGGTCCGCGCTTCGTCCCGTACGTCGGTAGGTCAGCCCGACGGTGTCGGATCTTACGTCGATGTCGAGGATCTCGGTGTCATGGTGCACCGTCGTCCCGAGCGTCTCAGCCCGTTCGATCGCGGCGAGGATCGCCAGCTCGGGCCGGAGGAAGCCGGTCACCCAGTCATGGACAGCGATGTCCTCGTCGTCGACGGCGTGCTGGGGGAAGCGCCGCCGCAGCTCCTGTGCGTCGAGGACGCGGTGCGCCAGCCCCCAGTTCTCGCAGCTGGTCACGGCCTGCCGGACGGAGGTGCTGCCGGCGGGTCCGAGGATCAGTCCGCCGGTCTGCTCAAGCAGACGTCGTCCGGTTGCTTCCTCCAGCCGGCGCCACAGCCGCTCGGCCCGGAGAACCAGCGGCGGCAGGTCCGGGTCGGCCATGCTGATGACCGCGAACCGGCGGGTCTGCCCGCCGGATGCCCCGCGGTGGTGCGGGACACCCCAGCGGTCGAAAGCGTGCACCTCCAGGCCGCGCTCGGCCAGCTGCCAGGCAGCCATGCTCCCCACCGCTCCGGCCCCGATGACCGCGGTCCTCCGGCGAGCGGTTCCGACGAGGTTCATGAGGCCAGCGCCGGGGCGGCGAGGTACTTGAGGTTCTGGTACTCGGCGAGCCCTTCGGCACCGCCTTCCCGACCGAGACCGGACTCCTTGATCCCGCCGAACGGTGCGGCCACGTGGGACAGCAGTCCCCGATTGATGCCGACCATGCCGCTGTCCAACCGGCCGGCGACCCGGGCGATCCGGTCGCTGTCGCGCGCCACCAGGTAGGCCGCGAGCCCGAACGGGGTGTCGTTGGCCAACGCCACCCCCTCGTCCTCCGTCCGGAACCGGCGGATGCCCGCGACCGGGGCGAACACCTCCTCCTGCAGCAGGAGAGCGTCGGCGCTGAGGTGGTCCAGCACCACCGGGGCGAACCAACTGCCCGGGCCGTCGGGCACGCCGGCACGCCCCAGCAGCGTCGCCCCTTTCGCGATGGCGTCGTCGACCAGCCGGTCGGCCTTGGCCACCGCGCGGTCGTCGACGAGCGGGCCGAGGTCGGCGTCCGTGGTTCCCAGCCCGACTCTGATCGCGGTGAGGGCCTCGGTGAGACGGGCGGCGAACTCGTCGGCCACCGGTTCCTGGACGAGGAACCGGTTGGCCGCCACGCACGACTGGCCCCCGAGGCGCATCTTGGCGATGACTGCCTCACGGACCGCGAGGTCGAGGTCGGCGTCGTCGAAGACCAGGAACGGGGCGTTGCCGCCGAGTTCCATCGACGCGCGCAGGACGTGCGCACCAGCCTGCCGCAGCAGGAGTTTCCCGACGGGAGTGGACCCGGTGAAGGACACCTTCCGCAGTCGCGGGTCGGCGATGAGGGTGCTGCACACGGCCGCCGGATCCGTGGTGGTGACCACGGTGAGGACTCCTGCCGGGACCCCCGCGTCCTGGGCAAGCTGCGCGAAGGCCAGCGCGGTCAGCGGGGTGAGCTCCGCCGGTTTCAGGACAACCGTGCAGCCGGCGGCCAGCGCCGGCGCGACCTTGCGGGTGGCCATCGCCAGCGGCACGTTCCACGGGGTGATGAGCAGGCAGGGGCCGACCGGGCGCGGGACGGTGAGGATGTGCCAGCTGCCGTCGGGGGTGGGGGTGCTACGGCCGGAGCTGCGGACCGCCTCCTCGGCGTACCAGCGGACGTACTCGGCGGCGTAGCGGACCTCGCCGCGGGCCTCGGCGAGGGTCTTGCCGACCTCGAGGGTGATGAGGGCCGCCAGGCGCTCCTCATCGGCGAGCATCGCCTGATAGAGCCGGTGCAGGATGTCCGCTCGCCGGCGGGTCGGGGTGGCCGCCCAGGCGGGGAACGCGTCACTCGCCGCGGTGAGCGCGAGCAGGGCGTCGTCCGGTTCGCAGTCGGCGACGGCGACGACCGGCTGGCCGAACGCGGGATCGGCGACGGCGAAGGTCCGCCCGGAGCGCGGCGCCGACCACTCGGTGGTCAGGAAGCCACCGGGCAGCGACGCGGCTGCGGTCTCTGTGAGGTCGCGGTGCCGGGTGATGTCGGCCGGATGCAGCGCCGACGCCCGCGCGGGCTCAGGCGGATTCGAGGGTACGGGCTCGGTCGAGAGCGCGCTTGAGGACGTCAGCGGCACGGGAGATCTCCTCGGCGGTGATGACGAACGGGGGACTGACGTGCAGAGAGTTGTCGGCCAGCAGCCGGGTCAGGACGCCCTGCTCCCGCGCGGCGCGCAGTACGGGACGTGCGTCGACGTCGGGGGCGAGCTGGACGGCCGCGAGCAGGCCGACCCCGGCCCGGACGTCGACGACGGCTTCGTGGTCGCGCAGCGGGGTGACGGCCTGGGCCAGGACGGGCTCAAGGTCCAGGACGCGGTCCAACAGACCTTCCTCCTCGAGGATGCTCAGGTTCACCTCGGCGGCGACGCAGGCCGCGGCGTGGCCCGAGTACGTCAGGCCGTGACGGAAGACCGGGGCGTCGGGGGTTTCGGCGAAGAACGGCTCCCAGATGCGCCGGGACACCAGCACGCCGCCCAGCGGCAGGTAGCCGGAGGTGAGGCCTTTGGCCATGGTGAGCAGGTCCGGCTCGATGCCGAAGCGCTGGCAGGCGAACCAATGCCCGGTACGCCCGAAGCCGGTGATGACCTCGTCGGCGATGAGCAGAATGTCCAGGCGCCGGCACAGCTCAGCCAGCCCGGTGAGGTAGCCGGGCGGGGGCAGCAGCACTCCCCCGGTGCCGATGACCGGTTCGGCGATGACAGCGGCGACGTTGTCGGGCCCGAGCCGGAGGATCTCGGCCTCGGTGGCGGCCAGGTCGTCCCATGGCACGCGGGCGGTCTCGGGGATCAGCGAGTCACTGCCGTACCCGTCGCGGTTGCTCTGGATGCCGGTGATGCTCGTACCGAACCCGTGCAGGCCGTGGTAGGCGTGCTGGCGGGAAACGATGATGCGCTTGCCGGGCCGCCCGGCCACCTGCCAGTGCCGGCGTGCGAGCTTGCAGGCGGTGTCGACGGAGTCGGAGCCCCCGCTGGTGAGGAAGACCTTCGCGTCAGGGATGGGACCCAGCCCGGCGAGGCGCTCGGCGAGTTGGATGGCGGGGCGGTTGGCCATGCCCTGGAACAGGTGGTACGTCTCCAGGACGGTCATCTGCTGACGAACGGCGTCGGCGATGCGGGTGCGACCGTGTCCGACATTGGCGTGCCACAGGCCGGCCGGCAGGTCGAGCAGCTCCTGGCCGTCCTCGGTACGCACCGAGGCCCCCCGCCCCGACGCGATGACCGTGAGGGTTTCCTCAATGGTGGACATCGCGGTCTGCGGATGCCACAGGCTGTTGCTGGTCACGAAAGGCTCCTCGTCACGTCGGGGAAGGGGGCGGTAGCTGGTGGCAGGAACGGTGCGGGTCAGGCGGCGGCCACGACGTCCTCGACGACCTCGGCGTGGATGTGCAGCATCCGGGCCACCAGGCCGTTACCGCGGGTGAACTTCAGGTCCTCCGGCGCTACGGCATCGTCCGCGCCGGTGAAGAACGCGGCACCCTGGTCCATGGACTTGTCGGACTTGTCGTCGGGGTAGAGCGGGTTGATCGAGTTTTCGATCTTCGGCCACAGGGCCCGGGCGGCCTCGGTGCTCTCGAACTCCAGCGTCATCACCAGCGTGTTCGGGATGAGCTCCCCGGCGCACTCGCGCAGCACGGAGCCCCCGAGGTAGCCGGGGTGGCCCTCAAGGCTGCGCAACCAGTCGATGAGGCTGGTACGGGCCTGCTCGACCTTGGTGGGCTCGGCAACGAAGATGAAGACGTCACGGCGCTTGGACACGGTGTTCTCCTGTCTCGACGGTGCGGTCGGGATGGGCATGGGGATCATCGGGCAGCGGCACGATGTTGGGGCACTGCACAGAAGTCACTGCGGGGAGCACGGCAGGTCGTAGAAGACCGCACCGGTGGCTCCCTGCGTGTCGTCATGGATGAGCAGGGCGCCGAGGGACTCCCAGAAGGCGACGGCGCCCGGTGAGTGGCGGTAGGTGTGCAGGGCGACGGCCTGGTAGTGCCCCTCCTGGTCCGCGCGGTCGAGAACCGCGCGGACCAGGGCCTTGGCGATGCCGCGGCGGCGGGCCTCCTTGCGGACGTAGATGCGGACGAGCTGGCCGTGCCGACCGTCCTCGTACCGGTCGACGACGTGTTGCGGGGTGAGGCCCGGCTTCAGCCGTCCGTCGCGGATCCCGCCCGTGGCCAGGACCTCACCGGTGCTGTCGTCGGTCACCACCAGGAGGAAGGGGCCGGTCCCTGGGGCGTAGTGGGTCAACGGGTCGTCGACGTCGGCGTGGATCTGCGGGTCGTAGGCGTCGCCGAAGTCCTCGGCGATGCTGCGCCGCATCACCGACTGCGCGCCGGGCAGGGTGCGCTCACTCAGCAGGTGGATCGACCATGTCGGGGAGCCGGCCATGGCTGTCACCGCGCGCCCGGGCGTTGCGCGGCGAGCCTGGCCCGGTATGCCTCCCGGGCTTCCTTCGTGGCGTGGTGGCCGGACAACTCGTGGAGGCCGTCGGGCATCACGCCGTTGACGGTGGGGTGGATGTGGACGGTGACCCGGTCGAGGTTGCCGACGGTGTGCATCAGGGAGTGCTGCACGTCCTCGGCCACGTCGTGGGCCTCGGTCACGCTCAGCCGGGAGTCGACGCCGATCTCCGCGTCGCCCTCCATGCGGTGGCCGGACCAGCGGGCACGGACCTCCCCGACGGTCTCGACGCCGGCGACGCCGGTGATGGTGGTGCGCATCCGGTCGATCGTCGCCGGTTCCACGCCGTCCATGAGGCGGCGGATGATGATGACCAGGGAGTTGATCAGGATGCCGGTGATCGCCACGGCGATGAGCAGGCCGACGATGGCGTCGGCACGGGCGAACCCGAGCCACACGCCGAGCACGCCGGCGACGACGGCGATCGAGGTGTACCCGTCGGCACGGGCGTGCTGGCCCTCGGCGATCAGCGCCGCGGATCCGATGCGACGGCCGGTCCGGATGCGGTACACGGCCACCGCCTCGTTTCCGAGGAAGCCGACGACCCCGGCGGCGAAGACCCACCAGAGGTTGGCCAGCGGGTGCGGGTTGACCAGCGCGTCGATCGACTCCCAGATGATCAGCACGATCGAGGCGACGATGACCAGGGAGATGAACAACCCGACCAGGTCCTCGGCGCGCCGGTAACCGTAGGAGAACTTCTTCGACGCCGCGCGACGGCCCAGCCGGAAGGCGATGATCAGCGGGATCGTGGTCGCCGCGTGCCCCAGATTGTGGATGGTGTCGGCCAGCAGGGCGATCGACCCGGACACCGCGACGATGACCATCTGCGCGATCGCGGTGGCCATCATGCCGGCCAGCCCGATCCAGGCCGTGCGGATCCCGTCCTTGGACGATTCCTCGGCGGTCTGGATCGCGTCGTTGGCGTCGTGGGCATGCGGAGTGACCGTGTGCTTGATCCGCGCCCACAGGCCGGTCCCGTGGTCGTGATCGTGCCCATGCCCGTGATCGTGGCCGTGATCGTGCCCATGCCCGTGATCGTGGCCGTGATCGTGATCGTGGCCGTGATCGTGGCCGTGATCGGTGGCGGCGGCCGGCGCCTCGGTCGAGTGGTGATCGTGATCGGAGTGGTCGTGGCCATGCTCATGGCCGTGCTCGTGGCCGTTCATTGCGGCGGGAGCGTCGTCGTGCGGGTGGCTGTGGTCATGCCCGTGGCCATGATCGCCTGTACTGGTCGAGGCTCGCATCGAGAGTCCGTTCGTGCCGGCGGAGAAGGAATCGCGGGGCCTGCAGAGAGCCGGTCGGCTGCCGAGAGGCACCTGCCGCGTCATCACATCTTGTCCACATCGCCAGCACCAGTCAACGGTTGTCAACAATCTTCTTGAGACTCCCCGATGGATCCCCGGGCGGCGAAGCTGACCGCGAACCCGGCGCCGACGTGCGGCTGTCCCCGCAAGTAGCCCATTTGAAGATCGACGCAGCTTGGCGACACGGACTCGTTACCGGCGCGTAACTGTTAATTGTTGACAGGACGTTCGCAGGTCCTTAGCGTTCCACACACCACTCCGGCCAGTGCCGCCTCGGCGGCTCGCAACCGGGTGTGCTATACCGCCGCTCGCCGAGGGCCCGGTCGCACCGACGGGCTCCGGCCCTCACCGGACCGACCACCGACGCTCCCACTCCCACAGGACCGACCGCCACCGGAGGAACTGCTCGTGGACCTGACCAGCGTGCGCCCCAAATACATCACTTTCGACTGCTACGGAACGCTGACCAGCTTTGACCTCAACCTCACCGTCAAGCCGCTGGTCGCCGACCGGATCTCCGAAGCGGACATGCCGGTCTTCCTCAAGGACTACCGCGCCTACCGGATGGACGAGGTGCTCGGCGAGTTCAAGCTCTACCCCGACGTGCTCAAGGACTCCTTCAAGCGCACCTGCGAACGCTGGAACATCGGCTACCGCCCCTCCGACGGGGAGGCCATCGTGGCCTGCGTGCCGACCTGGGGTCCCCATGCGGACGTTCCCGCGGCCCTGGCCAAGCTCGCCGACGCCTACCCGCTGGTGATCCTCTCCAACGCCGTCGACGACCAGCTGCAGCACAACGTCGAGAAGCTCGGTGCCCCCTTCCACAAGGTGTTCACCGCCGAGCAGGCCAGGGCGTACAAGCCCCGCTACCAGGCCTTCGAGTACCTGCTCGACCAGCTGGGCTGCGAACGCGACGAGATCGTCCACGTCGCCTCGCACATCTGGTACGACCTGATCCCCGCCCACGAACTGCGGATCCCGCACAAGATCTACGTCAACCGCGGCTACGACCCCTCCACGCCCTTCTACCAGTACGCCGAAACCACCGACCTGTCCGGCGTCCCCGCCGTGCTGGGTCTCTGAGCTCCGCGAGGAGGACGTCGTGAAGCTGACCAGCTACTGGCTCGACACCGCCGAACCGGCCGGCGACTTCCGCCGCACCGAGATCCCCCGGCACGTCGACGTCGCGGTCATCGGCGCCGGGTTGACCGGGCTGTCCGCCGCGCTGCATCTGGCACGCCGCGGCGCCAGTGTCGCGGTGCTGGAGTCCCACACCGTGGGCTGGGGGGCCTCCGGCCGCAACGGCGGCATGGCCACGACCGGCCTGGCCATCTCCTTCCCGGCCGCGGTCAAGCGGTACGGCCCGGAGCGGGCGGCAACGATGTTCACCGCCTACGACGACGCGATCGACACCATCGAAAAGATCGTCACCGACGAGAAGATCGACTGCGACTTCGAACGCTCCGGCAAGCTCACCCTGGCCGCCAAGCTGGCGCACTACGCCGCTCTGGAGCGTTCGGCGCAGATGATCGAGGAGCTCGTCGGACGCTCGGTCCAGTTGGTCCCCCGCAGCCGCATCCGGGACGAGCTCGGCAGCGACCGCTATCACGGTGCGCAGGTCGATCCGAACGGGGCGGGCGCCCACGTCGGCAAGCTGGTCATGGGGCTGGCCCGCGCCGCGGTCGGTCACGGCGCCCTGGCGGCGGAGAACGCCGCGGTAACCGGCGTCCGCCGCATCGGCCCGGGCCGCGGGCACGAGGTACAGACCACCCGCGGCGCGCTGACCGCCTCCGACGTGCTCGTCGCCACCAGCGGGTACACGGGGTCACTGACCCCATGGCTGCGCCGCCGCATCGTGCCGGTGGGCAGTTTCATCGTCGTCACCGAACCCCTGCCGGACGACCTCGTCGCCCAGCTCATGCCGCACCGGCGAATGGCGTCGGACACCAAGAACCTGCTGTACTACTTCCGTCCCACGCCGGACAACCGGCTGCTGTTCGGCGGGCGCGCCCGGTTCGCTCTGTCCGACGCCCAGTCGGACCTCAAGAGCGGACAGATCCTCCGCAAGGCCATCACCGAGGTGTTCCCGCAGCTGCGTGACGTCCGGCTGGACTACTGCTGGGGCGGGCTGGTCGACATGACGATGGATCAGATGGTCCACGCCGGCGTACGGGACGGGATGCACTACTCCGTCGGCTACAGCGGCCACGGGGTCCAGATGGCCACCCACATGGGCAAGGTCATGGCCGACGTCATCGGCGGCGATCCCACGGCCAATCCGTGGCAGGGTCTGGCGTTCCCGCCGGTGCCCGGTCACTTCGGGCCGCCGTGGTTCCTGCCAGCCGCCGGGGCGTTCTTCCGCGCACTCGACACCGTGCGCTGACCGATCCGAGAACGCGCGATGACCCGGAGGTTCCCCGAGTGTTGTACGTGCTGAGACGGTTCGCCGTCCTCGTGACGACCCTGCTGGTCGCCTCGTTCCTGGTGTTCCTCATTCCCTATGTCACGCCCGGGGATCCAGCCGCACGGATCCTGCGGGCTCGGGTGGGCGACCTGGTCCAGGACCCGGAGACGCTGACCCGCCTCCGAACCGAGTACGGGCTGGACCGGCCATTGCTCCAGCAGTACCTGTCCTGGCTGGGCGCGGCGCTGCAGGGTGATCTCGGTCGGTCGTTCACCAACGGCACGGAGGTCCTTCCCCAGCTGATGCGGGCGTTGTCGGTCACCGCCACGATCGCCGTTCTCGCCCTTCTGTTCGCCCTGTTGGTAGCGGTTCCGTTGGGAGCCGTCTGCGCGGTGCGGCGCGGAACCACGCTCGACGGGGCGATCACCGGCATCACGCAGGCCTTCGTGGCCGTCCCGGAGTACTGGCTCGCCCCGGTCCTGGTGCTGGTGTTCGCCCTGCAGCTCGGCGCACTGCCATCCTCCGGCTGGAACGGGCCGTCGTCGATGGTGTTGCCCTGCCTGACCCTGGCGCTGCGGCCGATGAGCTACTTCACCCAGGTCGCCCGCTCGTCGATGATCGAGGTCCTCGAGGCGCCCTACATCACCGCCGCCCGCAGCCGCGGGTTGAGCTTCGCCCAGGCCATGCTGCGTCACGGCCTGCGCAATTCCATCCTGCCGGTCCTGACCCTGTTCGCGGTCTGGCTGGCCGGCCTGCTCGGCGGGTCCGTCGTCGTCGAGGTGATCTTCGCGGTGCCCGGCGTGGGGCGGCTGATGTACGACGCGGTCATCAACAACGACGTCCCGCTCATCCAGGGCGGCGTCGTGGCGGTCGTCGGCCTGGCCGTGATCATCACCACCCTCACCGATGTCCTCTACACCGTCATCAACCCGACTGCGAGGACTGGCCGTGTCCGTGCTTGACGTCTTCGGCGACGGCGCCCGTCGCCACGAATCCGGCGCTGCGCATCCGCCTCCACCGCCCGAAATCACCATCGCCGGCCCGGCCCGCCACGGGCGTGGAAGGTGGCCACTTGCGTTGCTGGCCGGGGCCATCCTGTTCGGGGTGATCGCCATGCTCCTGCTGCTGGCACCGTGGCTGGCGCCCTACCCGCCGGCCCAGCAGGACCTCGTCAGCCGGCTGGAAGGTCCCTCCGCGGCCCACCTGCTGGGCACCGACCACCTGGGCCGTGACGTGCTCAGCAGGCTGCTGAGCGGGGGCCGGTTCTCCCTCGCCGTAGCCTCGATCACGCTGGTGATCTGTGCCGCCACCGGCACTCTCGTGGGGTTCCTTGCCGCGCGGCGGGGTGGTCTGCTCGACAGCATCGTCATGCGCGTCACCGACATCCTGCTGGCCTTCCCGGAAATGGTGGTCGCGCTGTTCCTCGTCGCGGTCCTCGGCGCCGGTGACCTGACGTTGCTGCTCGCCCTGACCATCGGCGGGTGGACCCCGTTCTGCCGGCTGGCCCGCGGTGTCGCGCTGGAACTCAACGGCCGTGACTTCATCGAAGCGGCTCAGGCCCTGGGTTGCTCGGGGTGGTTCATCATCCGCCGCCACCTGCTTCCCAACGCCCTGCCCCCGTTGCTGGCCCACGCGGCAGTGCGCTTCGGTCACAAGCTCATCACCGTCGGCGCCCTGTCCTACCTGGGGCTTGGCGTCCAGCCGCCGTCCTCCGACTGGGGTTCGATGCTGTCCGAGGCCACCCCATACCTCGACCGGGCGCCGCTGCTGGTCCTGGCACCCGGTGCCGCGATCTTCTTCGCCGCTCTCAGCGTCACACTCATCGGCCGCGGCCTGGAAATGCGCCGGGCCCGGAGAGGCAGGTCCTCGTGACCCCCGGAGCCCCGCTGCACGTCCGCAGCGGTCAGACTGAACACGCTCACGCAGTCCTGCAACTGCGGACCGTGAGCGACGGGAACGGCACCCAAACCGGGAGAAGTACACCCATGAGCCACCAGACCCAGGCCGCGGCGGCCAAGACCTCGAAGCGCACCCTCGCGGAGGTGGTCACCGGGCTGCTGCGCGACCGCATCCTCGACGGGGAGTTCCCGCCCGGCACCCAGATGAACGAAGTCGAGCTCGCGGCGTACTTCGAGGTCTCCCGCGGCCCTCTGCGGGAGGCGATGCAGCGTCTGGTGCAGGAAGGGCTGCTGGTCAGCTATCCCCGCCGCGGGATCTTCGTCCCCGCCTTGACCAGCGAGGACCTGGAAGACATCTTCGTCGCCCGCCAGGCAATCGAGCGCGAGGCACTGCGCCGGGTCACCGCCCGAGGGGTCTCCGCGGGCCTCGTCGCCGATCTCGAAGTGATCGTCGCGCGCATGAAGGACGCCGCCGCCCGCGCGGACAAGAGCGCCCTGGCCGCCCTCGACCTCGCTTTTCATCGCCGCCTGGTCGGTGCTGCCGGCAGCACCAGGCTGGATCGGCTGTACGGACTCATCGCCAACGAGATGCGGCTGTGCTTCCGGATGATCGTCGACAGCTACAGCGATCGTTCTGACCTGTCGGCCGAGCACGAGCAACTGCTGCACGTCATCGCCAGCGGCGACAAGTCCGCCGCCAGGACGCTTCTGGACCATCACTTCGGCGACCCCGGCGACCTCCAGGCGGCGGCGTCGGGCCAACCGCTCAAGCACGGCCTGCACCCCCACCCGCATCACCATTACGGCCCGTCGGCGCACGACCAGATCGTTCACGACCACGCCGACAGCTACCGCCACGGCAACCACGGAGAGGGCCACCAGGCCCCACCACACCCCCGGGAGCAGCCATGAGCGCACGTCTGGAGGTTCGCGACCTGACCGTTCACGCCGGACGGCCCGGACAGGCCCCGCCCATCCTCGACCGCATGAGCCTGACCCTGAACCCCGGCGAGGTACTGGCCCTGGTCGGCGAATCAGGGTCGGGCAAGAGCATGACCGCCCACTCGGTGCTGCGCATGCTGCCGGCCGGGTTACACATGCACGCCGAGGCCCTGCAGCTGGATGACCTGGACCTGCTCGCCGCCTCCTCACGGGCGTTGGACGACGTCCGCGGCCGGCGCATCGCAATGCTCTACCAGCAGCCCAAGCGGATGCTCGACCCGACCGCGACCGTCGGCAGCCAGGTCGCCGAGCCGCTGCGCCGGCACCTCGGCATGAGCCGGCAGGCCGCCCGCCGCCGGGTCGTGGAGCTGCTCGCCGCCGTCGGGATCCCCGATCCCGAACGCCGCGCCGGCGACCATCCGCACCAGATGTCCGGCGGCATGGCCCAGCGCGTCATGATCGCGATGGCGCTGGCCGCCCACCCCGATGTCCTCATCGCCGACGAACCCACCACCGCCCTGGACGTCGCCGTCGAAGCGCAGATCCTGCAGCTGATCGCCACCCAGCAGGCCGAGACCGGAATGTCGGTCCTGTTCATCTCCCACAGCATCACCACCGTCGCCTCCATCGCCGACCGCATCGCCGTCATGTACGCCGGCCGCATCGTCGAGGACGGACCGGCCGCCGACATCCTCACCGCCGCCGAGCACCCGTACACCCAGGCCCTGTTGCGCTGCTCCACCCTGCAACCCGACGACACCGGCCACCTGCACGCCATCCCCGGCAACGCCACCTCGGCACGCGCCGTCAGTTACGGCTGCCGATTCCGCCCGCGTTGCGCCGTCGCGGCCGGTGACGCGGAACTGGGCTCCCACTGTGACAGCGAGGAACCCGACCTCGCCTGCTGCGGTACCCACCGCAACTCCCGCTGCTGGGTCACCATCGACACCCGACGGCAGGTTCCGGCATGAACGACGTCGCGCAGAACTCCGACATCGCCACCATCGACCACGTCACCAAGCAGTACCCGTTGCCCCGCAACCGTTTCGGGCGCCGACTGCACTTGCACTGTGTCGAGGACGTGTCCCTGCGTATCCGCGTGGGAGAGGTGCTGGGGCTGGTCGGTGAATCCGGCTCGGGCAAGAGCACACTCGCTCGTCTCCTGCTCGGCCTCGTACCGGCCGACTCCGGACGGATCGATGTCGCCGGACTGAGGGTCGGCACGTTGCGCGGCGCCCAGCTGCGCCAGCTGCGCCGGTCGGCGCAGCTGGTCTTCCAGGACCCGCACGCCGCCCTGGACCCGCGGATGACGCTGCAGGAATCGCTGCTCGCCCCGCTGCAGCAACACCGCATCGGTACCCCGCAGGAGCGCCTGCGCCGGGTCACCAACGCGCTGGCGGAGGTGGGCCTGGACGACAGCTTCCTGGCACGCCGGCCAGGAGACTGCTCCGGCGGGCAGCTGCAGCGGGTGGTCATCGCCAGAGCCCTTCTGCTGGAGCCCCAGCTGCTCGTCTGCGACGAGCCCGTGTCGGCCCTGGACGCCTCGGTGCAGGCGACCATCCTGAACCTACTGGTCGACCTGCGTCGCTCACGGGAGCTGAGCATGCTGTTCATCTCCCACGACCTGCGGGTGGTCAAGTTCCTCGCCGACCGGGTGGCGGTTCTCTACCTCGGGCAGGTCGTGGAGATGGCCACGCACGACAGCCTCTTCACCGGTGCCCTGCACCCCTACACCCTGGCGCTGTTGGATTCCGGTCACGGACACCGTATCGACGCCGCTACGCCGGATCGGCTCAAAGGTGAACCACCCAGCCCCGTCTCCCCGCCTCCCGGCTGCCTCTTCAACACCCGGTGTCCGCTGGCCACCGACCGGTGCCGTGCCGAGCAACCCGACCTCGTCGACGCCGGAGAAGGCCACCAAGTCCGCTGTCACCGCTGGACGGGGAGCAGGAAGCTGCTGGCCGTTGAGGAGAGCCGCGCATGAGCCTCATGACCGAACGTACCGCCACGGCGAGCGCGCCCGCCACCCGCTGGACCCCACCCGGTAAGGCGTACGCCGGCGGGCGCTGGCAGGAAACGACCCGGACCACCGCCATCACCGATCCCGAAACCGGCGGCTTCCTCGGCGAGGTCGCCGACAGCACCGCCGCAGAGGTAGGCACGGCCGTCGACGCGCTGGTGGACACCTTCCGGGTCACCACCGCTGCCGACGGTACCGACTGGCCGCTGTGGCAACGCCGGGAGGCCCTGCACCGCGCTGCCGAACTGGTGAAGCAGCACGCCGAACGGTTCACCGGCATCGTAAGCTCCGAGGGATGCAAGATCATCAGAGATGCCCGTCGGGAGGTGGCCCGGGCGGCGGAGACCCTGCGGCTGTCCGCCGGTGCGGGACACGCCCTGCAGGGCACCAGCGTGCCGTTCGAGGACACCTCCCTTGGTGCGGACCGGCTCGGGTGGAGCAGCAGGGAGCCGCTCGGGGTCGTCGCTGCCATCACGCCGTTCAACGACCCGCTGAACCTCGTGGCGCACAAGGTCGGCCCGGCCCTGCTGGCCGGCAACGTCATCGCGGTCAAGCCGCACGAGGCAACGCCGCTGTCCGCACTTGCCCTTGCCGAGCTACTCCTCGAGGCCGGCGTTCCCGGCGATCGGATCGCCGTGCTGCCGGGCGGCCCGATCGCCGGGCGGGAGCTGGTGTCGCACCCCGGCGTCGACGTCGTCTCCTTCACCGGCGGGGTCCGCACCGCTGACGAGGTGGCCCGTCTGGCCGGCGCCCGGACCCTGCTGATGGAGCTGGGCGGATCCAACCCGGTCATCGTCGACCACGGCGTCGACCTGGTGTCAGCCGCGCAGGCCATAGCTGAGGGGGCGTTCGGGTGCGCGGGGCAGAACTGCCTGTCGGTGCAGCGGGTCTACGTGGTCGCTGAGCACTACGAGGAACTGCTCAGCCACTTGACCCATGCGACCGCCCAGCTCAGCGTCGGCAGCAAGCACGACGAGAGCACCGACGTCGGGCCCTTGATCAACACGGCAGCCGCGCGGCGGGTGGAGCGCCGGATCGAGGAGGCCGTCGCCCGCGGCGCGGTCGTACGCGCTGGAGCGGTCCGTCAGGGAGCCACGTACCAGCCGACCATCCTCACCGACCTCGCCCCCGACGATCCCATCGTCACCGACGAGATTTTCGGCCCCGTGGTCAGCGTGCTGCCCGTGGCCGGTCTCGACGACGCCGTGCACCAGGCCAACCGCCCGGCCGCCGGTCTGCAGGCCGGGGTCTTCACCCGCGACACCACCGCAGCCCTACGCACGGCCCGCCGCCTGCGGGCCGGCGCAGTAATGATCAACGACACGTCCGACTTCCGTATCGACGCCATGCCGTTCGGTGGTTTCCACCGCAGCGGCATCGGCCGGGAAGGCGTCACCAGCGCCGTCGTGGCGATGACCGCACCCAAGGTCATCGCAGCCCGGCTGACCTCCATCAGCTGAATTTCCTCACCGAACAATACCGATCGGCCCGCCCGCCCGACCTGGATGAGCGGACGGCAGCCGGTCATGCCGTGGTCGCCATGTCCCCTTTGTTCTCCATCCAACGACGTTGAGGAACACCATCATGGACGGAACCCGCACCCTGACCACCCTCGCCGGCTTGTCGACAGCCCTCGTCGTCCTCGCCGGTTGCTCGTTCGACTCCGGGAGCAACGACGCCACCGCAGGCGGCAGCTCCAAGCTGGTGATCGCCGACCTGTGGGCACCCGACTCCGGGTACGCGCTGGAGACCGACGACGCCTTCACCCTCACCCGCGCCGGCTGCCTGGAAACCCTGGTGACCGTGGACGGAAACAACCAGGCCCAGCCAGGTCTGGCCACGGATTGGAAGCAGACGGCACCCACGTCCTGGACATTCACCATCCGTGAGACCAAATTCCAGAACGGCACCCCGCTCACCGCCAAGGTCGTCGCCGACGATCTCAACCGGCTCCTGAAGGCCACTGCGCCGCCGCGCAGCTTCTCCCCCAGCGTCATCTCCACGGTCACCGCCGCCGACGACCGGACCGTACGGATCGATACGCCCGACGAGGACCACTTCCTGCCGCTACGGGTCAGCGTTCCCAACACCGGGATCCTCGCCCCCGAGGCGTTCTCCGGCACCACCACGAACCCGGTCGGCACCTGCACCGGGCCGTTCAAGATCACCAGCACCGGAACGGGCCAGTCGCTGTCACTGACCGCCAACGACGACTACTGGGGCGGGGACGTCGCCCTCGACAGCGCCGAAATCCGCTACGCCGAGAGCGGCTCCACCCGCGCCACGCAGCTGCGTACCGGTGAGGTCTCGGTGGCCGCCAACCTCCCCGTCACCAGTCTCACCCCCCTGAAGGGCGACGACCGCATCACCCTGGAGCAGGCTTCACTGCCCCGCACCACGGGCCTCTACCTCAACACCCGCAAAGCCCCCTTCAACAGGATCGAGGCCCGTCGCGCAATCCAGAACGCCCTCGGACTCGACGCCATCGTCAAGGGTGTCTACGAGGGCACCGCCACCGCGGCGGCCGGACCGTTCACCCCCGACGAGCCCTGGACGCCGGCCGGACTGCACCCGGTGCAGGGAAACGCCCCCGCCGCCAAGGCCATCATGGCCGCCGCCGGCATCGACCCCAAGTCCCTCGGCTTCGAGCTCATCGCCTACTCCGACCGGCCCGAGTTCGCCGACCTCGCCCAGGTGATCCAGGCGCAACTGGCGGAGGCCGGCATCACCGTGAAGATCCGCACCGGGGAGTACGCCTCGGTCGAGGACGACCTCATGAGCGGTAACTTCCAGGCGACCCTGCTGTCCCGCAACCATCTCATCGACCTGCCCGAGCCCATCAGCATGCTTCGCTCGGACGAGACCTGCAAGGGCGGCTTCAACCTCGCCGGATACTGCAACCCGCAGGTCGACAAACTCGTCGCGGAGGCCGGGACCACGGCGGACACGGCCAAGCGCCAGGCCCTCTACGGTCAGATCGCCACCCAGCTCGCCACCGACGTGGCGTTCGTCCCGCTCGTCCACGAGAGCCTCACCATCGGCGTGGCGCACAACGTCCGGGGCGTGCCGACCGACCCGCTGGAGCGCACCCTGCTGACGAAGGACACGAAACTGTCGTGACCATGACCCTCCCCGAACACCCCGGCACCGGGACGACACGGCACCACGTTGTCGATGTCGTCCCCGGTGACGGCATCGGCACCGAGGTCGTCCCCGCCGCGGTCCGCTGCGTCGACCTCCTGGCGGAAACGTTCGGATTCACCGTCGAGTGGCGCGACCGCGGGTGGGGGTGCGACCACTACCGGGCGCACGGGCGCATGATGCCCGTCGACGGCCTCGAGCAGTTGGCCTCCGCCGACGCCATCCTGCTGGGCGCCGTCGGAGCACCGGACATTCCCGATGACATCACCCTGTGGGGTCTGCTCATCCCCATCCGCCGGGAGTTCGTGCAGTACGTCAACCTCCGGCCGGTCCGATCTCTGCCCGGAATCCGCTCACCGTTACGCTCGGACACCCCGATCGACCTCGTCGTCGTACGCGAGAACGTCGAAGGCGAGTACAGCGAGGTCGGCGGCCGGGTCAACCGCGGCCGGCCCGGCGAGTTCGCCGTTCAGGAGGCGGTGTTCACCCGGGCCGGCATCGAACGGGTGGCACGCTTCGCCACCGACCTGGCCCGGCGACGCTCGGGCCGGCTGGTCTCGGCGACGAAATCCAACGGCATCATCCACACGATGCCGTTCTGGGACGAGGTGGTGGCCGAGGTGGTCGCCGGCAGCGGGGTGGAGCTGGAAAAGGTCCTCATCGACGCCCTGGCCGCCCGGCTCGTGCTGCGGCCGGAGAGCATCGACGTCATCGTCGCCTCCAACCTGTTCGGCGACATCCTCTCCGACCTCGCCGGCGCCCTGGCCGGGTCGATCGGGGTTGCGCCCAGCGCCAACCTCGACCCGACCAAGACATACCCATCGATGTTCGAGCCCGTGCACGGATCGGCACCCGACATCACCGGCCTGGGCATCGCCAATCCGGTCGGCACCCTCTGGGCGGCGGCCATGATGCTGGACCATCTCGGCGAACCCGCGGCTGCCGCCAGTCTGGTGTCCGCCTTCGAGCACGTCCTGCGCGCGGGGATCGCCACACCCGATCTCGGCGGTACGGCGAGCACCGAGCAGTTCACGACCGCTGTCGTCCGTGCCCTCGCGGGAGGAACGCCGTGAGCACGCGCCAGCGATCGCCGGATCCACTGGACGCGACCGCCGTCCGCCGTCGTCTGCACCGGCGACCCGAGATCGGCTTCCTCGAGATCGAGACCGCCGACCTTGCCTGGGGCGTCCTCGCCGACCTGGGCTGGCAGCTACGTGGCGGCGGCGACCTCGTCGACGTAAGCAGTCACCCTGGTGTGCCGAGCCGTGACGAACTCGACGCCGCCGTCCAGCGGGCCGCCGCGCGGGGGGTGCCGGCGGCGTCCGTGCACCGTTTCCGGGACGGAAACACCGCCTTCGTCGCGGAGCTACGGGGCGCACGCCCGGGTCCACTGGTCGCCCTGCGGGTAGACATGGACGCCTTGCCGATCCAGGAAAGTGGTTCCAGCAGTCACCACCCCGCAGCGCAGGGTTTCGGCTCAAGCATCGACGGCGCGATGCACGCCTGCGGACACGACGGGCACGTGGCCATCGCGCTGCGGGCAGCAGCCCTGCTGTCCGACCGGCAGTTCCCCGGCACCGTACGCCTGCTGTTCCAGCCCGCCGAGGAGGGGGTCCGCGGCGCTGCTCCCATGGTGGCTGCCGGACTTGTCGACGACGTCGACGTCCTACTGGCCGTCCACCTCGGCTTCGGTACCCCGGACGGGTGCGTCGCGGCCGCGACCGAGTTGTACGGGACCTCGAAGCTGCGCGCGGAGTTCACCGGGGTCGCCGCCCACGCCAGCGGAGCGCCCGAGGAGGGCCGCAGTGCCCTGCTGGCGGCGGCGTCCGCCGTCCTGGGCCTGCACGCGCTGCCGCGCTACGCGACCGCGACCACCCGCGTCAACGTCGGGACGCTGCACGCACCCGGCGCGGCGAACATCGTCAACGCCCGTGCCGTCCTCGGCGCCGAGATCCGGGCCGACGGCGCCGCCGAGCACGACGACCTGGAGCGGCGTGCCCGCGACGTCATCCACGGCGCGGCCGCCATGCACGGGGTCACCGTGGACATCGCCAGAACCGGCTGGGCAACCAGCGCGTCCACCGACAGCGCGGTCCTCACCAGGATCGAAACCCTCGCCCCGAGCTGCGGTCTACGTCTTCTGCCGCCGCGTCCGCTGCGGGCAAGCGACGACGCGACGCTGTTCATGCGGCACGTCCAGGAACGCGGCGGACTCGCCGGATACCTGCTCGTGGGTTCCGGAACATACGGACCGCATCACTCGCCGACCTTCGACCTGGACGAGGCCGTGCTGGCCCCGGCCGCCGACCTCCTGGCCGCGTTCATCCGATCCCGATGCCCGTTCTGATTGCCCCGCCCCGTGCCGGATGTACTCACTTCTTGGTGCGGGCGGGTCGCCGAGGGGCGGACCAGCCACGGCGACGGAGACAGCCGGGCTCCCCTCGGTCGGGTGCCCGGCCGTCGAGGTGGTGGGGTGCTCAGGCAGCGAAACCCAGCGCCAAGAAACAGGCCACCGGCGCCATGTACAGCAGTGGGAACGGAACGTGCGAGAACCAGCGCGCCCGGACCACGGGGAGGACGGCACACCAACAGCACCCCGACCTGGTCGGCGGTGCAGTCTCAGTCTGGCAGGTCGGCGATCCGGGTCGACAGCTTGCGCAGCACCGCGAGTTCGTCGGAGCTCAGGTGATCGAGGAAGCGCGAGCGCACGGAGACGACATGGTGCCGGGCGGCTTCCTCCAGCACCATGAAGCCGTCGTCTGTCAGGTGCAGGATGCAGCCCCGCGCGTCCTGCGGGTCGGGCTCCTTGTCGATGAGGCCCCGGCCCTGCATGCGGGCCGCGTGGTGGGACAGTCGGCTGCGCGACCACTCCATCTTGGCGGCGAGGTCCTTGAGCGCCCACCGACGGTTCAGCTTCTCCGACAGTGTGCTCAGCACCTCGTAGTCCGCCGGTGACAGCCCCGAGTCGCGGGCCAGGTCCCGGCCGAGCCGCGCCGGCAGCGCTGTCAGCAGGCGTCGGAAGGCACGCCACCCCTGTTCCTCGTCCTCACTCAGCCAGGCAGTGTCCACCCCGTCACCCTACCGTTTGTTGACACGTCATTGAAGGCCGATGTACGTTCGTTGACATGTCATCGACACCCCCGAACGCGCCCATGAACATCCTCGTCATCGTCGCGAGTACCCGCCCCGGGCGGCTCGGACCTGCGATCGCCGACTGGTTTGTCCGGGCAACCCTTCCGGAAGCCGCACGTGACGGGATCGCCGTCGACGTCGCGGACCTGGCCGACATCGGACTGCCACTGCTCGACGAGCCCGAGCATCCCTCCAGCGGCATCTACGTCCACGAACACACCCGCGCGTGGAGCCGACGGGTGGCCGCAGCTGACGCATTCGTCGTGGTCACGCCTGAGTACAACTACGGCATGCCGGCGGCGTTGAAGAACGCCCTCGATTTCCTCTACCACGAGTGGGCGTGGAAGCCGGTGGGGTTCGTCAGCTACGGCAACACCTCGGCCGGCACTCGGTCCGTACAGATGACCAAGCAGGTCGTCACGACCTTGAAGATGATGCCCATCGGCGCCACCGTCGCCCTACGTATCGCCGACAGCACCCGCAACGGACAGGTGATCGAGTCCGCAGGAATCGAGAGAGCTGCCCGCGATGTGCTGCTCGAGCTGAGCCGGGTGGCCTGGGCGATGCGGTCCCTGCGCACCGGGGCCGACAGTGAAGACACCAGCATTCCCGGGCCGGTCGATGGCCTGACGCTGACCACAGCGCGGGCGGACGACCTGGCGGAACTGCTCGTGCTCCAGCGGTGCTGTTGGGTACAGGAGGCCCTCGCGAACGACACCCTCGACCTGGCGCCGCTACGGGAGACACTCGAGGACCTGCGCGCCTCGATGTCGACCTGGCAGCTGTGGTGCGTACGCCGGCACGGACGCCTCGTCGCGGCGGTCCGAGCCCGGGCACACGAGCGGGCGTGGCTGATCGGTCGCCTGATGGTGGCTCCCGACCAGGCCGGGAATGGCATCGGCTCCTGGCTGCTCTCGTACGCCGAAGAGCAGGCCCCTGAGGAGACCACGCACTGCGCGCTGTTCACCGGCCACCGCAGCACGCGCAACATCGCGCTGTACGAGCGCGCCGGCTATGCCCTCACCGCCGCCGACGGTACCCCGGACGACAGCGTCTACCTCGCCAAGCAGCGGCAGTTGACCGCCTGACAACGTGTCTCGTGGATCATGTCGTCAGCGTGCGGCCTGCGACGTGACGGGTGCGATGAGACGAAGTCCGCCGTTCGCGCCAGAGCGCGAGTGGTGGGCCGGCGATTGCCGGCCCACCACCTGTTTCCGTTGCGGCGACGGCGCGCTACAGAGCCGCGCAGTCACCGCCCTTGGCACCGTTCAACGTGTTCGGTGCGCCGAAGTCCTTGACCGCCGCGCTGTTGCCGGTGCAGCTCAGCGATCCGTTGACCCGGCTACCGACCAGGATCGGCCCGTAGACGCCGGCCAGCCGGCTGAACCGCTCGTTGGCGGTCACCTGGACGTTGTCCGAGAGGGTGAGCGAGCCGTCGAAGGTGCTGCCGGCAATCGTCACGTCCCGGGTGGCTCCGGTGATCCGGGCGGGGCCGTTCACCGTGCTGCCGAACAGCTGCACCGCCTGGGCGCCGGTCGCCGTCAACCCGCCGTCGATCGAGCTGTCGCTGACCACCAACGAAGCGCCTGGACGCACCGATACCCCACCGGCCACCTGGGCGCTCTTGAGGCAGGTCACGCCCTCGCTGGCCACGACTCGCGGTTGCTGGCCGGTGAGCGTCCTCGTGCAGTCGGGCGACGAGCCCGGCAGCACGGTGGCCCGGTAGGCGCTCGGCTCACCGATGTTGCCAGCCGGGTCGATCGCCCGGTGCTCCACCAGGTGTGTGCCGAAGCCCGGCACGAACCCGCCGCCCGGATGGTTGTCCGGCAGCGTCTGCTCGAACGCCGCCTTCGACAGACCGCCGGTGCCGAGGTTGCCGTACGTCAGCGCCTTCACGGTCGTGCCCGAGTGGCGGAACTTGAACGGCGACGCGGGCATCGGCTGCTCGGGGAACCCGAAGTAGTTGAACCACCCGTCCTTGTCCAGCCGGAGCTGGCCAACGACGTGACGGTCTTCGGCATACCCGGTGTGGTCGTCCTGCGGGGTCAGCCACATGTCCCAACCGTCGAAGTACACCGGGTGCTCCATGCCGTCCGCGAGCCGGGTCAGCGGCTCCGACAGGGTGCGCGGTGCGGTCGGCCGTGCGTTGTCGACGGTCCATTCGATTCGGTCGGAGACGCCACCCGGATCGGCCGGGTCGGTCACCGCCGCGGCCAGCTTGTAGGTGCCCGGCGCCAGATTCAGCGCACCGAGGTCGAGGTTGCTGCTGTTGTGCGGGTTCGGCAGCGTCTTGCCGTCGAGCGACCAGGTCACCTCGGGGATCCGGTCGTCCAGGTGGTTGGTCCGCACGTAGACCACCTCGTCACCGGCGACCGGCTGGGTGTTCAGCGTGGCGCCGGTGATGGTCGCCGCGGGCGACGACGGCGCCGTCTTCGTGTCACCCACCGTCCACTGCCGGGTCTGCACGAACCGCGCTCCGTTGTAGCCCGAGTTCGTGGCCGTGTTGCTGGTCGACGGGTTGCGGACCCAGTCGACGCCGTCCGGCCCCACCGGGTCACGCACCTCGACATGCACCACGGTCCCGGCGGGCAGGTCCAGCTCACCGAGGTCGAGGTTGCGGCTGTTGTGCGTGTCGAGCACGGTGCCGTCCGGTCCACCGATCCGCCAGGTGACCTGCAGCTCGTGGTAACGCGGCTGCCCGGTCTCGACCCACAGCACACCGTCGGACGCCACCGTGCCCAGCGGGGTGTGCCGGACGTTCATCTGCCCGGAGTTACGCATACCTGTCACCCGGGCGACCATGTGCTCGCGGCCGATCTGGTCGAAGTCGAACCCGATCCAGCGCATCATCGAGTGCTGGCTCGGCCGACGCTGGCCGCACGGGTACATGCCGCCGCCCTCGTGCACCCCGATCGTGCCGCCGGACAGGCTCTCCTCGCCGATCCACCGCCACCATTTGTGCTGGTCCCCGACCATCTTCTGCGGATCGCTGTAGGTGGTGTGGTGGAAGCTGCTGGGCTCACCGCCGGTGTAGCAGTTCCGCACCACGTCACGGGAGGAGTACGGATACTCGTCGACCAACGTGCCGAGCGAGTGGCCGATCTCGTGCAACGAGATCAGCGGCCCCTGCGGGGAGCCGCCGGAGGTCGTCGCGTTCGTACCGCCGATCCCGCCGTACGTGAACGTGTTGAAGATCGCCAGGGTCTGCACGTTCTGCGCGGTACGGGGGATGCCCATCACCGGCGCCACGTAGGTGTCGATGATCCGGTTCTGCGCCTGGGTGCCGGTCTCGCAGGGGTTGACCCCGGCCGGGTAGTAGGCGGCGTAGCTGGCACAGTCCAGCGGCGCGCCGCCGTAAACGGTGCCGCGCGACAGCGGGTCGTTACAGCCGTCCTGGAAGATCATGCGCAGCGCGGTGTTCTTGGCGTTGATCGGACCCTCACGCTGGCCGCTGTCACGGATCGTGCCGTCCGGGTGGCGTACCCGGCCATCGGGGTCGCACCGGACGCCGTAGTCGATCGAGGCGATCTCCACCGCGTACACGTTGATGTAGTCGCGGTAGGTCCGGAACGGTTCCGTGGCCCACATGACGGCCAGGTTGCGGTCCACGTCCTCCAGGAAGAGCCGCTGCTGGTCCCACTGGTAGCCGTCACCGAGAATGATCAGATTCAGCCGCTCAGTCGACGGGCCGGTGACTTGAATCGGATGCACCTTCGGGCTGGGCAATGGCATCGGCGGGCTGTCCGCCGGAGCGCCGCTCGCCGGGCCGGCGCTCAGCAAGCCGGCCACCAAGGCTACCGCCGCGAGGGTCGCGACCTTGAGTCTCACTGGCTATCCACCTCACCTTCGTCCGCCGGCATTTCCCTCCGGCCACCTGAAGCTAATTCCGGCAAGGCTCAGGAATCACCAGACACCTGACGGAACTTCCGTGGGCACCGGCCGTCCAACGTCGCAACGCGCCGATCCACCGGGACTTCACCAAGGGCGGCTTCGGCCCTCGACCACCAACTCAGCCTGGTCGACTGCCCGACATCCGAGCAGGAGGTCGACTGCCACAGCGAAGCCCGCAAGCGCCGGCACCTGAACCGCTACGAGGTCCTACGGACGCCGTCGACCATGCGGGGAAGGGCGAGCGGGTTGGCCTCGCGCAGTTCCGGTGGGAGCAGCGGGTCGGGGGTGTTCTGGTAGCAGACCGGGCGCAGCCAGCGCTCGATCGCGGTGCTTCCCACCGAGGTCGAGCCGCTGGTGGAGGCGGGGTAAGGTCCGCCGTGATGCATGGCAGGGGCGACCGTCACCCCGGTGGGCCAACCGTCCACGACGACCCGCCCCGCAATCTCGCTCAGCCCGGCGACCAGTTCCGCCGCCACATGGTCCCGTTCGTCGGCAGCCAGGTGCACGGTCGCTGTGAGGTTGCCCGGGAGGGCGCGGAGCACCGCGTCCCGCTCCGCCGTCGAGCCGTAGCGGACCAGCACGGTGACCGGCCCGAAGCATTCCTCCAGCAGTTCCCGGTACGGCCCACCCTCGGCGAGCCGCGACGCGGCGACGGTCAGCACGCCCGGCCGGATGGCCAGCGGAGTCTCGTCATCGCCGGCCTCCCCCGCTGTGAGCGGTTCCGTCACGCCGGGAAGCGCGACGCGGGAGCGGACGCCGGCCAGGAACGCCGCGCGCATGCGCGGGTCGAGCAGCGGCCCGGACGGCACCGCCGCCGTGGCGACCGCCCGGATGACGGCGTCACCCGCCGGTCCCTCGGGGAGGAGGACGAGACCCGGCTTGACGCAGAACTGGCCCAGACCCTGGGTGTACGAGGCAGCGAGCCCCGCTCCGATCTCCTCCGCTCTGGTCTCGGCCGCCCGCGCGGTCACCACAACCGGGTTGAGACTGCCCAGCTCGCCGTGAAATGGAATCGGCCGCGGCCGGGAGGACGCGAGGTCGAACAACGCGCGACCGCCGCGCACCGAGCCGGTGAACCCGACGGCCGCTGTCAGTGGGTGGCGTACGAGTTCCGGGCCCGCGTCGAAGCCGTGGACCAGGCGGACGACGTCCTCGGGCAGCCCGACCTCAGCCGCCGCCGAGCGGAGGATCCGGGCGCACAGGACGGAGGTGGCCGGATGGTCCGGGTGCGCCTTGACCACCACCGGGCACCCCGCGGCCAACGCGCTCGCGGTGTCGCCGCCCGGCACACTGAAGGCCAGCGGGAAGTTGCTCGCCGCGAAGACCGCGACCACGCCCAGCTGCACTTTGTAGCGCCGCAGGTCGGGGCGGGGCGCGGGCTTCGCCAGCGGGTCGGCATGGTCGATGATCACGTCCAGGTAGGCGCCGGCTTCGACCACGTCCCCGAATGCGCGGAGCTGGTAGCACGTGCGGGCGAGCTCGCCCGTGAGCCGTACCCGGCCGAGCGCCGACTCCGCATCGGCAGTCGCGATGATCTCCTCGCCGCTCTTCTCCAGGAACGTGGCAGCCGTGCGTAGCAGGTCTGCCCGCGCGGCGCGGTCCCTGAGTGCCGCGCCGGCTGCGGCGGCGGCCCGCACCGCCTCGTCCACGTCCTCCGCCGTCGACTCGGTCGCGACGCGTCCCTGCGGCTCTCCGGTACGCGGGTCGATGCTCAGCACGTCACTCACGGTCTCGTCCTCTTTTCCGTCGTGTCTTCGGTCGCCTCGACGGGCGTCGTGTCTTCGGCCAGGGCGGCGAGCTCTGCCAGGGGCACCGGTACGGCGAGGCTGCGGGTGGCCAGCGGGCGCAGGTCCTCCGACGTGGTCTCGCGCCTGCTCAGACAGGCCGCGATCTCGGTGGTGGCGAAGCCGCACACCCGTCCCTGGCACCAGCCCATCCCCGGCCGGGCCAGCATCTTCAGCGTGCGCGCATCCTCCGCGCCGAGGTCGTCGTGCGCCCGGCGCAGGTCACCGTACGAGACCTCCTCGCAGCGGCAGACCGGGGTCGTCTCCGACAGCCACTGCGGCCACGCCCGCGGCACCGGATAGGTCCGGTGCATGGCGGCGGCGAACCGGCGCCCCCGCCGGACGGCGCTTCGCAGCCGCCTCATCACGGCCGGGTCGGCCGGCTGGCCCAGTGCGGCGGCGACGGCGAGCCCGCTCAGCCGTCCCTCGTGGACGGCCAGGGCCGCGCCGCCCACGCCGGTCGCCTCGCCCGCGACGTACAGCCCCTCGACGGTGCTGCGCTGATGGTCGTCAACGACCACGACGAGGGATCCGTCGACGTCCTTCGCCGTCTCCGCGCCGAGCATGAGCGGCAGTTCGAGCGAAGGGGTGAAGCCCCACCCGAGCGCCACGAGGTCGGCGGCGATCTCCTCGTCCGGTCCGGCCGGGCGGCCGTCGCGGTCCACCCTGGTGATCCGGACCGCCTCGACCCTGTCCGTACCGAGGATCTGACGAATCACGGTCCTCGTCCGGTACGGGATGCGGTGCCGGGCCATGAGCGCCGCGTACTGCAGTGCCTCGACACCCTTGCCCGGCGCGGAGATCGCGCCGACCGGGTCGCGCAGCCAGCCGAGCGTTCCGTTGGCCTCGACGACGGCCGCGACGCTCACCCCGGCCCGCGCGAGGCCGGTGGCCACGGGAAGCAGGAACGGGCCGGTGCCGGCGACAACGGCTCGCCGTCCCGCCGCCGTGCGATGCCCCTTGAGCAGGGCTTGCACTCCCCCTGCGGTCATCACGCCGGGCAGGTCCCAGCCGGGGAGCGGCAGTTGCCGGTCGTATCCCCCGGGGCACAGGATCAGCGCCCGCGCGATGAACGTATGGTCGGCCCCATCGGCCGTGGACGTGGCGGCCGTCACCCGGAGGGTGAACGCGCCGCTCTCGCCCCTGGTGATGAGCCAGACCTGGTGCCCGGGGAGGTAGTGGATCCGGCCGGCGGCGCGGAGGGCGTACATGCGGTCCCGCAGCCCGGTGAAGACCGGCCAGCCGTGCTGGCCGACGCGATCGTCGGGGCGGGCGTGGTTCTCGTCGTAGTGCCGCCAGTACTGCCCGCCGGGTTGTCCGGCGGTGTCGATCAGGGCGACGCCGAGCCCGGCCTCGGCGGCCTCGACGGCGGCGGCGAGCCCGGCCGGGCCCGCGCCGACCACGGCGACGTCATGCACGGGTGGCATCGTCGTTCCTCCGCTCGCCGGCGTCTTCGAGGTCTGCGCCGGTCTCGGCGTCGTCGCCGAGGCTCATGCCATCGGCGGCGGTGACCAGGCAGGCGCGCTGGTCGGGGACGTCGTCGACGGTGATCAGGCAGTCGAAGCAGACGCCGATGCCGCAGAACAGCCCCCGGGGCCTGCCGCCCTTGCGGGTGGTGCGCCAGTCGAGGATTCCGGCGGCGACCAGCGCGGCGGCGACGCTCTGGCCGGGGTCAGCCGGAACGGTGGCACCGCGGAAGGTCATCTGATGAGTCATCGCAGCGCCTCCTCGGCGTCGGCGAACCGGTCCGGGGCGAACGGCGTGAGGTCCAGGTCGGGCCGCTCGCCCACGAGCGCCTGGGCGATCAGCTTGCCGGTCCCGGCGGACAGGCCGACGCCGGCGCCCTCGTGGCCGCAGGCGTGCCAGAGGCCGGGCGCGCGGGGGTCGGGACCGATGACGGGCAGGTGATCGGGGCAGTAGGGGCGGAAGCCGAGGTAGGTGCGCATCGCGCGGACCTCCCGAAGCATCGGAAACAGCGCGATCGCCTTGGCCGCGAGCGTGCCGATCGCGGGGACGGACACGGCCCGGTCGAAACCGACCCGCTCGCGCGACGCGCCGACGAGGATGCTGCCGCTGGCGGTCCCCTCGACGACGGGCGAGGTCTGCAGGGCCGCGTCGGAGCTGGCCACGTCGCCGACGTACTCGGCGGAGTACACCTTGTGGCGGATCGTCCGGGGCGGCATCGGCTGGGTGACCAGGACGAAGCCGCGCCGGGGCAGCACCGGGACGCGCACCCCGGCGAGGCCCGCGACGCCGCCGGCCCACGTGCCGGAGGCGTTCAACACCGCCCCGGCGGGGATGTCGCCGCCGGGCGTCCGCACGCCCGTCACCCGGGCGCCGTCGCGCAGGAACCCCGTCACCTCGGTACGCGTACGCACCTGCGCCCCACGCGCACGGGCCAGCCGCAGCAGGTGCGCCGCGACCAGCATCGGCTGGACCTGGGCGTCCTGCGGGTAGAAGGCGCCCCCGGCGAGCTCCGGGGAAAGATGCGGCTCGTAGTCACGCAACTCGGTCCGCGCGACGTCACGGACCTCGACACCGCACCGGCGCTGGCGGACGGCGAGCTCGCGCAGCGACGCGACGTTCTGCTCCGACGCCGCGACGACCAGGCCGCCCTTGGACTCGAACTCCCACAGATCGGCGTGTTCCGCGAGATCCTCACGCCAGACCCGCTGCGAGTACAACGCCAGGTCGAGCTCGGGACCGGCCTCCTTGTCGGACACCAGCACGTTGCCCTCGCCGGCGCTGGAGGTGCCCCCGGCGATCGCGCCGCGCTCGACGACGACCACCCGCACCCCCGCCAGCGATGCGAAGTACGCGCTGGCCGCGCCCACGACGCCCGCCCCGACGACCACGAGGTCCGCGCTGTGCTGACGGTTCGCTCGCTGACGCTCGCTCATGACGTGTCCTTCGCGCCACCTGCCCACAGACCTCGCACGTGGCCGATGTGCCGGTGCATCAGCAACTCGGCCCCGGACGGGTCGCGGGCTTCGATGAAGTCCAGGAGCTCGTGGTGCTCGGCGGCCGAGCGGCCCAGCCTGCCGCTCTCCAGCAGCGGGGTCAGGCCGAGCAGCCGGGTCTGCGAGCGCAGGTCGGAGACGACGTCCATCAGGAACCGGTTACGGCTGTAGCCGAGCAGGGTCAGGTGGAAGACGTGGTCGGCCTCGATGTAACCGACCAGGTCGCCGCGCTCCGCCGCATCGACGATGGCCTGCGCCAGCGTCCGCAGTTCGGGGATGTCCTCCTTCGGGATCACCGCCACGGTGTCCCGCACGGTCGGCGGCTCGATGAGCAGCCGCACGGCGGCCAGGTTGTCGAGGTCCTCCTCGGACATCTCCGTGATCCGGAAGCCCTTGTTCGGCTGGGGGACGACCAGGCCCCCCTTCACCAGGTCGAGCATGGCCTCCCGCACCGGTGTGGGCGAGACGCCGAGCTGCGCGCCCAGCGCCGGAGCCGAGTAGACCACGCCGGGCTCCAGCTTGCCGGAGATGATCGCGGCACGCAGGGCGTCCCTGATCCGGTCGCGGAGGTTCTCCTTCCGGCCGACACCAGGCAGGTCGGGGACGGGCACCGGGCTCACAGCAGGAACCCCGCGGGAAACGGGTCGGTGGGATCGAGGTGGAACTGCGAGGTTGCGGTGACCCACGCCCGGCCGGTGATCGACGGCAGCACAGCGGGCAGTGCCCCGACCGTGGTCTCGTCGAGCAGCCGCCCGGTGAAGCGGGTGCCGATGAACGACTCGTTGACGAAGTCCTCACCGATACCCAGTTCGCCGCGCGCGTGCAACTGCGCCATCCGGGCGCTCGTGCCCGTGCCGCAGGGAGAACGGTCGAACCAGCCGGGGTGGATGGCCATGGCGTGCCGCGACAACCTGGCGGTCGAGCCGGGGGCCTTCAGATAGACATGGTGGCAGCCGTTGATGTCGTCGCGCTCGGGGTGGATCGGCCGGTCCTGCTCGTTAACCGCCTCCATGATCGCCAGACCGGCGGCCAGCAGGTCACCGGCGCGGGACCGGTCGAAGGGCAGCCCCAGCTCCGCCAGATCGACGATCGCGTAGAAGTTCCCGCCGAAAGCCATGTCGTACCCGACCTCGCCGAAGCCCGGCACCTCGACCTTCCGCTCCAGCGCGTGCACGAACGACGGGACGTTCTGGATGGTGACCGACTCCGCCGCACCGTTCCGCACCGTCACGGATGCGACGACCAGCCCGGCGGGGGTGTCGAGCCTGATCGTGGTCACCGGCTCGACAACGGGCACCATCCCCGTCTCGACGAGCACCGTCGCGACCCCGATCGTGCCGTGGCCGCACATCGGCAGCAGCCCGGAGACCTCGATGAAGAGCACGCCGTAGTCGGCGTCGGGACGAGTCGGCGGCTGCAGGATCGCGCCGCTCATCGCGGCGTGGCCGCGCGGCTCGTACATCAGCAGCGTCCGAACGTCGTCGCTGTTCTCCATGAACCACAACCTGCGCTCGGCCATGGTCGCCCCGGGGATCGTGCCCATGCCGCCGACGACCACTCGGGTGGGCATGCCCTCGGTGTGCGAGTCGACGGCGTGGAACGTGCGGCGGGACCTCACTTGTAGCCCTTGCCCAGGACTGCTTCGGTGTCGGCGGTGATCCTGGCCGCCACCTCGGGCGGGAGCGGCAGTCGCGGCGGACGACAGACGCCGCCCTTGCGGCCGGAGACGTCCATCGACAGCTTGATCGACTGCACGAACTCGGTCTTGGAGTCCCAGCGCAGCAGCGGGTGCAGGTCGCGGTAGATCGGCAGCGCCCTGGCGATGTCGGCGGGGTCGCCCGAGGTGGCCAGCCGGTAGAGCTCCACGGTGCTCTCCGGGATCGCGTTCGGATAGCCGGCGATCCAGCCGACGGCGCCGGCGATGCCCAGCTCGAGCAGCACGTCGTCGGCACCGACCAGGAGGTCCAGGCCGGGTGCCAGCTCGCCGATCTCGTACGCCCTGCGGACGTCGCCGGTGAACTCCTTGACGCCCACGACGAGGCCCTCATGGAACAGTTCGGCGAGCAGCGAGGGAGTGAGGTCGACCTTCGTGTCGATCGGGTTGTTGTAGGCGACCACCGGCAGCCCGGCCCGGGCGACCTCGCGGTAGTGCTCGACGACGGCCCCGCGATCCGCGCGGTAGGCGTTCGGCGGCAGCAGCAGGACGGAGGTGGCCCCGGCTGCGGCGGCCTGCTCGGTCCAGCGGCGGGCCTCGAGCGCGCCGTAGGCGGCGACGCCGGGCATGACGCCGAAGCCGGCGGGGGCGGCCTGGACGGCCACCTCGACGACCCTCGCCCGCTCCTGCGGGGTCAGCGTCTGGTACTCGCCGAGCGATCCGTTGGGCGTCACCCCGTCACAGCCGCCGGCGGCGAGGAACCGGACGTGCTCGGCGTACGCGTCGTAGTCGATGGAGAGGTCGTCGTGGAAGGGCAGTGCCGTCGCGACGTGAACGCCACGCCACGGCCTGGTGGGGGTGGTCATTGAGGTCTCCTTGATGGTCGTGGCGCGAAACACCGGACAGTGCAAGATCAGATGGTCTGGGCTGCCATCCACTTCTCCAGGCCGCCGGCTTCCAGCGGCAGCGCGCGGGACAGCACCTCCGCGCCGTCCGGCGTGACCAGGAGGTCGTCCTCGATGCGCACGCCGATTCCGCGCAGCTCCGGAGGCACGGTCAGGTCGTGTGCGTGGAAGTACAGCCCGGGCTCGACCGCGAGCACCATGCCCGGTGCCATGGCCGCGCCCTGATAGGCCTCCTCGGCAGCCCGGCCGCAGTCGTGCACGTCCAGCCCCAGGTGATGGCCGACGCCGCACACCAGATAGCGCCGGTGGTGCTGGCCGGTGTCGGAGAGCGCCTCGTCCACGGAGACCGGCAGCAGTCCCCAGTCTGCCAGTCCCCGCGCGATCACCTCCATCGCCGCATGGTGGAAGTCGGTGAACCGGCGGCCGGGTCCCACCGCCGCCAGCCCGGCCCGGTGGGCCTGTTCCACCAGGTCGTGCACCTGCCGCTGAACGGGAGAGAACCGCCCGGAGGCGGGGAGCGTGCGGGTGACGTCGGCGGTGTAACAGCTCTTGACCTCGACGCCCATGTCGAGCAGGAGCACCTCGTCCGGCAGCACCGGGCCGTCGCAGCGCACCCAGTGCAGCGTGGGCGCGTGCCGGCCACTGCCGACGATCGTGGCGTAGCCGGGGCCGTTGCCGTACGCCCGGGCGTACCGGTCGAAGGTGCCCTGCAGCCACCGCTCCCCGGGCCCGGCGATCGCGGTGGGGATCTCGCGGACGACCGCGGCGAAGCCCTCGACCGTGCGGTCCACGGCGTCGCGGAGCTGCCCGATCTCCCACTCGTCCTTGTACATGCGCAGTTCGGCGAGGGTACGGTCTACCTCCTCGTCCCGGGTCACGTCCTCGGTGAGCTCCGCGAGCGGCCGGACGTCGACGCCCAGCGCCCGCGCCCAGTCGGCCAGTCCCGGAGCGGCCCCGACCCACAGTTCGCCGTAACGGGCGTCGGTCCAGAAGGCGGAGTCGCCGGGACAGGCGGGCGGCGGCAGGTAGAGCGTGGCGTCGCCGCCGCGCAGCACCACCACGGCGTTCTCGATGGCGCAGCCGGTCACCCAGACGAAGTCGCTGTCCGGACGGAAATCGTACGTCGTGTCGTTGCTGCGCACGGGCGCCTCTCCCGCGGCGAGCACGATGGTCCGGCCGGGGAGCGCCTCGGCCAGCCGGGCCCGGTGGGCGGCGGCTGCCTCGGCGGCGCCGGGGACGACTGGCGCGGTGCGGTCGGGCACGCCCCATCCCGTGTTCATGTGCTCCGTGAACGCCGCGATCTCGGACAGCTTCGGCGGCTTGCCTTCACGCATCGGTGACCCCTCCTCCGACATTCCTGACCAGCTCGGTCAGCCGGGCGAAGACCTTGTCGTCGCCGATGCCGTCGTGTTCGTACTCGTTGGTGACCCAGGTCTGGACGTTGCCGACCCGGGACGCGGTGTCCAGTTGCAGGCCGGCGTCCACGTACATGTCGTCGTAGTAGACGGCCGCGGCGACCGGGACCTCGTTGGCGGCCAGCCGGTCGAGGTCGTAGAGCGGTGGCCACTCCCCCCGGACGGCCAGCAGCTCGACGGCGCCGCGGAACGGGCGCAGCTCGGCGATCTCCTCGAACATCCAGGGATAGATCATTTCCCCGGTGAACAGCAGCGGCCTGGCCTCCTCCGCGAACCGCGGGTGCCTCCCCCGTTCGGCCTGCGCCGCCCAACCGGTGGCGGCGGCGCCGTGTCCGTAGATGCTCTCCTGCAGGGCCGCGAACAGCGGGTTGTCGCTGTAGGAGGTCCTGGCCAGCACCTGGTGCAGAAACGTCGCCGACAGCTCGTCTCCCGAGAAGGCCTCGTCGAGCAGCCAGTGCATGCGCTCGTATCCGGGCTTCATGCCGAAGTCGATGCCGAGCGACTGCAGCCGCCGGACCGTGAGCACGTCGCCGTCGGGCAGCAGCACATCGCCCTCGGCCAGCCGGTCGGCGATCCGGCCCACCTGTGCAACCTGGTGGGGGTAGCGCCGGTAGAACGCCCTGTTCTTCGCCTCGACCCGAGGATAGGTGCGCCGGTAGACCTCGGCCGCCGACGGGTCGAGACCGGGCAGGCCGCCGGTGACGTAGCAGGCACTCAAGCCTTCCGGGGCCTTCGACAGGTAGGTCAGCGTGACGAAGCCGCCGTACGACTGCCCGAGGGTGGACCAGCGCCGGCCGCCGAAGACGGTCTCCCGCAGGTGCTCGTGGTCGGCGACGATCGAGTCGGCCCGGAAGCACGCGAGGAAGCTGGCAGCCTCCTCGGCTGTCCCGAACCCGCTCATCCGGCGACCGTCGATTCGGCTGCTGCGACCGGTGCCGCGCTGATCAACCAGGACGACGCGGTGGTCGCGCAGCGCCTGGCCGAGCCAGCCGGACCGGTCGAGCGGACGCGGGCCCTTCCCGCCGGGTCCGCCCTGCAGGTAGACCAGGCACGGCAGGTCCTCACCGGCGCGTACCGGATCGACGATCTCACGGGCGAAGATCTGGATGGTGCCGCGCGCCGGGTCGGACCAGTCCAGCGGTACGTCGGTCACGTGATCGCGGACGCGCATGCCGGGAATCGTGTAGGTCGCGGCAACGGTCATCGGGCCTTCCTCTCCTGCCGGATGCGCTCCACGGCGCCCACCGCCGTGGTCCGCACGGCTCCCGCGTGATCGTGTACACACGGATTGAGCTGCCCAGACGCCATCACCACCGCCAAGTAAGGTGTGCCATTGCACTGATCTTAAGCACGACCGAAGGGCCCTGCCAAGAGGGGGCAGCGGGGAATCGACTTTGACCGCCAAGCGGGGGCGGACAGCCGCGATACGGTCAACAATCGCCTGGCGGCGAGCTGCCATGAGGGCCGACCGGCCCCGGCTCGCCCGAGAGCCCAGACCTCCACGTGGAGAGAGATGGCCACAAAAATGCCGTAGTGCACCCACAAGTAACATTGCACTCGGCTGTTCGATCCAGCGCCGCATCGCCCGCGCCGACGCTCAACGGCGGTAAGGAGTCAACGGCATCCGTGTATTTACATCTGTGCAATGATCGCCTACGGTGATCGGAACTCGAGTACCCAATGGGTGGCGCCCCCCTTACACAGCGTGACTGCCGTGCCTGCCGCGCACGGGCGATCACCGAAGTGACACCGGGAGATTTGCCTTGGGTTCCGACGCCGCACAGAGCTCATCCGGTCAGCGACAAGCCTCTCCTCACGACGCAACAATCCAGCACTCGCCGAGGAAGAAGCACTTCCTCCAGCGCATCCGCCCGGCCTCCATGCTGGTGGCCCTGGCAGCGGGTGCCCTCGTCCTCGGAACCACCCCACTGTGGGGGCCGGGCGGCCCGCATCGACTTGACGGCGCGGCCATGTCCGCGACCCCCACCTACACCGTCGGTCTGCAGCCGCCGCAGGATCCGGGTCCGTTCCCCAGCAGCGTGACACCCACGTCCTCCACCATCACGATCGCCGGCCAGCGGGACGGAGAGAGCACGTTCAAGGTCGTCAAGTACGACCAGGTTCAGCCGAAGACCTCGGGCCAAATGGACTTCGACCACTTCCACACCGGCATCGAGATCCAGTGGTGGCTGCGGAAGTGGGCCCACGAGCGTCCCGACATCGTCGACCTGCACATCGTCGGCGAGAGCTTCAGCGGGCAGCCGATCTACCAGTTGACCATCACGGACAAGTCCACCGGCGCCGACACGGACAAGCCGGCGGCCTACTTCGAGGGGAATCGCCACTCGGGCGAGGTCTCGTCAGCCGAGAGTTCGCTGTGGCTGGCGCACCACCTCATCACGCAGGCGGGCAGGGACGAGAAGGTCGACACACTGCTCGACGAGAAGACGGTGTACATCCGGCCGGTCAACAACCCCGACGGACACGACATGTACCTGTACACCGCCCAGACGAACCGGTCGACGGTGCGGCCGGACGACAACGACGGGGACGGCAAGCGCGACGAGGATCCGGGCGAGGACCTCAACGGTGACGGGTACCTGAGCCAGCTGCGCCAGCACGTCGGCGCAGGCAAGGGAACCCACGTCATTGACGAGCGGGATCCGGCCGGGAACGCCATGCTCAGTGTCGGCGCAGGCAAGGGCGACTACCTCATGTTCTCCGAGGGCATCGACAACGACGGCGACGGCCGCTACAACGAGGACGGCGTCGGCGGCCTCGACCTGCACCGCAACTACCCGTACAACTGGCATGTCATGCCGGCGGATGACGCCACCAGCCGGAACCTGACCCAGGGTGGTGCCGGCGAATACCCGTTGTCGGAGCCGGAGACCCGGCATGTGTACACCTGGTTGATGTCGCACACCAACATCGCCGCGGTGAACAGCATGGACACCCGGGTGCCCATGCATCTGCGGGGGCCCTCGACCTGCGACCCCGTCGAGTGCATGTATTCGAGCGACCGCAAGCTCTACGAACACTTCGACACGGCGGGCGCCTCCTTCACCGGCTACCGGAACACGGGGAGCGTCTACATCGACTACGCCACGCGCAACGGCGGCCAGCCGACGCCCCTGTTCGGGCACGGCCCGGACTTCGGCTACTTCCAGTACGGCGCGATCTGGTACGGCGACGAGATCTGGAACGGCGGTGACTACACCGACTACGACAAGGACGGCAGGTACGCCGACTGGGAGCGGTCGCGGTGGTGCGCTGAGAACGGCCGGACGAACTGCTTCCTGCCGTGGACCAAGGTGGAACACCCCAAGTTGGGAACGGTCGAGATCGGCGGGATCAACCCCAAGTTCTGGTCGCAGAACCCGTCGGCTGATCTGATCGGGAGGTGGGCTGTCAACCAGGCACGGTTCAACCTGTATCTGATCGAGTCACTGCCGCAGGTCCACCTGACGGAGGTCACCGCCAAGAAGCTCACGGGTGCCCAGAGCGACGGCGCGACGCACGAGATCACGGCCACGGTCACGAACACGGGCCGCATTCCGACCGCTCTCGAACAGGCAAAGGAGATCAAGATCGTCGCTCCGGACACCGTCAAGGTCGAAGGCGCCCGAACCATCGGCGCCGCACCGCAGTTCTACCTGGACGGTGGCGACAAGCAGAAGGTCCGCCTCCGGGTGATCAAGACCAGCAGCGACACGGTCACGGTGAAGACCGCCAGCGTTCGGGGCGGTCTGGATACCGCATCCACACGCCTGAACTGATCCACTTGGGGGTCCCCGCCCCGCACCGCGGGGCGGGGACCCCTCGCACGCGTCGGACGGGGTGGGCGGGAAGCTGCGTGGGCGGACGCGGGTGTGGCGTCGTTGGCCTGCTTCCTGCCGAACAGGCCGGGCCTATCCCCCGGCCATCGCCCCGAGGATGATGAACGGTTCCTCGCCGGCGATGACCCGCTCGGGAAGTGGGGTGTCGGGCGACTCGTTGGACAGGTCCTCCTCACAGGCGTAGAAGCGGACGAAGGCGCGGCGCTTGCCGCTGTGGCGGTCGCGGATCGTGCCGAGCAGCATCGGGTACTGCGCCTCGAGGGTGTCCAGCACCCGACGCTGGGTGACCGGACCGGCATCCGGGCCGGGCACCTCGAGGCTTACCTCTCCGGTGATGTGAGCCAGGTTCTTCAGGTGGGCCGGGAGGACGACCCGGATCACGGCAGCACCTGGACTTCCACGGAGAGCACGGGCGGCAGGTCCCGGACGATCGGCGCCCAGCTGTCGCCGCCGTCGGCCGAGTGGTAGACCTGGCCACCGGTGGTGCCGAAGTAGATCCCGCACGGGTCGAGAGTGTCGACCGCCATCGCGTCGCGTAGCACGTTGACGTAGCAGTCGGACTGCGGCAGACCCTTGGTCAGCGGCTCCCACTCGTCGCCGCCGGTACGGCTGCGGTAGACGCGCAGCCTGCCCTCCGGCGGGTAGTGCTCGGAGTCGCTCTTGATCGGCACGACGTAGATGGTCTCCGGCTCGTGCGCGTGCACGGCGATCGGGAACCCGAAGTCCGACGGCAGGTTGCCGCTGACCTCGCGCCAGTTCGCCCCGGCGTCGTCGCTACGCATGACGTCCCAGTGCTTCTGCATGAACAGCGTGTCCGGCCGGGACGGATGCTGGGTGATGTGGTGCACGCAGTGGCCGACCTCGGAGTCCTGGTCGGGGATCTCCCCGGAGCGCAGACCCTTGTTGATCGGCAGCCAACTCGCGCCGGCGTCGTCGCTACGGAACGCGCCCGCCGCCGAGATGGCGACGTAGATCCGGCCCTGGTGCACCGGGTCCAGGATGATCGTGTGCAGGCACAGGCCGCCGGCGCCGGGCTGCCACGCCGGCCCGGTCGGATGCGTACGCAGGGCGGTGAGCTCCGTCCACTTCTGCCCGCCGTCGGTGGTGACGTACAGGGCGGCGTCCTCCGCGCCCGCGTACACCGTGTCGGGGTCGTCGCGGGACGGCTCGAGGTGCCAGATGCGCTTGAACTCCCACGGCCGCGGGGTGCCGTCGTACCACAGGTGCTCACCGACCTCGCCCGAGTAGGCGAAGTCGTTGCCGACCGTGGTCCAGGTCCTACCGCCATCGTCCGAGCGCTGGATCAACTGCCCGAACCAGCCGCCGGACTGGGAGGCGTAGAGCCGGTTCGGGTCGGCCGGCGACCCGGTGAGGTGGAATATCTCCCAGCCCCCGAAGTGAGGTCCCTCGACCGTCCAGTCGCCGCGCCTGCCGTCGGAGGTCAGCACGAACGCGCCCTTGCGCGTGCCGACCAGCACCCGTACGCCGCTCATATCCTCGTCCTTCCGCTCTGTTCGGCGGCGGCCTCTGGGAAGGCCCTCCGCCACGCCGAAGCTCATCGGCCTCCGTCAGTCGTACTCTCCGGGTACGACGAATCGGCCGCTTCGGAATGGACAACACGGCTGGGTCGGGGTTGGTCGCGCACGGGTCGTCACCGGCGCGGGCGGCGGGCGCAGGGGCCGTCGTGGTCGGCGCGCAGCAGGCAGCGCCGGCCACCGGGCATCCGCAGGTCGCAGAAGACCCGATGGCGTACGTTCTGGTGGTCCTCGGCGGAGACGGTGGTCTCCCCCGGGTCGGTCTGCGGCAGCACCAGCAGCGCGGTCGCGAAGACTCGGGGACGTAGAATGATCTTGTTTCGTGGCAGGTCGACGAGTGTGCTCGCCCGCTGTGGAGGTACCCACTCGAAGCTCTCGTCGATCTCGATGGGTACGCCCTCCTGCCGCGCCAAGCGATGACGGTCAGCAAGCCACCGAGCCACGCTGTGGCCGGCCGCCCGGCCGCAGAAGGCTCACTGTCAGAAGGGGTGTTGATGTCCGTCGTGGCGGATCATCAACACCCCTTCACCCCGTCTCGGCAGTGTCGAATGGGGTTGGATCTACTGGTCTAGCGGGCGGCGATCGTGAACCTGCGGTTCGCAAGGCTCGGGTTCTTCGCCCGTACCTGGTTGATCCGGTCGATGGACAGCGACGCGGACGCGGCGCCCTCGACCTCTCCCGCCGACGCGACGACCGCGCCCATCGGGTCGATGATCATGCTTTGGCCCGTGCAGTGGGGCCCGGACTGGCCGGCCATGACCGTGTACGAGGTGTTTTCGATGGCGCGGGCCCGAGCCAACGTTGCCCAGTGATCCTCCTTGGCCGGCCCGACGACCCAGGCGGCCGGGACGATGAGCGCGTTGGCCCCGGCGTCGACGAGCAGCCGTGCCATCTCGGGGAACCGCAGGTCGTAGCAGGTCATCACGCCGAACGTGACGCCGCCCAACTCGAAGGTCAGCGGAACGAACTCCGCCGACTGGATCCGGTCCGACTCCTTGTATCCGAAGGCGTCGTAGAGGTGCACCTTGCGGTAGACACCCAGCAACTCACCGGCGGCGTCGACCGCCACGACCGTGTTCGAGGCTCTGGGGTTGTCCGGCAGCTTCTCGGTCATACCGGCGACGACCGCGATCCCTCGCCGCTTGGCCGCCTCCCGGATGCCTGAGACGAACGGGCCGTCCAGCGACTCGACCGCACCGCTGACGTCCGCGGTGACGTCCGGGTTCGAATACATCGAGTTTTCCGGGAGTACGACCAGCTGCGCCCTGTCGTCGGCGGCCCGATCGATCAGTTGCCGCGCCGTGGCGAGGTTCTTTTCCTTGTCGGTGGTGGCGCCGAACTGCGCCACGGCGGTTCTGATGCTCATGCTCGCTCCAATGCCTGCTCGTCCGTCTGCCTGCGGGCTACGCGAAGAACTTCGCCGCGCCCGAGAAGTCCGAGATCCGGCTACCGGCAAGGATCGCTTCCCGCGCCGGGATCTCGGCGTCCTCCTTCTGCTTCAGCAGGTCGGCGATCTCCAGCGCCTCGCCACGGTCCAGGATCGCGACGCCGTCGGAATCGGCGAACACAACGTCACCCGGCTTGATCACGACCCCGCCGATTGACACCGGCACGTTGATGGCGCCTTCGATGCCCGCGATCCGCGTCGTGTGGGCGGCGACCCCCCGCGAGTAGGCCGGGAAGCCGTAGCCCGACATCTCCTCGATGTCGTTGATCTGCCCGTCGATGACAGCTCCGACGGCGCCCCGGGCCTTGGCGGTGAAGGACACGAGGCCGCCGAAGCACGAGCGGTGCTCGTCGCCGCTCTGCTCGACCACCAGGACGTCGCCCGGTCGCAGGTCGTCCGCGGCGACGTGGACAGCTGTGGAGTCGAGGTGCGGAAGCCGGACCGTCACGGCGGTGCCCACGAACTTCAGGGGCCGGACGTTGGGGGTCAGGCCGCGCGGGAAACCGTAGTCGCGAAGGTGGCCGAGCGTCGACGTGCAGACCTGGCTCAGGGCCTCCACGATCTGCGGATTGATTGGAGGGGCGGAGGGATTGCGGACAAACATTCGATAGCTCCTGGACAGTTGTTGCGATGGTCGTTCGGGGCGCGAAGCAGCCATCGAATGACGGCGATGGCGCCGCTAGCGAAGAACCTTCCGCAGTCCCGCCGCCCGCTCGATGATCACCACAAAGACGATGCTTATGGCGATCAACACGACCGAGAGGGCTGCGATCTGGGGATCGGTTCGGGTCTCGACGTAATGGAAGATCTCGACGGGCAGGGTTGTGGCCTGTGGCCCGACGACGAAGAGGGAGATCACCGCCTCATCGAAGGAGATCAGGAAGGCGATCACGCCGCCGGCCAGAACACCGGGGGCGATCAGGGGCAGGGTCACCCGGCGGAAGGTCGTCCACGCGGAGGCCCCGAGGGTACGGGCGGCCTCCTCGCACGACCGGTTCATGGTCATCAGGCTCATGGAGGCGGTACGGATCACGTAGGGAACGGTGATCGCCAGGTGAGCCACGATCAGACCGCCGTACGTCCCGGTGATCCCCACCGGCGCCAGCACCAGCAGCAGCGCCAGCCCAAGGACGATGCCCGGCACCATGAGCGGAGAGAGGAAGAAGCCCGAAAGCAACTCCCGGAACCGGAACTCGTACCGGGTCAAGGCCACAGCGACGGGTACACCCAGGGCGAGCGCGAGCAGGGCGACCCCGCCGCCCACGATGCCGCTGACCTTGAAGCCGGTGATGAACTCCTCGTTCTGGGCCAGGCGCTCGTACCACTGGAGACTGAATCCCTGCGGCGGAAAGGCCATCGTCGACTGGGTGTCGAAGGAGATGACGGCCACCACGAGGATGGGCGCCAGCAGGAACAGGTACAGCACTGCCACGACCAGCCGATTCGGCCAGCCCTTGAATTTGTGGGTCATCGTGGGTCCCGTCTTCCTATTGCGCTTCGATCCGCCGGATCGCCCTTTGGTAGAGGACGATGACGGTCGCGAAGAGTCCGAGCAGGATGAATGAGATCGCGGCGGCGAACGGCCAGTTCAGGGTCGCCGTTGCCTGGTCGTAGATCTCGGTGGCCAGGTAGAAGACCTTGCCGCCACCCACGAGTCGCGGCGTGATGAACGAGCTGATGGTGAGCACGAACACCAGAAGCGCGCCGGTGAGGACCCCGGGCATGCTCAGCGGCCACACGACCCGCCAGAAGGTGCGCCAGCGGTTCGCGCCCAGGCTCGCGGCGGCATGTTCCAGCTCGGGATTGAACCGGCCGAAGCCGGCCAGGAGGGCCAGGATCATGTACGGCATCATGATCTCTACGAGTGCGATGTAGACCCCGAGCTTGTTGTTGATCAGCGCGAGCGGCTCGTCGATCAGCCCCCACGAGTGCAAGCTGCTGTTGACCACCCCCTGGTTGCCGAGGAGCACCAGCCAGCCGTAGGTCCGAACGACGGAGCTGGTCAGCAGGGGCGCGATGGCCAAGGCGACCAGCACGCCCTTGAACCTGGACTCGGTCCGTACCAGGAACAGCGCGATCGGGTACGAGACCAGAACCGTCATGACCGTGACACCGACACCCAGCTGGGTGGTCTCCCAGGCCATCTTCCAGTAGTACGGGTCACCGAGGAACTGCCCGTACGAGTCCAGGCTGATCGCCTCCACGATCAGGCCCGAGGAGTCGCCGCGGTTGAGGCTCATCCGAAACAGCCACAACAGGGGCAGCAGGAACGACACTGCCAGGCCGAGCAACCCCGGAACCGTCAGGCCCAGCATGGTCAGCTGATCCCGTCGGGGCTTGCGGGCCGGTCTACTACTCGGAGGCGCGCCGGCGGGCGTACCCTCCTGGGTCACCGTCGTCGTCATCCGGCCCTCACTTCAGGACCAGGGCGTCGCTGGTCTCCCAGGACAGCCGCACCGGCGTGCCGCGCTCCAGGCGCCCGTGCCGGCCGGCCACCGATTGCACCGCCACCGCCTTGGTGCCTACCCGGACGCTGTATTCGATCGAGTCGCCCACGTAGACGACCGACTCGACAGTGCCGTGCGCGTCGTCGCGGCCCGCCTCGTTGATTCTCAACCGATGTGGTCGGACGAGGACGGTCACTTGCCCCGGCCGGCCAAGGTCGTCGGCGGCCTGCATCTGGCCCAGGCCGGCGACGTCCACGGCCGCGACACCGTTGGCCGTGTGCCGCACCTCGGCATCGAACAGGTTGACGCGGCCGATGAAGTTGGCGACGAACTGGTTGCTGGGGTGTTCGTAGATCTGCTCCGGCGTCCCGACCTGCTCGATGTTGCCTTCCGACATGACGACGATCCGGTCGGAGGTGGCCAGCGCCTCGTCCTGGTCGTGGGTGACGAACACCGTCGTGATCCCGAGCTTCTGCTGGATCGAGCGGATCTCGTCCCGCATCGTGTCGCGCAGCTTGGCGTCCAGGTTGGACAACGGCTCGTCGAGCAGGAGGACCGATGGCTCGACGACCAACGCCCGAGCAAGGGCGACGCGCTGCTGCTGGCCGCCGGAAAGCTGCTTGATGCGTCGGCCACTCAGGTGACCCAACTGGACCAGCTCCAGAGCTTCCGCGACGCGCCGCTTGACATCCGCCTTGGGCACCCGTCGCATTTCCAGGCCGAATGCCACGTTCTGCGCGACGTCGAGATGCGGGAACAGCGCGTAGTTCTGGAAGACCAGGCCCATGCCGCGCTGGTGGACCGGCGTTCGGGTCAGTTCCTTGCCGTCCAGACAGATGTGCCCGGCGGTCGGTTCGATGAGGCCGGCGATCATTCGGAGGGTCGTCGTCTTGCCGCATCCCGACGGGCCGAGGAGTGAGATGAACTCACCCCTCTCCACGTCGAGGGTGAAGTCAGCGACGCTTGGCCGATCCGTACCGGGGTACGTCTTTACGATGTGCTCAAGTCGCAGGAAAGACATGGCCATCGCTCAACCTGCCAGGATCTCGCGTCGCCACAGCTGCGTCCACGCCTCCCGGTTGGCCGCCACCTTGGTCCAGTCAACCGTCAGGATGTTCGCCGTCCGTTGCGGGTTGAGCGCTGTCCGGGCGAGGGCTTCGGCGCTCGGCTTGGCCTTGGTGTTGGTCGGCGCGTAGAACATGGTGTCGGTGAAGGTGGCCTGGGACTCGGGGCTGAGCGCGTAGTTGATGAACGTCTGCGCCGCGGCAGGGGACGGTGAGTCCTTCACCAGGTTGATGGTGTTGATCTGGAAGATCGTGTCGTCGTCGACCGTGGCGACCTTCATCTTGCCCTGGCTCTTGTCCGCGTAGTACTGGGCGCGGGCGTTCCAGGCGATCGCCAGCGAGGCCGTCCCGGACTGGACCAGCGTGTACTGGTCGGGCTGCGGGGCCCAGGTCTGCACATTGGGCGCAAGCTCCTTCAGCCGCTTGACGCCGGGATCCACCGACTTCGTGTAGTCGCCGCCCGCCTTCTGGTTTTCGATGAGCATCAGGCTCGTGCCCTGGATGTCCGGCTGTGCCGTCACCACGACCTTGCCCTTGTACTTGGGATCCCAGAGGCTTTCCCATTTTGCCGGGGCGGGGTTGACGGAGTCGTTGTAGATGAGGACCAGGCTGTCGAAGGTCAGCGCCGGGCCGAAGTTGTCGGCAGCCTTACCGCGAGGGTCGATGTCGGCGAGGTTCGGCACCTTGGCGGGGTCGAGCGCCTGAAAAATGCCGGACTTGTTCGCGGTGTCCGCGGCCGAGATGTCCAGGATGGAGACGTCGGTGTCCGGCCTGCTCTTGGCCGCGCGCAACGACGCGAGGTTCTCGGCGGAGTTTCCCGAGCCGATGTAGTTGACGTGGATGTTCGGAAACTTCTTCTGGAACGGCTCGATGACCGCCTTCTTGAAGCTGTCCTCGAACACGCCGGAGTATCCCTTGACCGTGATGGTTCCGGCGTCGGCCGAATCGTTCGTGGCCGGGGAGTCGTTGGAGCAGCCGCCCACGGCAGCGACGGCGAGCACGAGCAATCCACTCGCCCACGGGGTGATCTTCATGATGGTTCTCCTTGCAAAGGGGTGGAATCGGCGACGTGGCGACGGAGACCCGGTCAGAGCGTCTGCAGTTCCAACTGTCGCCCGTAAGAAATGTCGATGTGCCGCCTCACGAGCCCCGCGGCCTCTTCCGGATCGCGCTCCTTGAGGGCGATCTGGATGGCACGGTGATCCTCGTTGGTATTGGCCATGCCGAGCTTGCTGTGGGCCAGATACCAGATCCGCAGCGATCCGCAGTTCAGCCGATCCACGGCCTCGGCGAGGAAGCGGTTGCCAGTCGACTTCGCAATCTCCAGATGGAACTGGTGATCGTATTCGATGGCCTCGTACGGATTGCCGGCCTCGATCTCGTCGTCGATGCGGTCGCAGATCCGCTCCAACTCGTCGAGTTGCCGTGGGGTCGCACGTTGTGCGGCCAGCCGTGCGACGGGCTCTTCCAGAAGGTGTCGGGCCTCGTAGAGCCGGGACAGCTCGCCGACTTTGATCCCGCGTACGTAAGGGGTCCGGTGCGGGGGATAGATGATGAAGTGCTCATCAGCCAGTCGCTTGAGGGCCTCACGGGTCGGGGTTCGCCCGAAGCCGTAACGGGCCAGCAGCATCGCATCGTCGAGGGGCAGGTCTTCCTCGAGGTCGCCGGTGACGATCGCTCGCCTTAGCGCGTCGTACGCCTGCTCGGTCTTGGTCCGTCCGCTGGAGGTCATCCGTATACCTTCAATATATCGGGGGTGTACGAACGGTATGAGGAGCTCTATGCGGTGTCAAGGGGCCCGGGCGAAGAACTTTTGCCTGCTGACGGGCCGGTCGGGATGTCACGGCGGACGAGGCAGTGCCGCCTGGTGCTCCAGCCGTGCCTGGTGTGCGCGGAGTCTTCGCTGCTAGCGTGTGGGTGCCAGAAAGTCGGTCGCCCTACGCGGCCTGCGAATACTCGCCCATCAAGCCGCCGAGACGATCACGCCGCATTACCCGGCTGCCAGCTACGGCCGCCGGTGGTGCTTGTCCCAGCGGCGGTGCCTGTCCCAACGAGCGGTGCGGGCGATGCGCGTTGTAATGATCGACGTACTCCGTCACCACCGACTGCAGATGGCGACGCCCAAAGACGAGCATCCGGTCGAGTAGCTCCCGGCGTACCGCGCCGACCCAACGCTCCGCGTACGCATTGGCCTGCGGTGCCCGCACGGGCGTCTTGAGCACCTCGACGTCCGCGGCGGCGAAGACCGCGTCGAACACGGCGGTGAACTTCGCATCGCGATCCCAGACCAGGAACCGGAACCCGTCGACTCGCTCGCCGAGGTCCATCAGCTGGCTTGCCGTCGCTTTCGTAGAACTGGCCGCTGTCGGTGGGGGTGCAGGGCGAGCAGTGCCGGGGTGCGGGCGGCCTTGGCGGGTGAGCTGCTCAACCTGGATCCAGGCGAGCACGACAGGCGTAGGAGCTGCCGCCGTAGATCTTCAACATGTGCCCGATGATCGGCGAGCTGCCAATTCGTAGGTTTGGCAGAGCCGCCTGGTAGCTTCTGACAGGCGCAGAGGCCGGGGCGGTGTCCATCGGCGGCGGTCAGCCAGCAGGCGGAGACGCGCACCTGTGTGACCGCTGGCAAGAGAGGCTGGTGTGCGTTTGTGGACGCGCGTTCCCGGGTCGCGGCGCACGGCTGGGGCTTGCGGGATTCCTCGCGTGCTCGGGCGCTTTGTCGTGCCGGCCCTGTGCGCGGCGCTGTTCGCCGCTCCGCTGTGGTTCATGGTGGTTGGCTCACTTCGACCCGCCGGCCTGCCCCCGCCACGCACGCTCGAACTCTTCCCGCCCGAGCCGACGTTGGCCGCCTACGCTCGGCTACCCAGGCTGATACCCCTGTTCACCTACCTGGCGAACTCGGCGCTGGTCGTCGCGCTTGCCGTTCCGTTGACCGTCCTCGTCGCCTCGCTGACCGGCTTCGGTCTCCGGTTGCTCACGCCGGCAGCCCGGCGGCGGGTGGTTCTCGGTCTGCTGGTGGTACTCCTCGTGCCGGTTACCGGGGTCTGGGCGACACGCTTCGAACTGTTCCGACTGGCCGGCGTGGTCGACACCTATGTCCCGCTGCTGGCCCCGGCGGCGCTCGCCGGCAGCCCGTTCCTCGTGCTGCTGTACGTCTGGAGTTTCGGCGGCATACCGGACACCCAGCTCGGGGCGGCCCGGCTGGAAGGCGCCGGGTGGCTGACAATCTGGCGCCGGGTGGCCCTGCCCCAGGTACGTCCGGCGACCATGGCGGTGGCGGTCCTCGCCTTCACCTTCCACTGGTCCAACTTCATCGACCCGCTGCTGTACCTGCACAACGGTGACCGCTACACCTATCCGTTGGGTCTGCAGTTCCTGCGCCTGCTGAATCCCACCGACTGGCCGCTGTTGATGGCTGGCTGCGTGATCGCGACCGTGCCGTGCGCGGTGGTGTTCCTGCTGGCCCAACGGATCCTGTTGAACGACAACCCGTTGACGGCATTGAGATCTGGAGGACGCCGATGACTGGACGCGGTGTACGGCGGTGGGTGGCGCTCGCCACCGCGGCCCTGATGATCGGCTCGGGCGCCGGCTGCGGTGGCGCCCGTCGCACGGACGACGCGGCGGGAATCACCGTGGTGTTGACGGGCAACGCCGAGGAGATAGCCGGTTACCGGAGCATGGTCGCGGCCTTCGAGAAGAGCACTCCCGGCGTCGACGTCACCCTCTCCCCGGTCGCCACCCAGGACGACCTGATGGCTCGGTTGACAACGTCGTTCGCCGGCGGGAATCCCCCCGATGTCTTTCTGTTGAACTATCGCCGTTACGGCCAGTTCGCGGCGCAGAAAGCGATCGAGCCCGTCCAGCCCTACCTGGACGGTAGCAAGGTGCTGAAGGAAAAGGACCTCAGCCCGCGAGCTCTGGAGGCCTTCCGCTTCGACGGGGAGAAGCTGACCTGCCTTCCGCAGAACATGTCCTCCCTGGTCGTCTACTACAACGCCGACCTGTTCGCCAAGGCGGGCGTCCCGCTGCCGCGGGCGGGTTGGAGCTGGGCGGACTTCCTGTCGGCGGCGCAGGCACTGACCGGCGCCGGCACGTACGGCGTCGGCGTGGCGCCGTCGATCGCCCGGGTCGCGCCGTTCGTGTGGTCCAACGGTGGTGAACTCGTCGACGACACGCGCCAGCCCGCCGCCCTGACCCTGACCCAGAACACGGCCACGCGCAGGGCGCTCGACTGGTTCCTCGACCTCCAACTGGTGCACCATGTGGTGCCGCCGGACGCCGAGGAGCAGAGCGAGTCAAGCGAGGCACGGTTCCTGCGCGGCGGCTTGGGCATGTACCTGAACAGCCGGGTGGCGGTGCCGACACTACGCACCATCAAGGGCTTCGAGTGGGATGTGGCGTCACTGCCGGTGGCCCCGGGAGGCGTACCAGCCTCGATCCTGCACAGCGACGCCTACTGCATGAGCGCGGGCCGGTCAGACCACGGTGCCGCCTGGCGATTCATTGAGTTCGCCATGGGAGTGCAGGGCCAGGAGATTCTCGCCGAGTCGGGCCGCACCGTGCCCTCCCGCCTCGACGTCGCCAACTCCTCCGCCTTCCTCGCCGCGAATCGGCCCCCACGCTCGTCGCGGGTCTTCCTCGACGCCGAGCCGCACCTGCGCACCACACCACGCACTGCCACCTGGTCCCGAGTGGAGCGCGAGGCCGACAAACTCCTCGAAGAGGTGTTCTACGGACGGGTTGGGCGCGAGGAAGGACTGCGCCACCTGGAGGAGCAGATTCGCCCACTCTTCACCCTTGAGGTAGGAAGCGGCCGGTGAGCACCGAGCACCGCGCGATCCGGCTGGAGTCATTGGCCAAGTCGTACGGAAAGGTCACCGCCCTCGACGGCGTCGACCTGGAGGTCCGGGTAGGTGAGCTGGTGACCCTGGTCGGACCGTCGGGCTCGGGCAAGTCGACCATCCTGCGCCTGATCGCCGGGCTGGAACGACCCGACGGCGGCCGGATTCTCGTCAACGGTCAGGATGTCAGCCCCCTCCCGCCGCACCGACGCGCAGTGGCAATGGTTTTCCAGGATTACGCGCTCTACCCGCACCTGACCGTACGCGGCAATCTGCTCTTCGGACTGCGGGTGCGCCGGGTCCGACGCGGCGAGGCCGAACAGCGGGCGCAGCAGGCCGCCGAGCGCCTGGGCATCGCGGACCTGCTCGACCGCTACCCCGACCAGATGTCCGGCGGGCAGCGCCAGCGGGTCGCCCTGGCCCGTGCTCTCCTGCGCGAGCCCCGCGTCTACCTGTTCGACGAGCCGATGGCCAGTCTGGACGCTCCGCTGCGATTCGCCACCCGCGCCGACCTGCTGGCCCTGCACCGCGAGCTCGGCACCGCGACGATCTACGTCACGCACGACCAGGCGGAGGCGATGACGCTCGGCGACCGGGTGGCTGTGCTGCAAGCCGGGCAGGTGCGCCAGGTCGGCAGGCCGCAGGAGGTTTACGACCGGCCGGCCGACACCTTCGTCGCCGGTTTCCTCGGCAGCCCACCGATGAACCTGGTCCCGGGTGGGGGTGTGCTGGGCGGCACGGCCGGCCTGACACTCGGCGTACGGCCGGAGGATCTGGCTCTCGACGCCGAAGGGCCGCTGGAGGCCACAGTCGATGCGGTGGAGGCGCTGGGCAGTGAGGCGATCGTGCTCACGCGCTGCGCGGACGGTACCCGGTTGGCGGTACGAACCGGGCCGCGGCCGGGTGTGCGGCCGGGCGATCGGGTACGGCTTCGCCCCGACCCGAGCCGAATCCACCGCTTTGATGCCGACAACCGGCGATGCCGGTGAAGACCGGCCGGGCCAGACGTCCCCTCACCGCGTGGGCGTTTCTCGCGCCGTACACCGTTGCGGTCGTGTTGCTGATCGCGCTTCCCGCCCTGCTCAATGTGGGCTACGCCTTCACCGACCACACCGGGCTCACCCGCGATCCACAGTTCGTGGGCCTGGCCAACGTCCGTCGCCTGCTCTCCGACGGCTTCCTGCTCGACAGTCTGCAGGCGTCGCTGTTCCACGTGGCGCTGGCGGTACCGGTCCGGCTGCTCGCCGCCGTGGGGCTCGGGCTGCTTCTGGCCGCACCGCGCCCGGGTGGTCGGTTGTTCCGGGCCGCTGTCTACCTGCCGACTGTCATCCCAGACGTGGCGCTGGCGGTGCTGTTCCTCTGGGTGCTCAACCCGAGGTACGGCCCGCTGAACCAACTCCTCGGACTGTTCGGCCACCCCGGCTACACCTGGCTGGCCGATCCGACCACCGCGCGGATCGGGGTCGTCCTCATGCTGGCGTTCCCGATCGGGGAGGGATTCATCGTGGTCCTCGCTGCACGCCGCCTCCTGGACGGCCGGCTGTACGAGGCAGCGGCGCTGGAGGGCTGCGGCCCGTTCGGTCAACTTCGGCGGCTCACGCTGCCGCTGCTCGCGCCGGTATTGGTGCTACTCGCGGTCCGTGACACGATCCTCACCCTGCAGGTCAATTTCGTCCCGGCGTACGTCCTTACCGATGGTCGGCCCGCCAACGCCACGCTGTACCTGCCGGTCTACATATTCGACCAGGTCTTCGAGTTCTCCGGCTTCGCCTATGGCTCGCTCATCACGATCATGCTCATGGCGGTCACCGCGGTCATCATCGCCCTGCAACTGCTGATGGTGCGGCGCTGGCGCGTACTGCGCTGAGCGTGACATCCTGCTTCGGTGAGAGTCCGGGTGGTTGCCCTCGTAGTCGCGGTCGCGTCGCTCGCCGGCTGCGGCGGCACGAACTCACACCGCGGCACCGATCCCGCCCGGGCGATGCTCGCGAACCTGCCAAGCTGCGACCGGGTGCCACTCAACGACGATCCCGAGATCAGCGCCGAGGTCACCGGGCTGGTGCTGCCCCAAGGCGCGCGGGTCACCTCGGTGGTCGAGCAGGGCGTGCTGACGACCGTTGAGGCCACCGTCCGCATGACCCCACTGGACGTACGCGCGCACTACGAAAACCGCGACGACATCGACCTGCTGCGCGCCGAGGACGAGACCTTCGAGGCCGAGGTGCTGATACGCACGCCGCAGCGACGGATGTACCTGCGGGCCGGCGCGCTCTGCGCGGACGGCACGAGCCTGACCGCGGTGGTGGGCCCGGACTCCGACGAGGCGGGGCTTCCGCAGTTCCACAACGACTAGGCACCGGACCAGCTCAACAGCTGTCCTAACCCGACGATGCGAATCCCGTCAGATGCCTGGTGACGTTTGTCGCCACTGTGTCTAACGTGCGTACGGACGACCGGCCATCCCGGTCGCGTCCCACGCACAGGGAGATCCTGCATGAATCCAACCCTCCTGCGAGGTCGTCGCGGCCTCACGGTGGCAGCAGGCTTGGCGCTGCTCACCGCGGTCGCGCTGACGGCATCCCTAACGTCCGCCAACGGCCAGGAATCGTTGGCCACGAGCACGCCGACCGGGCCGATGGAGCTGCCCGATGAATGGATGACCGCCCAACGGCTCAGCGACGGGAGCACGGAACTGTCCGCGGCCAAGTACGCTCAGGCACGCGGTGAGGCGAACCAGCTCGCCGCGCACACCCGCAGCGTCTACCGCAACCTGGCCGAACGGAACTGGAGCTTCTTCGGCCCGACCAACATCGGCGGCCGAGTGGTCGACATCGCGGTGGACCCCCAGGTCGAGGACCAGATCTTCATCGCCGCCGCCTCGGGGGGCATCTGGAAGTCCAGCGACGCCGGTGCGAAGTTCACCGCCGCGTGGCCGGGCAGCTCGGGCCAGAGCATGGGTGCGGTCGCCATGACCAGCGACGGCGTGCTCTTCGCCGGCACCGGTGAGCCGCAACCGGGCGGCGGCTCGATCACCTTCGGCGGCGACGGCATCTACCGCTCCCCTGACCGAGGTGCAACGTGGCAGCACGTCGGCCTGAAGGACAGCCACGCCATCGCCCGCTTCGCCATCGACCCGAGCAACGAAGACCGGATCTTCGCCGCGGCGACCGGCAACCTGTTCGTCCCGGGCGGTGAGCGGGGCGTCTATCTTTCGGAAGACGGTGGCGACACCTGGCGCCAGGTCCTCGCCGCGCCGAACGACACCACCGGCGCGACCGAGGTGGTCATCGACCCGAGCAACCCGGCTCGCATGTATGCGGCGATGTGGGACCACCGGCGCGAGCCGCACGAGCGCACCTACGGCGGCCCCGGCTCCAGCATCTGGCGTTCCGACGATGGCGGACAGACCTGGCAGCGAATGACCAACGGCCTGCCCACCGACGCCGACCAGGGCCGATGGGGGTTGGCGGTCGCCCCGAGCAATCCGCAGCGCCTGTACGCATACGTCGGCACGGCCGTCGGCCCGTTCCGCGCGTTCTACCGCTCGGACGACGGCGGCGACACCTGGACGCAGACCCCGGTCACCGCCAACCAGGCATCCCAGTCCACCTTCAGCTGGTGGTTCGGCAAGATCTTCGTCGACCCGAAGGATCACGACCACGTCTTCCTTGCCGGGGTCAACCTGATGCGCTCGACCAACGGCGCCCAGACCTTCTCCTCTGTCGGCGGCCCGCACGCCGACCAGCACGTGCTGCGGTGGGACCCGAAGACGCCCAACCGTGCCTACCTGGGCAACGACGGCGGCTTCTACCGGTCCGACAACAACGGCGCGAGCGGATGGGTGAAGTCGACCCACGAGCCATACACCCAGTTCTACACGGTGGATGTCGCCGAGACCGATCCCGTGCTGAAGGTGGGGGGCGCCCAGGACAACGGCTGCAACCGCGGCTACAACGGTCCGGGTGGCGCGTGGAACGCCATCGGCTGTGGTGACGGCCTCCAGGTGATCATCCACCCCGAGAACCCGAACATCGTCTTCGGGTGCAGCCAGTACGGCGCCTGCTACCGGTCGGAGAACGCGGGTGGGGCGCCTCGTCAGAGCATCAGCACCGGCCAGACGGTGTCGCAGCGGCGCAACTGGCTGACGCCACTGCAGTTCGACCCGAGCGACCCCAACGTCATGTACTACGCCGGGAACATCGTCAACCGGTCGACGGACAACGGTCGTACGTGGAAGGCGATCAGCCCGGACCTCACCGGTGGCGGTCCCAACGACCCGGCCGGCTACCCGTGGGGCACCATCAGCACGATCGCGGCCGCCCCGACGGACGGCAACAAGCTCTACGTCGGCACCGACGACGGCCGGCTGTGGTGGACCGACGACCTCGGGCAGAACTGGAACCGGGTCGATCAGGCGCAGCTCCCCGGGACGTGGGTGACCCGGGTTACTGTGCACCCGAAGGACAAGAACATTGCCTACGCCACGTTCTCCGGCTTCCGCTCCGGCAGCAATCGCCCGCACGTGATGGTCACTGACGATGGGGGCCGCACCTGGACGGACATCGGCCGCGGCCTGCCCGACGCGCCGGTGAACTCCGTGGTACCCACCTCGGACGGGCTGCTGCTGGTCGGAACCGATGTCGGGGTGTACGTCTCCGGATGGAACGGCGGCGAGTGGGCCTCACTGGGCGCGGATCTGCCGAATGCGGCCGTGATGTACATGCGCTACCACGAGCCGACCCGCCAGTTGAGTGTGGCCTCGTTCGGTCGGGGCATCTACGACCTCACGGTGCCCCGGTGCCCCGCGGCCTCGGCCAAGCTCCCCTTGCCCGCGCCGGGCGTCGGCGTCGTGGGGGCGCTCGCCTCGTGCCGAGCGGGATAGTGATCTCGACGTAGTCGGGGCGGGGATCTGGAGGCTTGCCTCCGATCCCCGCCCACACCTGCTCCTGCCCCAACTGTGCGTGCTACGAGCCGGGGCGCCGCCCGCCACCCGCACCCACCGGTTCGATCACCTGCCAGAACTCCTTCGAAAGCTGGGCCGCCGCGTTCTCGAACTCGTCACGGGTAACAGCCTCACGTAGCGTGGTGAGCACCGCGCGGACCCCGGCACCGGCGAGCGCACGGTCGACATCCGGGCGGTCCGCCACCCGCCGCACGAACTCTTCGAGCCCGAACGACGTGGCCCGTTCCCGCCCAAACGGTCTGCGCAGGTGATCGGCCAGCCCGTCCGGAAGCTGATAGGCAAGGTCCTCAGCCTGGCCGGCGCTGATCCGATCTGACAACGTCTCCAACGTCGCGCCCGTGAGTGTCGCCGCCTGATCGGTCGACACCTTTGCCCGCGTCACCACCGCGTTGATGAAATCCTGGTATTCCACCTGATTCTCCTCTCCGACCGGATCGCCCTCGAACCGCCAGTTACGAGCCCTGACCTCAATGCGTCGCGGTTGGGTTCAGTACCTCGACAGCATCCTGGGGTGGAGGGTGACCCTGCCTCATCCCCATCGGGCGAATCACCAAGGTGCGCTACGGCGACATGCTCGACATTCCGGGACCGGGACGGGCAGGCGAGCTGTCGGCGAAGCTGCGCCAGCGCGACTACGACGTCACCCGCGACGACGAAATATCAAAAGCTCAACGGCAGAGGATTTCGCCAGCCGCCTGAGGCCAGCGGTGGGCCCGCCGCGAGTTGCCGGACAGGCATCGCCGGGCCGGGTCAGCGGCGCAGCCGACGGGAGCAGGGGCCGTCATGGTCGATGCGGAGCAGGCAGCGCCGGCCGCCGGGCAGCAGCAGGTCGCAGAAGACCCGATGGCGTACGTTCTGGTGGTCCTCGGCGGAGACGGTGCTCTCCCCGGGGTCGATCTGCGGCAGCACCAGCAGCCACCGGCCGATCACCCGGGCCAGGCGCTGCGCGGCGGGCATGTCGTTCGCGACCACCGGCAGGTGGATGACGTACCGCTGGGTCATGCCTCACGGCCCTGGTCGGCGCGGGCCCGGGCCTGGTCGGACTGCCAGCGGCGCAGCGCGTCCTTGATGACGGCGGTCTCCCGCCGGCTCGCGGCCAGGGCCGCGTGGACGCCGGCCAGGTCGCCGGCGACCCGGTCGAGGAAGGCGTACACGTCGGCCGGCTCCAGGCCGCGGCGTCCGAGCCCGACCAGCTTGAAGCGGCGCTCGCGCACCTGCCATGGCAGCAGACTGGTGTACGCGGAGGAGCGGTAGGTCGCTCCACTCCCCCCGGCCGGTCGCTGGTTACGGACGCTCATCTGCTGCCTGCCTCTCTCGTGGATTGGAAGGGGTGGGGCCACCCGCCCTCCCCGCACACGCGGACCCACCCCGCACCTGCCACCGCAGCTACCGATCAGCGGTACGGCACCAGGGCCTGGTAGTCATCCTGTGACGGTGCGAAGCGAAGATGCAACGTTCCACGGCAGAATTCTTGGCAGAGGCATTGACTTTCTTTATCGCTACGAGTAGCTGTTACATGGTTGCGTTACGTAGTGTTGCGGCGTGGAATCAAGGAGTGTTCGAGTGACAGAGGACGTCGGATCGACCGTGCCGCGCCGGCAGCTCGGCCGGCTGCTGCGCCAGTTCCGCACCGAGGCGGGGGTGACGCTGGACGCCGCCGCCGAAGCCCTCGAATACAGCAGGCAGAAGATCTGGCGGATCGAAAGCGGCCTCGGGCCGGTGCGGGTGCTGGACGTCAAGGCGATGTGCGAGCTGTACCACGTGTCGGCGGAGATGACCGAGGCGATGCGGGGGCTGGCCGCGGAGACCAAGTCCAAGGGGTGGTGGCACGCGTACGGGGACGCGGTGCCGAGCTGGTTCGAGCTGTACGTCGGCCTGGAATCCGCCGCCGCGATGCTTCGCCGCTACGACGAATCCCTGATACCCGGGCTACTTCAGACCCGGCAGTACGCGCAGGCCATCTACCGGCTCGACCGGCCTACATCCAGCGAGGACGACCGGGAGCGAGCCGTTGAAGTGCGGCTGCAGAGGCAGTCCCTCCTGACCCGCCGACTGCCGGGGGCTCCGCAGGTGCACCAGATCCTTTCCGAGGCAGTCCTTCGTCGGGTCGTTGGCGGGCCGAGGGTCATGACGGCTCAGCTCCGACGCCTGCTGGAAGTAGGCGATCTGGCAAACGTGTCCGTCCGGGTGCTGCCGCTGTCTGCCGGCCCACCGCCGGGGGCGGTCGCGGGATCCTTTGTGGTCCTCGACTTTCCCGCTACCAAGGGTGGGCGAGCGGCGCCCGAACCATCCGTTGTCTACAGCGAGTCGCTCACGGGAGCGCTGTACCTCGACAAGCCCGACGAGCTGCACGCCTACGAGGACGCTTGGCGGGGCATAGCAGCCCTCGCACTTGATGAGGGAGAATCCAGAGACCTGATCAAGAGGATCATCGGGGAGATGCAGCATGACTGACCTGGCCGGGGCCATTTGGCGCAAGAGCACCCGCAGCGGCGGCAACGGCGGCGACTGCGTCGAGGTCGCCGCCAACCTGCCCGGCATCGTCGCCGTACGCGACTCCAAGGACCCGTCGGGACCGCGCCTGCGGTTCGCCCGCCCCGAATGGGCCGCCTTCCTGTCCACCATCAAGTCGCAATCGCTGCACCGCTGACGTTTGCGGCAGGCTCGCGGTCAGGTTACCGCCGGATCCGGGTGCTCGGCTCGCGCGCGCTCCGCCGCTTCCTCCGCGATCAGGCTGTTTTCCGCCAGGAAGTCGATCGCACGCCGCAGCGCCCGGGCCTGGTGAAAACCCTGCCAGACCGGCACCAGGTGCGGGTACTCCTCGTGCAGTTCATCGCGGAAGCGTCGGAAGGCACCCCTTCCGTCGATGGCTCGTCGCAGCCTGCGGCCGGCGCGCTCGTCGCTGAGTCGATCCGCGAAGTCGGCCATGTCCCCGTGCCACACGTAGGACGGCACCGGGTGGATGGGCACTACGTCGAGGTCATCGAGGTCGACTGGTGTCTTACCGTCGATACCGCCGTCGGCCGTCCAGAACAGCACCTCTCCCGTTGCCGGATCGATCAGCCACCGGTGCTCGTACGCGCTCTGGTCCTCCAGCGCAGTGGCTATCTCCTCGAGGTCGAAGTCGTCTGGATCGCGCACCCGTCCCGCCTCCGCATCGTGGCCGTTCCCGAGCCGCCGAGGATACGCCGCCGCTCGCGGCCGGCCAGCCGACACTTCGTGGCCCTGCGCCGTCGAGTCCGAACTCGCCTGGCACGGCCACGTCGGAGATCAGAAGGCGTCGGTCGAGATCGGGGTGCGCTCGCGCCAGCGAGCGATGGTCCGCTTGTACGGTGCCGGCATACGCAGTCCCGGCACCTCGTCGTACGAGAACAGCCCAAGTTCCTTGTGCTCGGCGGAGTGCGCCAGCTCCTCATCCCCCTGGTAGACGGCACCGTAGCTGACGATGAAGACGTGGCGGACGGGCGTGATCTCGTAGACCCAGCTGTCGACGATGCCGACGCCGGTGACGGTCAGGCCGAGTTCCTCGGCGACTTCCCGGCAGACGCCGTCCTCGGGCGTCTCGCCGACTTCGAGCTTGCCGCCGGGCAACTCCCACTCGTCCCGTTCGTTCTTGAGCAGCGGGACCTGGCCGCGGTAGTCGACGACGAGCTTCACGGAGATCGGTAGTTGATATTCGACGTACCCCGGGTTCCGCTCGACAAGGTACGGCGGTCGTCCAGTCATGCGTCTGGTCCTTCCATCGGACTCGGGATCAATCCCGGCGAGCAGCACGGCAGTGCACGTTTGAACCCGCTACCGCCGCTCGCCGTCGCACCACCGACGGGCGGGAGTCGGCGCAGGCCCGGACGGCGGCAACCGGGCCTGCGACCGTTTCACGCCCTCAGCACGACGACGAGGCCGCGCGGACGAACGCGGCCCAGGAGTCGGATGTGAAGGTGAGGACCGGGCCGCTGCGGTCCTTGCTGTCGCGTACGGCGACGACGCCGGGCAGGTTGTCGGCGACCTCGACGCAGTTGCCGCCGTTGTCGCCGCTGCGGGTGCTGGTGCGCCAGTTCGCGCCGGTCAGGTCAACCATGGTGAACCTCCTCGAGGATCTTGCGAATCAGGTGGCGGGACTGCCCCTCGTCCAAGGCCAACGAGTCGAGGCTGGCCCAGACCTCCTCGTACGCGGCAAGTTCTTCCTTCCGGTCGAGGTACAGCGCGCCGGTCAGCGACTCGCTGTAGACGACCGACGGCTCGGGCTCGACGCGGTTGCCGGGCGGGAAGTCGAGCAGCACGAAGGCGCCCGCGACGGCGCCGAAGTGCAGGCCGGCGGCCAGCGTTACGACCCGGATGGAGACGTGCGGCAGCCGGCTCACGTCCACCAGGTGCCGAAGCTGCTCCGCCATCGTCGCCGGGTCGCCGACGATGCGCAGCAGCACCGCCTCGGACAGCACGACCTCGAGCCGGGGCGGCGCAGGCAGCCGCCGCCGCAGTAGGCCCTGCCGTTGCAGCCGCACCTCGACCAGGCGCTCCCGCTCGTCCTCGGTCAGGCCCGGCCGGCGCCGGCACACGGCAGTCGCGTACCCCCGGGTCTGCAACAGTCCGGGCACCAGCGCATCGTCGTGCTCGCGCAGACGGCCGGCAGCGGACTCCAGGCCGACGTACAGCTCGAACCAGTCGGGGACCGTGTCACCGTACGAGTGCCACCAGCCCTTCGCCCTCGTCTCCCCGGCCAGGGCCACCAGCGCGCCGGCCAGCTCGGGGACAGCGGCGTACAGCTCGCACATCCCCCGCACGTCCAGCCCGCGCACCGCGCACAGGCCCGCCTCGATCCGCCACACCTTCTGCCGGCTGCACTGCAACGCCTCCGCCACGCCGTCCAGCGTCATCCGCGCCTCGGTCCGCAGTTCGCGCAGCGCCCGCCCGAGCTGCCGCCGCGGCACCGTCGACCCCAGATCCTCAGGCATCCGATCCCCGCCCCTCGGCCGGGCCGCTCCCCCGGTGTCTGTTGTGCCGCTCGCCGGACGGCTGCGGGTCGGAGCGGTCCGCGCGGTGGTTCCGCGCGGGAGCCGCCCACCGCCGCTCCGGCCGCTCGTAGACGACCGCACCGTCACACCGCGAGGTCACCCGCCCATCGGGTACGACGTCCTCTCCCGCCGGCCGCCGGTAGCGGCCCGGCACAACCCCATCCGGTACGACCTGCCCGGTCAGGTCGACTGCGGCGCTCCCCGGCCGCAAGAACCACTTCCACCGCCTGCCCATGCTCCTCCTGTCCTTGCTGGTCCCGAACTCGCGTGAACAGATGAACAGCCTACACGCTCATAGGCATGTGAAGAGTGCATCTGCACAGAGGGCAGGTGTTCAGTTCGCATGCTCCTACCGTGGCAGCGTGGGAAAGCTTCGGCTGGTGGCGAGCCAAGAAGTGCAGGAAATGCTCGGCGTCTCCCGGACGCGCGCCTACCAGATCACCAACTCGAAGTCCTTCCCCGATCCGGTGGCCGTCCTGTCAGTCGGGCGGATTTGGCAGGCCGAGGACGTGGAGCGGTGGATCAAAGACCACCGACCGGATCTTCAGGACTCGGAGTAGCGGGGCCGGGCCTGGTGAGTCCACCAGCGCCCAGACGGCTCGTTGTAGCGCGGGCACCATGCGGACCGCTATCCGTGATCTACTGCCCACCATGTCAGCCGGCGTAACGACGGGCATCATCGTCGCTGATCGGCACGCTGGTAGGTGGAGGCGTCACGTTTGGCGTTTCTCACCTTGCGGCACGGTCACAGCGGGACCAGCCTCGCTGGCCCGCGGTGGGCAGATCGTCGACGCACGGGACGCGGCATCCGTCGCCTTCCTGACACGAGTAGGCAGCTTCTTGGATCACGCTCGCGAACTGAGCGATCTCTTCGACCTCTCCCCCATCGATGACCGCCTGGAGGCCGTGCAGCGCGACTACGCCCGGGAATGGACACGGCTCGTGGCGAGCAACGCAGCGGTGCAGGTGGCCGGGCCCCGCACCCTGGCCAACGCTGCTCAAGACCTGCTGCGCGCCGCCGGTCAGCTCGCGGACATCATCGACAAGCGGCGCCATGGCCAGCGCTGGCCGCCCGGCCTGGATCCGGCTCGCGAGGCGGTGTGGAAGGAAAGGTCGAGGTTCGTTGCTGTCACACAACAGGTGTATGCGGGCTCGGCGACATCCACCGACGGAGGCACGTAGCGGTCAGAGCAAGGGTCAGACCGACCGGTACGGGACACGTACATCCTCACTGTCAGAACAGGGTGAGGTCGCCGGTGCCGTCGACGATTCGCCTCGCGTCGGCGGGCACGGGAAGGACTGCCTCGTCCTCCAAGTCGTCCACTGTAATCACCGGTCCCGTCACGATGCGGTCGAGGAGGTCTGCCTGCTGGCTCTCCAACCCCACGCACCCCTCGAGCACGGCGATGAGATCGCGCAGCTCTTCGGTCATCGACCGCGTCCAGCGCTCAGCGTTGATCTCTTCGAGTGGCGAACCCCCGCGGCGCCCAGCGGGATCGCGTTTTCGATAGTCGAACCAGTGCTTGACGACCTTCATACCGGAGACCTCGTAGGTCGCCGCCGCCCGGCTAACCGGGGCGATCCGGGCACCTCCCAGCGTCAGGGCATCCGCACCGTCGAGGTACTCGATCTCGGCAGGCATATCGTCCAGGCCGCCGGCCACCGATCCGATCACCCCGGGTCGGTGCGACATCGGCTGGCCAAGCGGTCGCCCTGCACGATCGTCAGCGAACCGTTCTCCGTACGTGTGCAGCCAGATCACCCGGCTGCCCAACGCAACCGCCTCCTGCCACAGCGACGGGTTTGCGGTGAGGGGCACCCGGACACCCGGTTGGCGGAGCTCCGCGAAGAACCGGCGGGTGTAGCCGGGGTGGGCGAGGAGCGCAGCGATGTACGCCATTACGTCCTGATCGGCGACCTCGCATTCGAGGCGGCGCCGCAGGACCATCGTGAGGCCAGGTGCCACATTGGCTGCCGATCCGCCTGATCGGTACAGCGGGATCACCCGGCCGCCATGGCTGCCCTTGTAGTGGTCGGAGTCAGGTAGGTACGCGCTGAAGACCACTGCCGGGCCGTTCGTCAGAGCTTCCCGAAGCTGGGTTACCGCGAAGACCTGCTGCGGTCCGGCGATCCTCCAGAGGTCGGGCCGCGGGCGGTCGACGACCCGCTGATCAAAGATCAGATACTGGCGGTCGAAGCTGCGAAAGCCCGTGCGTCCGATTCGCGGATTGGTCGAGGTCTCCTCACCGAGGGGCAGCGAGGTGGGTTCGCCCGGCAGCGAAGGCATCGCCCTGTCGACTGTCCGATCGACCGTCTCCTTCATCAGCACCCGCTTTTCGGCCGCGTCGGCGTCGATGAGCCGGTGCCAGCGTCGGGCCAAGACGTCTGGATCCGGGCAATGAACCCAGTTTCGATTGCACTTTACGCCCAGTGAGGTGTGAGGCAGCAGATCGTCGATCGACGGAAACTGCGTCCAGGAGCCGGGCTGGATCGGCCGGAAGGAACTTGTCCATCCGCTGGGACAGTCCCGCCATCGCGAATCCGTCAGTCGGACGGAATCCAGGCCGGCGAACTTCTCCGCACGCGTGCCGGGAATAGCCAGGTACTGGATGATCGCGGGCGCCTCCGGATCCGGCATCGACCGACGGGCGAAGATTCCGATACAGACCGGGTGCTGCACCCCGGGGAACACCCGGGTTTGGGTGTGCGCTTGGTGGCCTTCGGTGGAAAGGTCGATGATCCAACCACGGTCCGCGTGTCGTCGAAGGTACTGGCGCATTCCGGCGAAGCCGGGACCGTTGAGGTATCCGTGCGTGGTGATGAAGGCGACGACGCCGGCGGGCTGTTCGGGAGTCGACTCGAACGCCTTCCACAGTGCCCATCGCCAGAAGTAGACGGCCATGTCGTGGAGCTTGTGGTCGAACCGCCCGTTGCCGGGCACCCGGAAGTCGTAAAGCAGCGGCCTCTGTCCACGGTTGGCCGCGAGGACCCATTTCCCGAATGCCTTCGCCCTGGTCCGGTATGGCGGGTTACCGATGACGACCGTGACGTCCCGGTCCACCTTCACCGTATTGGCGTCCTGGCGGGATTTGGCCAGGGGCGCGTACAGGCGCGCGCGGACCGGGAGTGGTGCCTTGTACGGGTCGTCCAGCGTGTCCGCCACGAAGAGACGGAAGTCCTCGTCCTTGGCCTGCGACTGATGGGCTTCCAGTGCCTGATCGAGCTTCAGCTCGGCGACGGCGAAGGGGCCGATCTGACGCTCGAACCCGATGAGCCGGGGCAGCAACTCCCGGAGAGAAGCCGGCACATCCCCACGTTCGGCGGTGACTGTTTCGGCAACCCTGTCCAGCACGCTCTGTAGAAACGTGCCGGTGCCCATCGCCGGGTCGAGCACCACAACGGTGTCGTCGGCCAACCCGCGGCGGACGCCGAGCTCCATCTGGAGCACCTCGTCAACGAAGCGCGCCATGAAGTCCGAGACGGCCGTCGGCGTATAGTAGGCACCCATCTGGCGCCGAATCCTCGAATCGTAGGTGTCGAGAAACTCCTCGTACAGCCAGTGGTACGTGCCCGCTGCCGGCCACTTCGCCCAGTCGGCCGCGCCGATGACGCGGCGCATGGTCTGGAGCACGATGCTGCGCTCTTCGATGCTCTGGCCACGGTCCTGCCGCGCGGTGAGGATGGAAAGCGCCCGCCCGACCAGAAGATGCCTCTTGGCCAACTTCTCGCCGATGTCGGGGATCTCGAGCCCCTCGAAGATGACGCCTTCGCGTCGCGCCAGGAGCAGACCAAAGGTGATGGTCTGGGCGTAGGCGTCGACGAACTCGTCCTCGGTGAGGTCGGGGAAGAGCCATTCCTGCCAGTCGGCCAGGTGCTCCGAGAACAGTGGTTTCGTGGCGCCGACGCTCTCCCGCGCCAACTCCTGCTTGACCTCGTCGCGCAGCAGTTGGCACAGCCCTGCTGAAACCTTGATCAGGTCCCGCAGGCTGCGAGGCGGGGTTGGCTTCCAGTACAGGAAGTCTCTGATCACGGCAGTGAATATGCTGCCGGCCGGGCGCAGTCTCGACCCCGAGCGTGCCAGGTCGCCATCCAGCGTGGCGGTCTCGCCCGCTTGAACGCCGTAATGATAGACAGCCCACTTTGATCCGTCGGTGTACAGGACGTTTGGTAGGTTCCTGAGCCGCTCCCACTGCGCGCGGTCGCGGCTGTCTCCCCACCGAGTGCCGCCGGGCACTCCCTTGCCCGGCGCCTTGAGCTCGACCACACCGACTCGCGCGCCCGCGACGTCGATGGCAAGATCCGGTCGGATGCCGAGCGCCTTGTCGGATGCCTCGCGGTGTGCGAGGAGTTCCAACTTCAAGATCTTGGCCATGTCACGCAGGAGCACTTCCACAGCGACCGAGATGTTCGCCTCGGCCTGTCCCACCCGGGCCCGTAGCAGGGGGGCGACCGAACGACCGAACCTGGAGACGGCCTGCGCGACCTCGCAGGGGACCTGACCAGCGGATCCATCCGACATGCGCACCATGACACACACCTTCCGCCAGACGAGGGGTTGATCAGCGGTTGGGCAAGAAAGGGCGTGAACTCACGTAGGGTCAGCGATCGATTGCCTTGCGTTTCAGACAGGATCCATCAGATGGTCACCAACCTCAATAGATCGATGAGCCATCCATCCCCGACCGTGTCGGTGCCGCGTGAGAACTGGGATCAAGATCCAAAGTCCAGCCGGTGTTGACGGGCTCGCGGTGGTCTCGGTCGAAGCGGCGCTTTGCACGGTCGGCGATGTCACGCCCGTCGGCCGTGCCGCAGGACACGACGTGAGCCTTGCTGCACAACGGATCTGGCGTAGAGATGCTCGGGTGACGAGCCGCACCCTTCCATAAGGATGAGAGATCAACCGCGCGGCGGGCGTGACCTACGCGATCGCAGCGGGAAACGGCAACATCGTTGGCCTGGCACAGGACGCGTGCAAGTCGTCGCCAGCGCGGGTGCTCGAGGCAATCACAGACCCTCGCAACACCGACGGCCCCTCCCAGTCGCGAGGTTGAGTCGAAGGCCAGGGATGGTCTGGAGGCAAACCGACTCGAGGCTCTGTTGCACTGCGAAGGTGCTTCCTCGGCCGATCAGCAGGCGTAGGACCTCCTCAGCGGTGAAGCTGCCGTCGGCGCTTCGGGAAGCCAACTCATGGGCAGCCTCGAGCACCTCATGGCGGCAGGTTCGGGCGAGCATGGCATCGACCGTATCGACCTGTGCACCAAGGGGTCCACAGCCTGTAGCACGATCCTCGATGGCTACTACGCCTGATCTTCTACATACGTACGGGTCTGCTTAAGCACCAGCTCGACGGCCTCGGGGCGGGCGTCGGGTGGGTAGCCGTACCTGGCCAGAAGGCGCTTGACCTTGCTGCGGACCAAGGCCTGGGCCTGCTCCCGGATCCACCAGTCGACCGGTAGGTGCTGAAGCTCCTTGACGAGGTCCATCGCGATCTGGCCAAGCACAACGTCGCCGAGCAGTTCCTTGGCCGACTCGTTCTGGGCGACGGCCGTGTAGAAGGCGTACTCGTCTTCGGTGAGGCCCATCTCGGCAGCCTTGCCGCGGTCTGCGGAGACTTCCTTGGCGAGGGCGACCAGCTCGGCGATGATCTCGGCAGCCGTCAGGCCGCCGGATGTGTAGCGCTGCATCGTCTTCAGCAGTTTGGCAGTGAACCCTTCCTGTGCGACGACGTTGTGCGGGTGGGCGGACCGGACCTCGCGCTCAATTGCCCGACGCAGCGCCTCGATGGCCAGGTTGGGGCGTTGGCTCTCGCGCAGGCGGCGCATGAAGTCTTCGTCCAAGTGCGACAGGTCGGGGCGCTGGATGCCAGCGGCCTCGTAGATGTCAACGACCTCGTCCACCGCGATCGCACTGGCCGTGAGCTGCCGGATTGCCAGCTCCACGTCCGCCGCCGTCGCGAGCCCCCGCTCCGCCCGCTCCTCGGCCCTCAGCTTGGCCAGATAGAGGCGTACGGCTTCGAAGAACTCCAGGTCCGTCCGCAGCGGCCGAAGCTTGTCCTCCCGGGGGCAGTTGCTGTAAGCGCGGGCGATCTTGCGAGCGGTGTCGGCGTAACGGTCGGCGAGGGTTGGCCTGCCCTCCTCGAGGTCGGGTTCGGGGCGGCGGAGGTAATCCACGACGTCGAGAGCGGCTTGGTAGAAGGCACGAGGTCTGCCCGAGTCGCGCTTGGCCCTCCAGTTGATGCCGTGCAGCTGGCTGCCGATCACGCCGTGCAGCTCAACCACCATGTCGACGGCTGCGCTGATGTCCCTTCCGATCGGCTTCTCGTCGATGTCGGTCCGGGTGTACTCGGCGAGCGCCTTGGTGAGGTCGTCAGCGATGCCGAGGAAGTCCACCACCAGACCGCTGGGCTTCTCCCCCCATCGCCGGTTGACCCTAGCGAGGGCCTGCATCAGCGCGGCGCCGCGCATCGGCTTGTCCAGGTAAATGGTGTGCAGCGGCGGCGAGTCGAACCCGGTCAGCCACAGCGACTGTACGATCACCAACTCCAACGGGTCGTCGGCGTCCGTGGCTCGTCGCTGGATCTTCTTGATCGCTCCGGTCGATCGAACGTGCGTGGCGATCGGCTCCTGGTCCTTGGCGCTACCGGTGTAGACAGTCTTGATCAAGCCTTGGTCGTCATCTTCGTTGTCCCACTGCGGACGCAGCCTAATGATTTCCTGGTAGAGGTCGGCGGCGACCTTTCGGGAGTAGCAGACGATCATGCCCTTGCCGGGCTTGCCGGTCAGCTTGACCATCTCGGTCCGACGCTGTTCCCAGTGCTCCACAATGTCCACCGCGAGCGTCCGTACCCGATCGGCATGGCCGACGACGTCCTCGTACTGCGCGAACGCCCGCCGGACACGCTTGATCTCCTCCTCGTCGAGGTCGACGGTCAGGTCCTCGGCCTCCTCGTCCAACTCCACCGGGTTGACGCCCTCGGGAAGGTGCACAGGGATGTGCCGGTTCTCGTAGTAGACCCGCACGGTGGCGCCGTCGCGAACCGCGCGGGTCAGGTCGTACACGTCGATGTAGTCGCCGAAGACGGCGCGGGTGTTCGCCTCGGCCTTGGAGATTGGCGTGCCGGTGAAGGCGATGAACGCCGCGTTGGGCAAGGCGTCGTGCAGGTTCTTGGCGTAGCCGTCGAGGAAGTCGTAGTGGCTGCGATGTGCCTCGTCCACGACCACGAGCACGTTCCGCCGCTTCGACAGCAGCGGGAAGTCGATGTTCGCTTCCTTGTCCGCCTTGGAGCGGTTGAACTTCTGCAGGGTGGTGAAGATGATCCCGCCGGACGGCCGATCCAGCAGGCGCATCAACTGCTCCTTCGTGTCCGCCTGCACGGGCGTCTCTGGGAGCAGATCACTGGCCGCGAAGGTGAGGAAGAGCTGACTGTCCAGGTCGATCCGGTCGGTAAGCACCACGATCGTCGGGTTGCGGAGCGCCGGCTCCTTCATCACCTTCGCGGTGTAGTACGCCATCTCCATGCTCTTGCCGGAGCCCTGCGTGTGCCACACAACGCCGATCTTGCCGTCGCCGCCCACCGCCGTGATCGTCTTGTCGACAGCCGTGTTGACCGCGAACATCTGGTGAGCCTTCGCCAGCCGTACCGTGTCGATCGCGCCACCCCGCTCTCGTGAGAAAGCGGTGAAGTTGACCAGCAGGTCCAAGAAGAGCTTGGGGTCGAACGCCCCACCGATCAGAGTCTCCAGCGCTCGGCCGTCGCTGACGTCAACGGGCTCGCCGCGCTCATCGATGTCCCACGGCGCCATGTGCTCCCATGGCGTGAACAGTGTGCCGAACCGTGCGGTGATGCCATCGCTGGCAACAGCAAAGACCGGCACCGCGAGGGCGGTCGCACCGAACTCACGCCGATAGGTCATGAGCTGGTCGTACGCCTCGCGGGTGCCGTCAGTCGCGCCGGCCTTCTTGAGCTCGAACACCGCCAGCGGCAGACCATTTACGTAGGCCACTACATCGAGCCGGCGCTTACGGCGAGCATCCTTGATCGTCACCTGGTTAGCCGCGATCAGATCATTACCGCACGGATCGAAAAAGTCGATCACCCACGCGGTGTCCGTGCGGTTCTCCCCCGACGCCGGATCGACGTAGCCGACCTTGACTCCGCGCGTAAGCAACGTGTGCAGGCGGTACCGCTCCGTAAACGCGTCCGCCGACGTCCGCTTCTCGAACTCCGCCACCACCTCGTCCACGGCGTCCGGCGGCAACTGCGGATTGATCCGCGCGACCGCCTCGCGGAGGCTCCCGTAGAGGACCAGGTCACCCCAGGATTTCCGCGCGCCATCACCCTTGCGCGACGGCGCCAACTCGGTGCCGATCACGGGCTGCCACCACTCGCCAAGTTGATCCTTGACGTGATGCTCCCACTCCGACTCGGACTCGTCGTGCGGGAAGACATCATCCGACAGGCTCATAGCTTCTCCATTTGGGGCGAGGATCGTGGAGTCGTTGCGGAATGGGCAAGCGGGCTGTCAGACCGCGGCGGAGACCAACAGCTCCGCGTCCTTGATCCTGAGCGCTCCCGATATCAGCTTTGGCAGCAGCACGTCGCGAAGTTGGGCGAGAGCGATGCCTTCCTGGCGAGCCTGCTCCGCCCGCTCGACCAGCGACGAAACCTGCTGCCTGGTCACTACATTAGTCGCCCGGGGATCGACAACATCAGACAAGAGGACCTCGTCCGGGCGCACACGTTGATGACTCTTTGAGGTTCCCGTTACCCGTGCAGCAAGGCGGGAGAGGAATTCATCCTGGCGAGCAGCGGCCCAGAGCTCTGCAGTAGTGATTGTCGGATTTGGCACAAGCACAAGAAACTCGGTTGACGCGAGTGCTGGCACACCCGCCTTTGGCTCAACCCGCCAGACTCTTGGGATATCGGGGTTGAGCTTTGACAGCAGGACACTTGGTTCATCGATCAGGAATTTTGTACTCAGGACCTTGTCCGGAGAACAGACATCCGGCACTTGGCCGTTATCGAACGCCGGCAGACTGTGATGTGCCACCGCCCGGGCGTCGAGGGTGGACGGCGCCACTTGCACCTTTCTCAATCGGCAGAGCGATGAGAGGCTCGTTCGAGACGACCACCTCTCCTCGGCAAAGAGACAAAGCGCCAACTCGCAGCTCGTCTCGGCGATCCGCTCGTTCACCCCGATCTTGTCGTCGATGGCAGCTAGGAGTTTTACAATCGACTCCTGGTCAGATCGTCTCGGAAGCTCTACCTGGATCGAGTTCAGCGAGGCTTGAGTCAGTTTCGGCTGGGTCGAGCCACTTAGGTAACCGGAGACATCAGTCTTACTCAGGACGTAGCAGAGATAGCGGGTGTCGCAGAGGTCATTTCCCTCGAGGATATGGGCGTGATTGTTGACCCAGAACTTCCCGGACGCCATGAAGGCCACGGGCGTTTTGCGTGTCCGTAGGTTCTCGCCGTCTTCGGAGACGAGTAGGAATTCCCCGTCGAAGAGGTATGAGTCGATGTAATCAACAATGCCTGAAGCGCCGTAGTAGGGAAACTTACCTGGCTTCCTGTCAACGCCTCGTACCGGTACGCGGCGGGCATCGTGACACACGGTGACGTCACTAATCTTGAAGGTACGTCGCTCAGACATCGATTCTCCGGAGCTGGTCGCAAACGACGGCCTCGAGGCGAGCCGACTCGTCGAAGTGGGCGAAGAGTTCCTTCGTCAGACGGGCAATCTTTTCCTCGGTCGGCTCGTCGTCGCTGGTGTCAACGTCGGCGGCGCCTACGTAGCGGCCGGGCGTGAGGATGAAGTCGTGCTCGCGAATCTCTTCCAATGTGGCTGACTTGCAGAAGCCGGGGACATCTGCGTACTCGATCGTCTTGTCGGTGCCGCGCCAGGCGTGGTAAATACCGGCAATGCGACGGATATCCTCGTCGGTGTATTCGCGCTCGGTTCGGCTTACCATGACGCCCATGTTGCGGGCATCGATGAAGAGCACCTGGTTGGTGCGGTTGGCGAGCCGCTTCGATCCCTGTGGGCTCTTGTCTCGGGATAGGAACCACAGGCAGGCCGGGATCTGTGTGGAGCGGAAGAGTTGACCGGGTAGCGCGACCATACAGGCGACGAGGTCGCCTTCGACCATCGCGCGGCGGATGTCACCCTCACCTGACTGCTTGCTGGACATGGAACCGTTGGCGAGCACGATGCCGGCCCGCCCCTTCGGAGAGAGCTTGTGGGCCATGTGCTGGAGCCACGCGTAGTTGGCGTTGCCGACGGGCGGGATGCCGTATTCCCAGCGGGGGTCCATGACGAGCCGGTCGCCGCCCCAGTCCGAGACGTTGAAGGGCGGGTTGGCCATGACGACGTCGGCGCGCAGGTCGGGGTGCTGGTCTTCGTGGAAGCTGTCGGCCCACCTAGTGCTGAGGTTGGCTTCGATGCCGTGGATGGCGAGGTTCATCTTCGCCAACCGCCAGGTGTTCTGGTTGAGCTCTTGGCCGAAGACAGATATGTCGAACGCCTTGCCGCCGTGGGTCTCGATGAACTTCTCGGCCTGGACGAACATGCCGCCGGAGCCGCACGCCGGGTCGTATACCCGCTCGCCACTCTGTGGTTCGAGGATCTCGACGATGAGCTTGACGATGCTCTTCGGGGTAAAGTATTCGCCTCCTCGTCGGCCCTCGGCTAGCGCGAACTTCTCCAGGCAGTATTCGTAGACCTCGCCGAGGACATCGCGGGCGCTGCGGCGCTTGCCGTCGGCGTCGAACTGGTCGCGGAAGCGGAGCATGTGGATCAGGTCGACGAGTTCGCCGAGGCGCCGCTCGTCGACGCCGCGCCCGTTGTAGAGGCCCTGTGGCAGCGCGCCCTTGAGGTCGGGGTTGGCGTCGCCCACGGCCTTCATTGCGCCGTCGAGGAGTTGACCGATGCTGGTCTGACCGGCGGCGGCTTTGGCACGGTGTGCTAGGGCCTCCCAGCGCGCGGCTTGCGGCACCCAGAAGACGCCGCGGCCGGCGTACTCGTCCTGGTCTTCCAGCAGCGAGGGCCGGTTCGCCTCGGGGATGCCCTCCGCTTCCAACTCAGCTTCGATCTGCGCCCGCCGGTCGTCGAACGCGTCCGAGGTGTACTTGAGGAAAATGAGGCCGAGCACGAAATGCTTGTACTCGGCGGCGTCCATGCTGCCGCGCAGCTTGTCGGCCGACTTCCAGAGAGTGCCTTTCAGGTCGGCCGCCTGCGGCTCTGCCGGCTTGCGGGCGCGTGGGGTCATTCTCTTGTCTCCTCAGATGCTCGTATTCGACGTGTTGGGCTTGAAGCGCAGGCTCATCGCGCCATCCGCAACGCCGGCGGCGATGCGCTGCCGAACCAGATCCAACGCCGTCGCCTTGTTGCGGGCATGCTCGGCCAGCTCGTTGAGCATCATGGACGTCTGGTCGAGATGGCCGTATTCGGCGGCCGCCAGCACTGGGATCTCCAGCTGGTGCAGGGTCACGCTGCGCACACGCTGCCCGGTGCGGGCCGCGTTGCGTGCCGCACCGAGCAGGGCAGCCAGCGCGTGCGGCCCGATCCAGGCAAGCTGCGGCTCGTCGCGGTACAGCGAAGAGTGTTTGACGTAGCCGGGGATCCGCAACCCCTGCACTGGGGTGAGCAGAACGCTGCCCCCGGATTCGTCGACCATGACGCGGAGCTGGCTACCAGCCATCACGACCACGTCGCCGGGTTCGGTGATCCCGGCTGCGGCGTACTGACCGAGTGCCAGCACGTCGATGCGGCGCTCGCCGACGGGCAGTTCGCCGAGCAGCTCTTCGCGCCCCAGGACCCGTTGCCCGCTACGGCCAAGGTCGGCCTCGGGAATGCGATGACCGGGCAGGCGGATGAGCTGCCGTCCACGAAGCAGCTCACCGATAGTGCGGTAGGCGACTCCCTGGGGACGGGTGGTCACGGCGATCCGCTCCAGCGTGGCGATCGCGTCATCCGTGCCCATCTTGAAGGTGGCCATCGCCGACTCACGTGCCCGAACGGTCTCCACCAACTGGTCTTCAGGTGCCACCTCGGGCGCCAACAGATGCGACGGCAGCAGCGATCGCCTGCCCAATAGCTCGGGCACCGGAATCGCCGCGCACGGCTCAGCCTCGCGTGATTCCCGCGACCCGCACACGAGTCGCACTGTTTGTTCAATCCATGACGCGCCGGACCGGGATCGAATCTGGTCCGCATCGCAGACAACGACATCTCGCGACGTGTCGCCCTCGTCTGGTGCGAGCACAAGCAGCACGAGGTCTGTGCCGGTGATGAAGCGGTGGATATGGCGGGGCAGTTGGATGATCGCGCGGACGCAGCCGCGACGTACCAGTTGCTCGCGGACCCAGGTCACCGGAAGCCGGCGTGATGCCGCCGTGCGCGTCAGCGTCCATTCCGGAACGACGGCGAATCCAATGCCCTCGTCGCTGAGGCCCTCCACCACCCGCGAGGCCCAGGACAGCGGGTGTTCCTCATGGTGTTCCTGCTCGCCAGGCTGAAACGGTGGGTCCACAAGGATGACGTCCGAGCCAGAGAAGTAGACGGTCTCCTGGCCGTCAGCGCAGAACGTGACGCCGCCGTGTCCGTGGCAGAAGAGCCGCAGACGGAGCCACTTCGCCATCGCCAGATCCACTTCGGCGCACCGGATTTCGCGTGGGCTACCGGCAGCAAGCATGGTGGTTAGCAGCTGCCCCGGGCCGGCCGCGAGATCCCCGACGGCGAGATTGGTGACACCGCCCAGCAGCTCGTTTGCCAAGCGTACGACCAGGTGGCAGATCTCCGCGGGCGTCTCCACCGGGCTACCGGACCAGCCCCGCCGACCAGCCGCAGAAAGCAGCTCCTCAGCCGCGCCAGCGGGGCCAAGCTCTGCCACCAGACGTTCCACGTTCTCGAGCATCGACAGCGCCGGCTGACCGGGAGAAGCGAGATGGGTGAGTAGGCCGACAAGATCGGCGTGCGCGGCCTCGGCTCTGACGCAGAGGTCCGCAAGAGCGGCCCGGTCGGTGGGCAGCGGGCGTTTGTGGACCTTCCGCAAGGCGATCAGCTCAAGCGCAAGGTCGGCAAATGTGTCGGGATCGAGCCCGGATCCATCGATACCACCGCCGCGGTTCATGCTCGCCCGGAATATGTCTCCGTAGGTCGTGGGCGGCAGGCCGCCCTCACGCTGAGCCGGCACGGGCCGCTGGTCCAGCCACCGAGCAACCTCATCCGAATCGAAGAGCGGCTGTCCGGGCGAACCTCCGATCGGCTCAGGGAAGTCAGGGTGCCGGCGCCGCCAGTTGCTGACGCTTGGACGGCGTACCTGCGCAAATCTCGCGACCTGCCCCAACGTAACCGTCGATGACATTCGTGCCCACCTCCCCCCTAGCGTCCGATTGCCTGCGCGGCGACATTACCGACTGCAAGGACCATAGGCAAGCTAGCGCTTGTGATAACAGGGGTTCTCACCCATCAGGTTCTTGGCTCTGATAGCAGGGATTATCGCAAGACGTTGTGGCCCGTTTGCTGCCCCTCGGCTCTGCTGGGATCCGGCACCGGAACGGGCGATCTGCGCCAGGACCAGCCGACATAACGCCTCTCAAAGGAGAACCACGATGCGCAAGACCACCACTCTCGCTCTGCTCGCCACCGCAGTTGTCGCGCTGGGCTGCGGCTCCGGAGCCACCGACGCAACCAGCAGCAAGGGCGACAGCAACGCCGCCAAGGGCGAGGACAAGGCGGCAAAGGCCGCGAAGATCGGCCAGCCCGCCCGGGACGGGAAGTTCGAGTTCACCGTCAAGTCGTCGAAGTGCGGCGTCGCCAAGGTCGGCAGCTCGATGCTCGGCGAGAAGGCTCAGGGCCAGTTCTGCCTGATCACGGTCAACGTCAAGAACATCGGCAAGGAGCCGCAGACCCTCTCCGACACCGAGCAGAAGGCGTACACCGCCGACGGCACCGAGTACTCCACCGACACCGGCGCCGGCATCTACGCCAACCAGGAGCAGAGCACCTTCTTCAACGAGATCAACCCCGGCAACCAGGTGACCGGCGTCCTCGTCTTCGACATCCCGAAGACCGTCAAGCTCGCGAAGCTCGAGCTGCACGACTCCATGTTCTCCGGGGGCGTCACCGTCGCCCTCAGCTGATCCCCCGCGCCGAGGGCGGGCCCGCGAAGCCCGCCCCGGCACACCCTCCCCCGCACAACCGCCATCCCGACTCTCTACGCGAGGAGATCGACGTGCGCCGTGCGAACCCGCCGACCACGACCAGACCGACCCGCCGCCGTGCCGCTCGTAAGAACGCCACCCGGCCCTCGAACGATCCGCCGACCCTCTTCGACCTGGACCTGCCCGAGCGGCCGGCCGGCACCTATCCGACCTCGGTCTACCAGTTGGAACGGGTTCCGCCGACGGTCGATGGTCTCCACGACGCGGTGGACCACCGCTACCTGCGCAAGCACGACTTCGCCATCGAGGAGCGACTGGTCGCTGGCGCCCCGGCCCTGCTCGTGCACGGGACGGTGCCTCGCGAGCGGGCCGACTGGTGTGACGTGCTGGCTTCGCTGACCGGGGAGACGATCGATCTCGGGTTCAGCAGTGGCGGCGCCGCGCTGCTCATCGCAGTCGACGACCATGTGTACGCGCTCGCCTACGGCACCGTCGGACGACACATGATCGACCTGGACCTGGCCAACACCGGCTTCGGGATCGGCTTCGCCGTGCGTTCGCTCGCGCCGGACGAGATCAAGCAGGTACGCCGCCGGGTCTTCGGCACCACCGGTCGGGTCGACCGCAACATGGTCCCCGGCGGACAGCACATCAGGATGTACGGGATCGACAAATGGGGCGAGATCGTCGGCCAGGTCTGCGGGCGGGCGTTCAACCCGAACCTGACCGTCTGCCGGTCTACCCGCAAGACCACCCTGGTCGAGGGCAGCGACGCCCTGCGTATCCACCTCGGCGTCGAGCCGGAAAACCTGCTCGCCGATCTGCGCGAGATCAACCGGGTCTGCAAGCAGGAGGCTCCGTTCGAGGACCTGGAGTTCATTACCCAGATCCGTCCCGTGCCGGCCCGCGACCCGAGGCTGTCGGAGCTGGAGAAGCAGCTGGACCGGCTCCTCGCGTCGCCAGAGCCGGATGAGATTGGTCTTGCCGTGCCGGGCCGGGTCTTCAGCGAGTTCGAGCGGATCCAGTCGTACAAACTTCGGGTGCCCAGGTCCGGCCTCCGCCCGGCACGTTTGTCGGAGCTCACGCTGGCCGACATCCTCGCGCAGACCAGTGGCGTGCCCGACGGCGAGCGGTGGGCTTCCCTCTGCAACGGGCGGATCACCCTCTACGCCGACAGCGCCGGAGAGGAGATCGGCTCGACGGCCGCTTCGCGATGGGTCACCGCCCAGCTCGCGCACGGTACGAGTCAGCTCCTGCTGCACGAGGGCGGCTGGTACGAGATCGGCGACAGGCACCGGGAGTTCCTCCGCGACGAGATCAAGCAGATCCTGGCCCGACCGGCGAGCGTTGCCCTACCGGCGTGGACCGCCGACCTGCCAGAAGAGGCGGACTACAACGCCCACGCCGCCAAGGTTTGCGGTCTGACGCTGCTGGACCGGCGCCTGCTGCGGACTGGCCAGCACCACCGGGGCATCGAGGCCTGCGACCTGCTCGGGCCAGACGACGAGCTGATCCACGTAAAGAGAGCCAAGGGCAGCTCGCCGCTGAGCCACCTCTTTGCTCAGGGCGAGGTGTCGGTCGACGCGCTGCGGTACGAGGCTGACGCCCGAGCCGCGCTGGTCAAGATGGTCCGCCAGCAGCCGTCGGCTCGCGCCATCGGACTGGACTTCCGCCCTCGCAAGGTCATCTACGCGATCGCCCTCGGGTCCGGCAAGGCGCTCACCGTCGATTCGCTCTTCACCTTCGCCCAGGTCGCGCTCTACCGGGCGATGAAGTCCCTCCGCAACGAGGGCGTCGAGGTCGAGGTCGTCGGCATCCCGTCCTCCTGATCCGTTCAGTCCACCGGTTCCACGCTCCCGTCTCCACCAATCCAGACCCGCCCGAACACAAGTCGCCCGGCTGACCCACTGGTTGCCCGGGCCGACCACCCCTGACCGCTCACCATGGAGGAGAGAGAACATGACGCAGCCCGAGTTCCAGCCGGAGCCGCAGGCCGAGCCTCAGCCCCAGCCCGGTACGCCGGACACCGGCAACACGGTGCCCGTCGCTCGTAAGAGGAAGCCCCTGATCGGGTGGATCGTCGGCGGGATGGTCCTGGTGCTGCTCCTCTGCTTCGGCGGCTGCGGCGCGCTGCTGGCCACGACCAACAGCGGGGACAAGTCCGACCAGGGCAAGGCCGCCGCCTCGACTGCTCCGACCTCGCCGTCCACCACCTCCGCCGCGACTACCGCCGCCGCAGCGCCGGCCACGACCGAACCGCCTGTCCCCACCTACGAAACCCCAACCAAGAACGATTTCAAGCTCAAGGTCAAGACCCTGAGCAAGCAGTGCTTCGGCAGCGCCGGCTGCAACATTACCTACCGAATCAACGTCACCTACACCGGCACCGGCCTCGACCCGTCCAAGACGTACGAGGTGACGTACCAGGTCAAGGGGGCCGAGGACCCCATCATCAACACCTTCGAAGCGACCGGCGACTCCGCCTCTGTTCAGCAGGAGGAAATGGCCAGCATCAAGCGCTCCGGCGACAAGCTGACCGCCGTCGTCACCGACGTTACCGAGTTCTAGGGGGCGTCGTGCGTCCCGATGAGTTCCTCCGCACCCTGGCCCTGCTCCCCCCTCCCCTGCACGACCGCGCCCTCACCCTGCGCGGCTACGCCCGCGCCACCCGCTGCGACGACTGCGAGCGCATCGGCGACGCCGTGAGCCTCGCCCTCACCGCCGCCCACTACGACGAGCTGGCCTCCGCCGGCGAACTGCTCGACACCGCCGAGCGGCTGGCCGCCGACCACGGCGTCCACCGCCGGTCCGGCGAGGACCAGCAGCGCGGCCGCGGCCTGGTGGCCCGCTGGGCGGCGACGTCCGCGCCGCTGGTGGCCGCGACCGACGCGAGCTGGAAGGGCCGCGCTGGTGGCATCGGGTACGTGGTGACCGACGGCCACTACGGCCTGCTCGGCCGGGGTATCGGCCGGCTCGACCCGACCGGCGTCTCCCGGGTGCTGATCAACGAGCTGCGCGCGGTCGACTACCTGCTGACCGCGTACGAGGAGGTGCCGGTGGGCATGACGGTGTTGCTGGACAGCCTCGCCGCCCTGCGTTACCTGCGCCGCTGGCAGTCCGGCAACACCGACGCGATGCCGGCCGGCTACAGCCTGCGGGAGCGCCGCTGGTCCGACCAGCCGACCCTGGTCCGGCTCGCCGAGCAGGTGGCCCGCCGCCCCGACCTGGCCTTCGGGCACGTCAAGGGGCATAGCGGCCACGCCCTCAACGAGGCCGCCGACGGCCTGTCGCACATGGCCCGCCGCCGGCGGGAGGAGACCTTCGACCTGCGTCCTCGGGCGTACGCCCTGGTCGACGCGTTCCTGCGCGACTGGCACGCGAACGCCACGCTCTGACCCCTTCGACCGGCAGCCGGAGCGAACGCGACCGGCGTCGACAGTCTGATTCGTCTGCGACATCAGCTCCAAAGCCTCCGAACGGCCACCACGGCCTCCGATCTCCACCGCTCACCGAGGGCGGCCCGACCGGCGGCTGCCCACTTCCACCGCTCATCCCGGGCGGGCCGACGAGCCGTCGGCCCGCGGACACCACGCGCCTGGAGACAACGATGACCCTCCCCGAGCAGCCCACCGCACCCCTGATCGAGCTGATCTTCGACCGGCTCGCCGCCGACAGCGACGTGAAGGCCGACACCGCAGAACTGGTCCTCGCCGCGCTCACCGGCGAGGACGACCTGACCGCCGCCCTCGCCGGCAGCCCCACCCGGCTCGACCCGCGCTCCCCCATGAACGACGAGCCGTCGGAGCGGATCTGGCTGAAGTCGGTGACCGTCGCCGGATTCCGCGGCGTCGGCCCCGAGCGCACCCTCGACATCGCGCCCGGGCCGGGCATCACCCTGGTCGTCGGCCGCAACGGCTCCGGCAAGTCCAGCTTCGCCGAGGCCGTCGAACTCGCCCTCACCGGCGACAGCGCCCGCTGGGCCGACAAGACCAGCGTGTGGCGTACCGGGTGGCGGAACCTGCACGCCCCGGACCCGTGCCGGATCGGTGTGGAGCTGCGGGTCGACGGCGTGGCCACGCCGACCCGGGTGGCGCGGGCCTGGCCCGCCGGTGGTGAGCTGGGCGACGCCGAGGTGACCGTGACCAGCGCGCGGGGCCGGCGCGGCGGCCTCGCCGAGCTGGGGCTGGCCCGGCCGCTGGAGCTGTACCGGCCGTTCCTCACCGCCGCCGAGCTGGGCAGGCTCGCCGCCGGCACGCAGAGCCAGCTCTTCGACGCGCTCTTCGCCATCCTCGGCCTGGACGCGCTGACTGACGCCGATCAGCGGCTGATGCGCGCCGCCCGGCCGCACGACACGGCCGTCAAGGAGGTACGCGCACAGCGCGCCGCCCTGGCCGACGTGCTCGCAGGCGTCGACGACGACCGGGCCCGGCGGGCCGCCGTGCTGCTGCGCGGCCGGGGCGCGGTCGACCTGCCGGCGTTGGCGGCGATCCTCGACGAGCCGGACGAGGCGACCGCCGACGAGGCGGTGCGGCGGTGCCGGGAGCTCGCCGCGCTCGACCCGCCGCCAGTGGACGAGGTGACGCGGCTGGCCGGGCAGGTGCGGGAAGCGGCGACCGAAACCCTCCGGTACGACGGCGGGCGGTCCCGGGCGGCGCTGCGCAGCGCCGAACTGCTCCGTCTCGCCCTCGAACACCACGAGGACCGGGGCGACGGGCCCTGTCCCGTCTGCGATATCGGCGCCCTCGACGGTGGGTGGCGGGCCGCCGCCACGGAGACCCTGACCGAGCTGCGGCAGCGCAGCGTCGCCGCCCAGGCCGCGGCGACCCGGCTCACCGCTCTGCTGCGTCAGGCGCACCACCTGATCGACGACCTGACCGTGCCCGACGGCCCCGGATCGCCGCCGGTCGGGGCGCTGCGGGAGGCCGTGGCCGCGCTGCGGCGCGTACCCGGGGAACCGGCCGAGTTGGCCGACCACCTGGCCGCGCGGTACCCGGCGGTGGCGGCGGCGGCGGACGCGGCCCGCGCGTACGCCGAAGGGTTCCTGCGGCAGCGCGACACCGGGTGGCGGGCGGCCGCCGCCGACCTGCGCGAGTGGGTCACCGCTGCCGGCGGGCTGGCGGCGCGGGAGGCGACCCTGGCCCGGTTGAAGGCCGCGCGCGCCTGGTTGAAGGAGACCGGCGCGGCGGTCCGCGACGAGCGGATCGCGCCGTTCGCCGCACACTCGCAACGGATCTGGGGGCAGCTACGGCAGGAGAGCAACGTCGAGCTGGGCGCGATGACCCTGGCCGGGACGAACACCCGGCGGCGGGTGGTCTTCCCGGTGAGCGTGGACGGCGCCGACAACGGCACCGCGCTCGGCGTGATGAGCCAGGGTGAGATGCAGGCCCTCGGGCTGGCCACGTTCCTGCCGCGCAGCTGCGCCCCGGAGAGCCCGTTCCGGTTCATCGTCATCGACGACCCGGTGCAGAGCATGGACCCGTCGAAGGTGGACGGACTGGCCCGGGTGCTCGCCGAGCTGGCCACCGACCGGCAGGTCGTGGTGTTCACCCACGACACCCGGCTGCCCGACGCGGTGCGCCGGCTCGACCTGGGGCGGGCCCGGATCGTGGAGGTGCAGCGCGCCGAGCGGTCCGTGGTGACCGTGCGGGCCGGCTCCGACCCGGTCACTCGCTACCTCGACGACGCGTACGCCCTGGCCCGCAACGACGAGCTGCCCGCCGACGTACGTGGGCCGGTGGTGGCGGAGCTGTGCCGGTCGGCGCTCGAGGCGGCCTGCCACCTGCGGGTGTGGCGGGCCCGGGTGGCCCGTGGGGTGCCGCATGACGACGTCGAGGCGGCGATCGTCGACGCGTCCCGCCGGCTGACCACGATCGTGGCGTTGGCCGTCTTCGACGACGCGGACCGCGGTGGCGACGTGCTCGGCTGGCTGGGACGCCACGGCGGCTGGGCGGTCGGCGCGTACAAGGCCTGCCGGGAGGGCGTGCACGGGGCGTACCAGGCGGACCTGCCCCGCCTGGTCACGGACGCCCGCGCCCTGGCGAAGGTGCTCGCGTGACCGCGCCGACGCCCCGCCGTTGCCTGGCGGCGGCCGACCAGCTGCTGCGCGGCGCCGGCCCGCTCGGCGCGACCGCGGTGACCGCCGGCTGGTGGCCGCGGGCCTGCGCCTGCCTGATCCGCCTCGCCCTCGAAGGCGGCATCGACGCCTACTGGCGGCGGATCCGGCCGGCCGTCGCGGCGTGCCAGCAGGGCCGGGCCAAGCAGCTCATGCTGCGCGGCCGGCTCGGGCCGGGCACCGAGGTGGCCCGCCGCATCACGTACGCCTGGGCGACGCTGTCGGCCGCCACCCACCACCACTGCTATGAGCTGGCCCCGACCGCAGCGGAACTGCGCCGCCTGCACAGCGAGGTCAGCGCCCTGCTGCACCGACTCGACGAACGACAGGAACCCCGACGATGACCTACCCTCAGCCCGGCCACGACCCGACCCGGCCCCTGCCAGCGATCTCGGCCGTCCCCGCCGGCCAGTACCCGCCGGCCGGGCCCTACCCGCCGCCTGCGCCATACCCGCCGGCGGTGCCGTATCCGCCGCCGCTGCTGATCGCGGTGCCGCCCGCGTCCGGCGCGGCCACCGCCGCGATGGTGCTCGGCATCGTCGGCGTGCTCGGCGGATGGTGTGTGTTCGGCCTTCCCTGCATTCTCGCCGTCATCCTCGGCCACGTCGGCCTGCACGAGACCCGCAACGGTCTGAAGTCCGGCCGTGGCATGGCCGTCGCCGGACTGGTGCTCGGCTACGTCTTCGTCGCCCCGGCGGTCGCGGTCACCCTCATGGTCTTCTTCGGCGGGGTCATCGGCGCCGCCACCCCGACCCCTACCACTACTCCGTGAAAGGCGGCTCCCTGATGACCTTCGACGACAACGAAGTGCTCGGGGTCAACGCGTACCAGATCATGGCCCGGCGGTACGTCGAGCGGCGCGTCGCCGAGCTTCCCGACCCCGAGGCGGGCGGTGGGGCGTACCGCCAGGGGCTGCGTGACATCCACGCCGACATCGAGTGGCGCGGGCATGCCGCGCCGCTCGACCTGCTCGCCGGCATGGTGGGCGTCCCGGTGGACACGCTCGCGGAGTGGCACCGAGGCCCGCTCCGACCCGAGCCGGTCGGTGGTTCCCGCTCCGAGCGCCGGACGGATCCTGTGCCGCGTCCCTAGGCTGGAACGGACGGCCGGAAGGAGGACGGGGTGCGGCACGACGAGGCCCACATGCGGGACCGGCAGCGGATGCTGGCCGGTGTGCTGCTCGCCGGGGCGGGAGTCCTCGATGCCGTCGCCGGGGTCACCGACCTGGACGACGACCCGTACGTCGTGATCACCCAGGAGGGGCTCTACCACCTCGACCTGACCGGCTGGCTGTGGGCCCACGTGGTGACCGGGGTGCTCATGGTGCTGGGTGGTGGCATCCTGCTCATCGTCGGCCGCCGCTGGTCGATCCGGTTCGTCTGGGCGGTGGCGGTGGTGGGCATCGCGCTCCAGGTGTCCCTGCTTCCCTTCCAGCCGGTCTGGGCGCTGATGGTGATCGGGCTGTTGATGGCGGCCCTCGTGCTGCTCCGGCGGTGCCGGCGGGAGACTCCGCGCGACGAGGTCAACTCGGCTGGCAGACCTTCCCGGTGAAGGCCGGGTCGGGCACGTGCGTGGCCCGCCAGACCGGGTTCACCGAGAGCATGCCACGGTGCACGGCGGGCGTCTGGAAGATCGGGACGTGGCTGTACTCGCCGGATGGCGCCTCGACCTCTGCGGCTCTGTGCGCGTTCCGCCTGCATCGGGGCCGCGCTGCACGCGCCCCGGAGCCAGCCATTGATCCGTCTGCTAAACCGGTCTAGCATCTCCCAAACCGGTTTAGCGACCGGTGCTCGCGCCAGGACCCGCAGGTACGGGAAGGAGGCCGAGTTGGTGAGCCAACGTCGACCGACGATCACCGACGTCGCCCGGGCCGCGGGAGTCTCCAAGGGAGCGGTCTCCTTCGCCCTCAACGGCCGGCCCGGGGTGGCCGAGGAGACCCGCCGGCGGATCCTGGCGGTGGCGAAGGAGCTGGGCTGGACGCCGAGCCATCGGGCCCGGGCCCTGTCCACCTCCCGGGCGTTCGCCGTCGGCCTGGTGCTCGCCCGCCCGCCGGAGCTGCTCGGCGCCGACCCGTTCTTCCCCGCCTTCATCGCCGGCGTGGAACGCGTCCTCGCCGAGCAGAGCCAGGCGCTGGTTCTCCAGGTGGTCACCAGTCAGCGGGCGGAGGAGGACGGCTACCGGCGGCTGGCCGCCGACGGTCGGGTGGACGGGGTGTTCCTGCTGGACCTGCGGGTCGCCGATCCGCGGATCGCCCTGCTGGAGGAGTTGCGGCTGCCCGCCGTCACCCTCGGCCGTCCCGACGTGGCGAGCCCGTTCCCGGCGGTGCTCGTCGACGACCGGCCGGGGATCGCCGCCGCGGTACGGCATCTGGTGGAGCTGGGGCACCGGCACGTCGCGCACGTCGCCGGCCCGGACCACTTCCTGCACGGCGCGGCGCGGCGGGACGCCTGGGAGAACGCGTTACGGGACGCCGGACTGTCCCCCGGTCCCTGCGTGCCGTCCGACTTCTCGGCGGCCGGTGGGGCCCGGGCCACCCACCACCTGCTCGACCTGGCCGACCCGCCGAGCGCGATCATCTACGCCAACGACGTGATGGCGATGGCCGGCATGGCCGTGGCCCGGGAACGTGGCCTCGACGTCCCCGGCCAACTCTCGGTCACCGGCTTCGACGACACCGAACTGGCCGCCCACATCAGCCCGGCACTGACCAGCGTCCGGACCGATCCGTCCGGCTGGGGCGGTGTCGCCGCCCGTACCTTGCTCGACCTCGTCGACGGCAACGGCGGCCCGGACGTCGAGATGCCCCCCGCGCAGCTCGTCGTCCGCGCCTCCACCGCTGCACCACCACCCACACCACACCAATCGCCGTGACCCACCGCCCGGGCATCGCCTCCGCCCGGTCAGTGGTCACGGCAGTCGAGATCGGAGACCGATATGAGACGTACCGTCCCCGCTGCCTTCCTCGCCCTCTCCCTCGGCCTCATCGCAGCCTGCGCTGACGGCGACTCCGGCACCAAGGCCGATTCCTCGGCCAAGGGGCCGATCACGATCTGGCTGTCGAACAACAAGGAGGAGTTGGCCTGGGGCAACGCGATGGTCGAGGCGTGGAACAGCCAGCACGCCGACCAGAAGATCACCGCGCAGGAGGTCCCGGCCGGCAAGTCCTCCGAGGAGGTCATCGGCGCCGCGATCACCGCCGGGAACGCGCCCTGCCTGATCTTCAACACCGCCCCGGCCGCCGTGCCGCAGTTCCAGAAGCAGGGCGGGCTGGTCGCGCTGGACGACTTCGAGGGTGCCAAGGGCCATCTCGAACAGCGGACCGGGCCGGCCGCCGAGCAGTACCGGTCGCCGGACGGCAAGTACTACCAGATGCCCTGGAAGGCCAACCCTGTCATGATCGTCTACAACAAGGCGGTCATGCAGAAGGCCGGCGTCGACCCGGAGAATCCGCCGCTCGGCACGTACGCGGACTTCCTCGACACGAGCCGCAAGATCAAGTCCTCCGGTGCGGCGCAGGCGGCCATCTATCCCTCGCCGGCCAGCCAGTTCTTCCAGTCCTGGTTCGACTTCTACCCGCTGTTCATCGCCGAGACCGGCGGGAAGCAGCTGGTCGAGGACGGCAAGGCGCAGTTCAACTCGGCCGAGGGGCAGCGGGTCGCCGACTTCTGGAAGACCCTCTACGCCGAGGGACTGGCCCCGAAGGAGCAGTACAACGGTGACTCCTTCGGCGAGGGCAAGGCCGCCATGGCCATCGTCGGCCCGTGGGCGATCCCCGTCTACGGCGACAAGATCAAGTGGGGGCTGAAGCCGGTCCCCACCTCCGCCGGCAAGCCCGCCGCCGAGATCAAGACCTTCAGCGACGCCAAGAACGTCGCGATGTACTCCTCCTGCCAGAACCGTGGCACCGCCTGGGAGGTGCTGAAGTTCGCCACCAGCCAGGAGCAGGACGGCGCGCTGCTGAAGGCGACCGGCCAGATGCCGCTGCGCGCCAACCTGACCGCCACCTACCCGGACTTCTTCACCGAGAAGCCCGCCTACCGTGACTTCGCCGACCAGGCCGGGCGCACCGTCGAGGTGTCGAACGTGCCGAACTCCATCACCATCTGGCAGACGTTCCGGGACGCGTACTCGGAGTCGGTGATCTTCGGTAAGCGGCCGGTGGCCGACGCGTTCGGCGACGCCGCGAAGAAGGTCGACGGGCTAGCCGGCCAGCGATGACCGCCCACCTCACCCGGGGCGCGCACCCGCGCCCCGGCCACCGACCGGGGACGGCGCTGCTCGGCCGTCACCCGGTCGGGCTGGCCCTGATCGCGCCGTACGCGGCGTACCTCGTGCTGACCTTCGCGTATCCGTTCGGGTTCGCCGTCTGGATGAGCTTCCACGACTACTTCTTCGCCGCGCCGGGAGCCCAGGTCGAGCGTCCCTTCGTCGGGCTGGAGAACTACCGCACGGTGATCGGCGACCCGGGGGTCCGGCAGGCGTTCGGCAACATCCTGGTCTTCCTGCTGATCAACGTCCCGCTCACCGCGGTGCTGGCGCTCACCCTCGCCGTGGCGCTCAACCGGGCCATCCGGGGGCGCGCCTTCCTGCGGGTCGCCTACTACGTGCCCTATGTGACGGCCAGCGTTGCCGTGGTCGGGGTGTGGCTCTTCCTGTTCAGCTCGGACGGCCTGGTCAACACGGTCCTCGGCCCGCTCGCCCCGGACCCGTCCTGGCTGGTCAACGAGACGCTCGCGATGCCGCTCATCGCGGTCTTCGTGGCCTGGAAGCAGCTCGGCTTCTTCATCCTGCTCTACCTCGCCGCGTTGCAGAACGTCCCGAAGGAGCTGTACGAGTCGGCAGCGGTCGACGGGGCGAGTGCCTGGCAGCGATTCCGTTCGGTGACCGTACCGGCGGTCCGCCCGGCCACCACCCTGGTGGTGATCCTGGCGACCATCACCGGCGCGAACCTCTTCACCGAGCCCTACCTGCTGACCGGCGGCGGCGGCCCGAACGGCGCCTCCACCTCCCCGGTGCTGCTGATGTACCAGCGCGGCATCGAGCAGGGCAACCCGGACGTGGCGGCGGCGATCGGGGTGCTGCTCGTCGTCGGCGTCGTCAGCGTATCCATGATCAACCGTCGACTGCTGGAAAGGTCCTGACATGTCGACCCGGACGCTCGGCGCAGCCGGAACCGCGCCCACCGTCGCGCCCGCGCCCGTGGCCCGCCGCCCCGGCACCCTCGGCCGGGTGCTGCGGACCGCGGCGCTGATCGCCTTCGCGCTGGCCTTCCTCTTCCCCTTCTACTACATGTTCATCGGGTCGTTGCAGGCCGAACCGGACACCTCCCCGGCCGGGGCGTTCCCCACCGGCGGCCTCACCCTGGACAACTACCGGGAGATCAACGCCGAGATCAACCTGCTGCGGTCGCTGGTCAACTCCGGCATCTTCACCGGCGGGGTCATCCTCGGTACGGTCGTGTTCGGCCTGCTCGCCGGCTACGCGCTGGCACAGCTCAGCTTCCGGGGCCGCGGCGCACTGTTCAGCCTGGTCCTGCTGGTCCAGGTGGTCCCGTTCCAGCTCCTGCTGATCCCGCTGTACGTGCTGATCGTGCGCGGCTACGGGTTGGCCGACTCCTACCTCGGCATGATCCTGCCGTTCGCGATCAACACCACGGCGGTCTTCATCTTCCGGCAGTTCTTCCTGCAACTGCCGGCCGACCTGTTCGCCGCCGCCCGGGTGGACGGCGCGAGCGAACTGCGCATCCTCTGGTCGGTCGCGCTGCCCCTGGTCCGTCCGGCACTGCTAACCGTGGTGCTGCTGACCTTCATCGGCCCGTGGAACGAGTTCCTCTGGCCGTTCCTGATCACCAAGCAGACCGACATGCAGCCGCTGGCGGTCTCGCTCGCCAACTATCTGAGCACCGTCGCCGCGCGGGCCGCCAACCCGTACGGGGCGGTCCTCGCCGGCGCCTGCGTCCTCGCCGCCCCGGCCGTGGCGCTCTTCGTCGCCTTCCAGCGGCACTTCACCTCGAACAACATCGGATCTGGCGTAAAGGGCTGAACCGTTGACTGTCTCCACCGTCGTCCCGTACACCCTCACCCGACTCGGCGTGGTCATGGCGCCCGAGGCGGGAGAGCCGCTGGAAGCCGAGGGGGTGCTCAACCCGGCCAGCGGACGTACCCCGGACGGGAAGCTCCACCTGCTGCCGCGGCTGGTCGCCAAGGGGAACGTCTCCCGGGTCGGGCTCGCCGAGGTCGAGTTCCGTGACGGGACACCGGCCGGAGTGGTCCGGCGTGGCGTGGTCCTCGCCCCCGACGAGGGGTGGGAGCGCGGGTTGAACAACGCCGGGGTCGAGGATCCGCGCACCACCTGGGTGCCGGGCCTCGGCAGCCACCTGATGACGTACGTCGCCTATGGTCCGTTGGGTCCACGGCTGGCCCTGGCCGTCTCCACCGACCTGCGCACCTGGCGTCGGCTCGGTCCGGTGCAGTTCGCGTACCAACCGGGCCTGGACACCGACCTGAACCTCTTCCCGAACAAGGACGCGGTCTTCTTCCCCGAACCGGTGCCCGGCCCGGACGGCCGCCCCTGCTACGCGATGCTGCACCGGCCGATGTGGGACCTGGGCTGGTTCCGCCCCGGTGAGGGGGTGCACCTGCCGGCCGGGATCACCGACGAGCGGCCCGGCATCTGGATCTCCTACGTCCCGGTCGAGGAGGTGCACGCCGACATCACCGCCCTGGTCCGGCTCCGCGACCACCGCTGCGTCGCCCTGTCCGAGTTCCCCTACGAGGAGCTGAAGATCGGTGCCGGCCCGCCGCCGATCCGGGTGGACGAGGGCTGGCTGCTCATCCACCACGGGGTCACGGGCCACATCCCCGACACCTTCGACCCCAGCACACAGAAGGTCGAGTACGCGGCCGGGGCGATGCTGCTCGACCCGGCCGACCCGGGTCGGGTGCTGGCCCGCACCGCCGAGCCGATCCTGGTGCCCGAGACCGAGGACGAGCGCTCCGGCACCGTCCCGAACGTGGTCTTCCCGACCGCGATCGAGGAGGTGGACGGCGTCCGGTACGTCTTCTACGGAATGGCCGACGCCAAGATCGGCGTCGCCCGGCTCGACCGTGTCCGGTGAGCCGTGCGGCGGGCCCTCGGCCGGCCCTCGTGACCGGGCCTGCGGTGTCGACGGGGCGGATCCGGTGACCGGCCATGCCGCGCTGCGCCTCGGTGTCGTCGGGGCCGGCGGCTTCGCCACCTTCCTCACCGGCGCCCTGCGTGACCTGCCGGACGTGACGGTCACCGTGGTCGCGGACCCGGACACCGACCGGGCCGGGCGGCTGGCCGGGATCCTGGCCGCCCGGCCGGTGCCGGACTGGCAGGCGCTGGTCACGGCCGACGACGTGGACGTCGTGGTGGTGGCCACCCCACCGGCCGGGCACGCGGAGACCACCCTCGCCGCGCTGCGCGCCGGCCGGCATGTCTTCTCCGAGAAACCCCTGGCCGTCAACGAGGACGAGGCCATCGCCATCCGGGACGCGGTCGCGGCCACCGGTCGCGTCCTGGTGGTCGACCACGTTCTGCGCTACAACCCCGTGCTACGGGCGCTGGCCCGGCTGCGCGACCCACGGTTCGCCGCGCCGCCCGGTTCCCCGTCCGACCCGCTGCTCGGTCCGGTCCGGCGGCTCGCCTTCGAGAATGACGCCAGCGACGAGGACCTCGGGCCGGGGCACTGGTTCTGGGACGAGCGGGTCAGCGGCGGCATCTTCGTCGAGCACGGTGTGCACTTCTTCGACGCGGCCGACGCCCTCGTCGGCGCGAGCCCCGAATCGGTGCAGGGCATGCTCGGCCACCGCCCCGGCAGCAACCTCGTCGACCTGGCGGTCGCCACCACCCGCTATCCCGACGGCGCGGTGGCGACCTTCGCGCACGGCTTCAGCCACGCCCACCGCTGCGAGCGGCAACTGATGCGGATCGACTTCGGCACCGCCGAGGCCCGGGTGACCGGTTGGATCCCGGTGCACGCCATCGTCGACCTGTGGACCGATGACGCCGGAGCGGCGCTGGTCGAGAGCCTGCCGGCCCGGTCCGGGGGACTGCTCGCCGTCGACGGCCACCGGCTGCCCGACGCCGCCGCCGTCACCGTGGCGGTACACCGGCACGCCGGTCCGGAACACGCCCGGGAACGGGGCCACGAGCGGCGGCTGCCACACCGTTGCCGGATCACTCTCGACCTCGGCGGCGAGGCCGCCAAACCACACGTCTACGCCGAGAGCGTCCGCGCCGCCATGCACGACCTGGTGCGCTGCGTCCGCACCGGCGACCGACCCGTCGCCGGAATCACCGAGGGCGCCACCGCCGCAACCGTCGCCGCCGCGGCCGCCCGCTCCGCCCGCGAGGACCGCACCGTCCACCTCGGACGGCGGTCCCCGGAACACCCCACAGTCCGCCCGTCCTGACCGAGGAGACCCCCCGTGAAACGCCGATCGCTGCTGCTGGGCGGCCTCGCCGTCACCACCCCGCTGCTGACCCCCACGTCGGCCGAAGCCGCCAACGCCCGACGGAGTACGGCCACGCCGGAGGGGCCGCTGACCAACCTCGCGCATCTGGACTTCCTCCGGCAGGACGTCACGCCGCCGGACCAGCACGGGCACACCACCTACCGGCTCGCCGACACCCCGGGAGTCGGGGTGCTCTGGACCTACGCCGAACCCGGGCCGGACGGCGCGTTCCGCCGGGTCGGCGGTGGCGCGTACGACCCGGACACCGACACCTGGGGGCAGGGCGCGTACAACGCCGACGACATCTCCCGGGCCGCGGTGGTCTACCTGCGGCACTGGCGGCAGACCGGCGCCGCCACCAGCCGGGACGCCGCCTACCAGCTCCTGCGCGGGCTGACCTACCTGCAGACCGCCGACGGCCCGTACGCCGGCAACGTGGTGCTGTGGATGCAGCCGGACGGCACGCTCAACCCGAGCGCCGAGCCGAGGGAACTGCCCGACCCGTCCGACAGCGACGCGTCGTACTGGCTGGCCCGGACCATCTGGGCGCTCGGCGAAGGGTACGCGGCGTTCCGCGACACCGACCGGGACTTCGCCGGCTTCCTGCGCGACCGCCTCGACCTGGCGATCGCCGCCGTGCAGCGGCAGGTGCTCGTCCGCCACGACCAGTGGCAGATCATCGACGGGGACCGTACCCCGGCCTGGCTGATCGTCGACGGCGCGGACGCCACCGCCGAAGCGGTCCTCGGACTCGCCGCCTACGTCGAAGCCGGCGGCGGCGCCACCGCCCGCCGGGCGCTGCGCCAACTCGCCGAGGGCATCACCGCCCTCGCCGACGGCGACGTGCGGGAGTGGCCGTTCGGCGCGGTACGTCCCTGGGCGCTGTCCCGCTCCGTCTGGCACGGCTGGGGCGCGCAGATGCCGGCCGCGCTCGCCCGGGCCGCGCGGGCGCTCGGCGACCGGGCCCTGCTCGGCCCCGCCGTCACCGACTCCGCCGTCTTCACCCCCTGGCTGCTCACCTCCGGCGGCCCGGACAACGGCCGGCTGCCCACCCGCACCGACCGGACCCAGATCGCCTACGGCGTCGACTCCCGCGTGCAGTCCCTGCTCGCCGTCGCCGACGCCACCGGACGGTCCGGATTCGCGCAGCTCGCCGCCCTCACCGCCGCCTGGTACTTCGGCGCCAACCCGGCCGGGACACCCGGCTACGACCCGCACACCGGCCGGGCCATCGACGGCATCAACGGCGACGGGCAGGTCAACCGGAACTCGGGCGCCGAGTCCACCATCCACACCCTGCTCAGCATGCTCGCCCTGGACGCCCGCCCGGGACTGGCCGCACTCGCCCACCGCACCGAAATCGTCGAACGGGTCGGCACGGTGACCCTGGAAGCCGAGGACGGCTCCCGTCAGGGCGGCGCGACCGTGGTCACCCCGCCGTCGGCGTGGACCGGCGAATCGCTGATCAGCGGGAGCTACGTCGACCTGCCCGCCGGGGCCGGGCTGCGCTGGCAGCTCCCACCGGCCGACCAGCCCCGGCTGGTGCTGCCGGTGGTGGACCTGCGCCCCGGCGTACCGGCCCGGACCGTCTGGCACAGCGACGCCGGACCGCTCGGCGAGGTCGACCACGCCCGGGTCGGCGCCCAGGGCAACTCCCCGGCGCCGGGTGCGCTGCTCCCGGTCACCCTGCCCCGCGAACTCGCCGCCCACGCCACCGAACTGACCGCTCAGGCGACGGCCGGCAGCCCGGCCACCGTCGACGCGGTCATGCTGGAACCGCTGGTCTCCCGGCTCACCCTGGCCGGCGACGGGCACAGCACGACGCTGCTGCGCAGTGCCGCCCGGGTCGCCCGGACCGCGCAGGTCACGGCCGGCGGCACCGGTCCGGCCACCATCGAGGTGTACGACGCGGCGGGTGCCCTCCGCTCCCGGCACACCAGCACCGCCACCCAGCTGCGGGTCACCGTGCTGCCCGGCGGCTTCACCCTGGTCCGCCGTTGACCGAGTCCCCGCCGGGGCAGCCGTGGTGGCGCGGCGGCGTCTGCTACCAGGTGTACGTCCGCAGCTTCGCCGACTCGGACGGAGACGGGACCGGTGACCTGCCCGGGGTGACCGCCCGCCTGCCCCACCTGGTCTCCCTCGGTGTGGACGCCGTCTGGCTGACCCCGTTCTACCCGTCACCGATGGTCGACGGCGGATACGACATCGTGGATCATCGCGACGTCGACCCGCTCTTCGGCACCCTCGCCGACGTCGACGCGCTCGTCGCCGAGGCGCACCGGCTCGGCCTGCGGGTCGTCTGCGACCTGGTGCCCAACCACACCTCGGACCGGCACCCCTGGTTCCGGGCGGCGCTCGCCGCACCACCGGGCAGCGCCGCCCGCCACCGGTACGTCTTCCGTGCGGTCGACGAGGACCACCCGGACCGGCCGCCCAACGACTGGCAGTCGGCGTTCGGCGGGAGCGCCTGGCGGCGGGCACCGAGCCCGAACGGCGGGCCCGACGAGTGGTACCTGCACCTGTTCAGCCCCGAGCAACCCGACCTGAACTGGGACGACCCGCAGGTGCCGGCGGAGTACGAGAAGATCATCCGGTGGTGGCTCGACCGGGGCGTGGACGGGCTGCGCATCGACATGGCGCACGCCCTGTTCAAACACCCCGACCTGGTCGACGCCGGCCCCGGACAGCACACCGAGTTCCGCCGCAACCACCTGATGCCCTTCTTCGACCAGGCGCCGCTGCACGCTTTGTACCGGCAGTGGCGGACCATGGTCGACGCGGTGCCGAGGGAGCGGGCGCTGATCGGGGAGGTGTGCCTCTTCGACGCCGACCGGCAGGCCCGCTACGTCCGGCCGGACGAGTTGCACCAGGCGTTCACCTTCGAGCTGCTGGAGTGCGACTGGTCCGCCCCGGCGCTGCGGGACACCATCGGGCGCACGCTCGAGGCGTACCGCCGGGTGGGTGCCCTGCCGGCGTGGGTGCTGAACAGCCACGACGCGGTCCGGGCCGCCACCCGCTACGGCGGAGGAGAACGGGGGCTGCGCCGGGCGCGGGCCGCCGCCCTGCTGATGCTGGCGCTGCCCGGCGCGGCCTACGTCTACCAGGGGGAGGAGCTGGGGTTGCCTCAGGCGGACCTGCCCGACGAGGCGCTGCGTGACCCGCTCTGGGAACGTTCCGGGCGGACCGTGCGCGGGCGGGACGGGTCCCGGGTGCCGATCCCGTGGACGGTGGACGGCGGAACGTACGGCTTCTCGCCCGAGGGAGCCGACCCGCCGTGGCTGCCACAGCCCGACGGCTGGGGCGCCTGGAGCGTGCAGCGGCAGACGGCGGACCCGGCCTCCACCCTGGCGCTCTACCGCGCGGCGATCCGGCTACGCCGAGAGCTGGGCAACGGTGTCGCCGCCGTCGACGAGCTGACCTGGTGGGACACCGGACCGGACGTGGTGGCTCTTCGACGCGGCGACGGGTTCGGCTGCGCGGTCAACGTCGGCGACCGGGCGGCGCCGCTGACCGGCGTCGGCCGGGTAATGCTGGCGAGTGCACCGCTCCGAGCGGCCGACCGGATCCCCCTGCTGCCGCCGGACGCCGCAGTCTGGTTCGTCCCGTCGTAGAGGAGTACGACCGGACAGGGCACCTGGTGGCGCGGGGCGGCTATTTCCCGCCGGGCACCTGGTCCTTGACCTCGTCGTAGCCGACCGTGGTGGGTGCCTCGGTCGGCGAGTAGATCACGCGGATCACGCCCGTCGGAAACGCCTCCGTGGC